>DASYGR010000099.1:0-30047 GCA_035999525.1 Terriglobales bacterium
CAGCCGTTGTCGGTGATTTGAATCAGCTTCTTGCCTCCCGCCTCGATTTGAATCTTGATTCGATTGGCACCAGCGTCTATCGAATTCTCGAGGAGTTCCTTCACCACCGAAGCCGGCCTCTCCACGACCTCGCCTGCGGCGATTTTGTTAGCGACGTTTTCGGATAAAACGTGAATGCGGCCCATGATTTTAGAATCTAGCACTCAGCATTCAGCAATTAGGAAGCGCTGCAGAATGCTGAGTGCTGAATGCTTTCTTGCACTACAATTTCGGCTTTTTCAATTGCTGCTTCCATCCCAAAACGCGCGCCTTGTTCCCTTCGTCTTCGGCTTCGGGAATCATTCCCTTTTTCTGATACAGGACGGAGAGGCTGGTGTGCGCGAGAACGTCGTCGGGATCTATCTCGGAAATTCTCTTGGCGACCGCGATTGCCTCATCAAGTCTTCCTAAATCTTGCAATGCCCGCGACATCCCATGCATGGCCTCGGTAAAAGTAGGATCGGCAACGAGCGATTTCCGATACTCCGACACAGCGTTCTCATGATCGCCGTCCGCGACAAAATCCAGCGCCGCGTAATAGTGGTCTTCGGCTGTCTGGCGGTCGTTTTGGTCGGTCACGAATTTCTGAGAATCCTCAAGGGAAAATGCGATTCTAGCATGTAGGCATATACGCTTCGGCGGGCTACGATACGCTGACACGAACTGGAGGGTCAGCTGAACTGACGCTTTTATGCGACGCTATACTAAGGACGAGGATCTCAATGTTTAGATTTTTATGGAACGCCACGCGCGGCCATCGCCTAACGCCGTGGCGGAGCCGGTATCTGCTTTGGAGAATCGAAACCTATTGCGGCGTGAAGATGCAACAAATCGGTTTTTTGGAATTCTGGGAATTCACCTGGCGGGAACGTAGCCATTTATGGCGTTTTCTTAAGTGGACGGCTGAGATGGAACGATATGCGAATCCAAGAAAGAAGCCTTCATAACCGTGGGGCGGCGAGGAAAAAGCTACGATCCGCTGCTCGTTGCTGCTGCGCCTTCCAAAATAACATTCACTTCCGTGCCTTTGCCTGAACCGATAACCTGGAACGCTGAACTGCGGTTGGCCGCGATTTCCAAATATCCCATACTTCCAGGGATTGCGAAGACCTCTCCCAAGGCGCCATCCGCATAGGCGGTCCTGACATCGGTGATCTCCCGTTTCCCAATAACTATTTTGAAGGGCGGCGGTTGAGGCTCGAAAAGCATCGGCGCATCTTGTGCCGTGATGTTCGTCACGAGATTTCCAAAGCGATCGACCTTGAGAACCACTCCGCGCAACGTGTTTCCATTGACTGCTTTTGGTTTTGGAGTGTTAAAACGAACAAAGTCTGTAATCAGCGGGCCAAATTTATCCGACTCAACGCGTTTTGCCAAATAGGCTGCAACTGGCGAGAAGACGTCCCGCGCGTGAAAAGTATTGCTCACGTTTTCAAGAAAATAATGTTCCGCAGTTACGTGATGCACATGCAAACGCTCTTCGCGCGCATAAATTAAAGACAGAACCCCGTTGTCCGGAGCCACGAAGTGGTGACGTTCCGTGCTGGCGATGATTGGGCGGCGGTCTGTACCTACGCCGGGATCCACGACTACAAGATGCACTGTCCCGGGCGGAAAATATGCATAAGCCTGCGCGATGGTCAGCGCGCCATCCAAAATGTCGAATGGCTGCACCGAATGGCAAATGTCAACGATCTCAACATCTGGAGTGATTCCTAGAATCACGCCTTTCACGGCTCCCACGAAGTGATCGTTGAGTCCGAAGTCGGTCGTCAAAGTAATGATGGGACGTTTTGCCACAGATTGCCTCTACGCAGGGATTTCTCCGGAAACTCGAAGGTAATCTGCCTAGAGTAACAAGTCAACGCACGGGGGTAACGGGCGGTAATCATTGTGGCTAAGCGGGGCCTTCGTCTGCTTCTGCGGCTTTAGACTTTTCCGGGCGCATCAGGGGGAAGAAAATTACTTCGCGAATAGTATGGGAATCGGTTAGGAGCATGGCCAGACGATCTATCCCGACCCCGACTCCTCCGGTTGGCGGCATGCCATAGGAAAGCGCTCGAATATAATCTTCGTCCATTTGATGGGCTTCCTGATCGCCGCGCTCGCGTTCGCCTAATTGTTGTTCGAAGCGGCGCCGTTGTTCCTCGGGGTCGTTCAGTTCGCTGAATCCGTTGGAAATTTCCATCTTGCCAGCGAAAATTTCGAAGCGTTCAACCCAGTCGGGTTGTTCCGGCTTATTTTTGGAAAGTGGAGAGATAGCTGCCGGAAATTCGTAAATGATGGTGGGTTGAACCAGGTGCTCTTCGACGACGGCTTCGAATAGATTGGCGATGGTTTTTCCCGCCGGCTCGTTGGGATCGAATGCGATGTGAGAATGCTTGGCATTAAACCTCAGCACCAGTTCGTTCACTTTGTCTTTTGACTGAAAGCTCGACATTTCCGGTTTGGCTCCCGCTGCGTCCGGCCAGTTATGGATAATCGCCTCACGCATGGACATGCGACGCCAGTTCGGGCTGCTCCAATCTATTTCGTCGTTGCCCCATTTTGTCTTTGTTCCTCCAGTCACATCCATCGCTGCGCGTTCGATCAGCTGTTGCGTGAGGTCCATCACTCCGCGAAAATCGGTATAAGCCTGATAGAACTCGAGCATGGTGAACTCGGGGTTGTGGCGTGTAGAAATGCCTTCATTGCGGAAATTGCGATTGATCTCATAAACCCGATCAAACCCGCCCACGACAAGCCTTTTAAGATATAGCTCAGGCGCGATTCGCAGAAAAAGGTCAATGTCCAGCGTATTGTGATGGGTGACGAAAGGTCGCGCTACCGCACCCCCGGCGATTGACTGCATCATCGGTGTTTCGACTTCGATAAATCCGTTCGAATCCAGAAATCGGCGCATGGACTGCACCAGCTTGCTGCGTTTCAGAAACACCTCGCGAACCTCTGGATTCATCACTAGGTCCAGGTAGCGTTGCCGATAACGAAGTTCTACTTCAGCGAGGCCATGCCACTTTTCCGGCAACGGCAAAAGATCTTTGGAAAGGAACGTTATTTCGTCCACATGCACGCTGAGTTCGCCGGTGCGGGTTCGGAAGAGATATCCTGCAACCCCGATGTGATCGCCAATGTCGAGAAGTTTGTAGAGCTCAAATCCTTTTTCGCCTACGGCATCTTTCTTTACGTAAATTTGGAGTTTCTGCCCGCCCTGCTGAATATGGGCGAAGCCAGCCTTTCCCATTAAACGAATCGTCATGATTCGGCCAGCAACCCGCACATTGACGCGAGCGGCCTCCAATTCCTCCGCGGTTCTTGTCGCAAACTCAGCTACGATTGCGGGGACTGTGTGAGTGAATTCGTAGCTGCTGCGGTAAGTCGGCTGTCCCAAAGCTTCGATCTGTTTGAGCTTCTCCAGCCGTAGCGCATAGATTGTTTCATCGAGTGGCAATGAGGTCCTTCTTAATCGCTAAGATGAAAGATGGAAGGCCCGATTATAAACAAACGCCGCTCGTATCGTGATACGACAGTTCTTGAAGGGCCTGTAACTTGGGGATACTATCGGAAGTCTGGAACCCGACGACATGGTTAGCCGCATGGGCGGCGGCGCAGCAATTGTGCGAAGCTGCAGGCTTCCAGGATGTTCGATCGCGATGGATGAATGACAGAGGAGGATGCCGGAATGAGCGCATCGTTGAAACCAGGGCAAGCGGACGAATCAAGTCAGTCGGGGCCCTCGACTGAATCTTTTTCGGCCAGCCGTTGGACGAAGGGCAATTTTATATTTCCGACTCGCATCGTCGTTACCCCGCAGCGTGTCAGTCGCGTTAAATCCCGGCTTTTCGGTAGCAATGATGAGAGCATTGCAATACCTCAAGTTGCTTCCGTGCAGATTGCTACTGGAATACTTTGGTCGGAAATCAGAATTGACTCCACAGGTGGCACCAATCCCATCACCAGCCATGGACACCGCAAAAAAGATGCGATACGAATTCGCGAACTGATTGAGCTGCATCAGGCTCAAGCGACTGGAACTCTTCGTCAGCCCGCTTCATGATTACCCTTCTGACTTAGGACCGCTCTTAAGATTGGGAACGCACGGTAAACGGAATTCATTTGAAGCCATGGGTTCAGGCGATTGAAAGGTTACGGCGACTGACTTAGTCTTCCGATTCAAGTATCCTGATGGCTGTTTCGGCGATTGCCGCGAGCAGGAAGAAGTTTTATGCCCTCTTCTGACGATAATTCCGCCGACAAAAAAAATGCGTGGGTGCAACTGGCACACTATAGTCAATTGGCTTTCATTTTTCCGGCCGCGACGATAGCCGGATGGCTCATTGGCGCTGGGTTGGACCGGTGGCTGCATACCAGCTGGCTGTATTTGGTTGGCCTTATCCTGGGGATTGTTGCTGGGTTCGCGGAACTTATACGCACCGCAATGGCGGATTTGAAATAATGAACACGCCACGTCCTCCCTCCGTTTTGTTTTGGCCAATTCTGGCCTCGTTTAGATTCGCCTGAGGTCCTAAAAATCCAACTTGCTTAATTTGTTGCAAAATCGTTGGCGGCGAGGGAAGCACAAACCCTCACGGAACTTTCAAATCGAGCGCCCTCTCGTCCTCCTGCAAAGCGACGATTGGGGTCGAGTGGGAGTTCGCGACAAAGAGGGCTATGAACTTCTTCGCGCCGAGGGAATTCGGTTGGGGGAACATCCGTACGATTTCTATACGCTCGAAACCGCGGAAGATGTTACCGCGATCCACGAGTTCCTTAAAGGACATCGCGATTCCACCGGGCGTTCAGCATGCATGGGTATGAATTTTGTGATGGCAAACCTTGATTTCGAAAAGATTTCGCAAGGCGGACTTAAAGACATCAGTCTCATGCCATTAACGGATGGCCTGCCCGGAAACTGGAAGCGCGAGGGATTATTCGAAGCCTACCGATCAGGGATTAAGGACGGCGTTTTCTTTCCATCGCTTCACGGCCTGACTCACTTTTGTCAGATTGCCGTAGAGCATGCGCTAGCGAAGGACAATTCGCAATCTCATCTGCTGCGAACTCTCTGGCGGGCTGAGACCCCCTATATTTATTGGCGAATGCCATGGGTGGGATACGAATATAACAATCCTGAAAAACCACGGCAGGGTTTCTTGTCGGCTGAATCGCAGAGCAATGCAATCAAAGATGCCGCTGCCATTTTTAAGAAATTATTTTCGTGCCCGGCCTACTCGGCCTGCGCCCCCGGATATCGCGCAAATAGCGACACTCACAGGGTCTGGGCTGAGCATGGAATTCACGTTGTGCAGAACGGAAGCGGTTCACCGCTGCCCCCTCACATGGATGACTACGAGATGCTGCATCTGCATCGGACGATCGATATCGAACCCAGTCAAAGGGATTTACCGGTCGAAAAATATGTTCAACTTGCAGAAAGTTGTTTTGCTCGAGGGGTTCCGGCAATCATTTCGGTTCACGCCATAAATTTCCACTCTTCTTTAAAAGACTTTCGCGGTCCAACCTTGTCTTTGCTAGACGAATTCTTAACTGCGCTGGAGAAGAAGTTTCCGAATCTGCTCTACGTGCATGATTTGGACGCATACGATATTGTGAACCGCGGAAAGTTTCGATCCACCAGAGGCACGGTTTCCGTAACCGTCCAGAGCCTTGATACGGGCGAGTTGAGTAAATAATGGTCCCGTCGCTGGTACTTATCACCGTAGATTGTCTTCGGGCCGATCACGTCGGCTTTCTTGGGTATCCCCGGGAACCGACTCCATTTCTTGATGCGCTGGCTGGGTCGAGCACCGTGTTCTCAAACGCTATAGTGGCCGGCGCACCCACTTATTATTCATTCCCGGCAATCATGGCATCCCGACATCCGCTTGCGTTGGGAAGGGATGTGATCGGTATCGCGCCTGAAGAACCTACAATTGCATCTGCACTCCGCCAGTCAGGATATGCTACGGGCGCATTTCTCGCCGCCAATCCGTACTTGTCCCCCCGGTTTGGCTACGACGCGGGATTCGACACATTCAATGACTTCCTTGCCGAAGATTCTCCGCAAGCAGATATGCCCAAGCATGCGACTGCTTCACTGCGAAACCGCGTCAATTCATTTTTGGACAAAGCCAGCCACTCCCTTGGGCCGCTCGGGGGAGTCTATGACGAACTTTATTTCCAGTATTGTCAGGCTATAGCGAGCCGCTCCGTTCAATCTTTAGACTCGCTGCGGCGTTTTCCTTCCGCCGACATAATTGTGAACGAAGCCAGTGCGTGGCTTGACAACATCGGCGGGCAGCCGTTTTTCCTCTGGCTGCATTTCATGGACCCCCACTCCCCTTATTATCCGAAGGAAGAAGCATTGCAGTGGATGGCCGGGGACACAAATGCTGCACATGCCCTGCGTACCAATTCGTATTGGAACCGGGAAGGCGTGGGTGCGCGTCGTCTTCGCCGCCGTCGAGATAAAGTAGTCGCGCTATACGACGCCGGAATACGTTGGGTGGACTTGCAAGTTGGACGCCTAGTGGACAAATTACGGAGTCAGGGGTTATGGGATAACTGCGTATTCGCGTTAACAGCCGATCATGGTGAAGAATTTCTCGAGCATGGCGGCCGCTACCATTCCCCTGCAAAGCTTTTCGAAGAACTGATCCATGTCCCGTTGCTGCTGCGTGGATCGAAAGCAAGCCGACCGAACATTCATAGTGAGCCATTTAGCCTTGTTGATTTGGCACCAACCCTCATGGACGCCTTGGGCATTCCAGCGCCAGAAGCATTTCGGGGGACTAGCGTGTGGCCACAATCAGGTGAAGAACATGCTGGCAGAGCCGCAATTGTGGAATCTATAGGGACTTGCAAAAACCCCTTCGAGCCTCAAAGTCGGACGGGCCCGCGGATGATTGTTGTTCGCGAATCGCAGTACAAATTGGTGCTTGATTTCGGTTCGTCGGAAGAGAGTTTGTTTGATCTTAAAAGCGATCCTGCGGAACTCCATCCCGTTCCCGCAAATGCTGAGAAGCCGGTGCGGCGGAGGCTACTCGAACGCGCCAAGGAGCATATTGCACAGTCGATCCATTCTCGCGAGACGGGACAACGCCTTGAGGCTCAGCTTCGCGACCTGAGCCTACAATGTGGAGAGCCGGTTGGTAGTGTCGTCGCCTAACATGGTTGATCCCGAGCCACTTGCAGGAATGCATTCAAAAAAGATTCAGCTTCCCCTTCGCATTCTGGTAGATAGCCTCGCCGACGAGGGTCTGACGAATGCGCAAATGACAAATGGACGTGAAATCATAAGGCGACTGGATCCCGTCAAATTTCACGTAAGCACCTTTTATCTTAATCCACCAGATCCCAGCGTTCAGTCGAGGCCGAACACGAGGCTCATTCACCTACCCAAACGCAGGCAGACGATCAGAATTTTGCGGGAGTTCATTTTCGGACAACACGATATTCTCTTTTATATGAAGGCCGCGCCCGCCAGTAAGTTCTATCTCCGGCTTCGCCAAAAATGGAAGGATGATCGCATCACGATCGGAACGATTGAATCACAATCCGACGTGCGTAATGAGCCCACAATCAGCCCGGAGGGAATCAGACTATGGGAGCAGACAATCCTGCACTGTGATTTCCTGTTCAGCAATTCGCAGGCGGTGAAACGAAGTTTGCAATCCGAATACGGCCTGTTCAGTGAAGTTGTGGAAACGGGGGTGGACACGAAATTCTTTACGCCCGGAAAGGAACGGCAGTGCAATTCGCGCACCCGCGTCCTATTCGCGGGATCGTTGCGTCCTTTCAAGCAGCCGCACTTGATGTTGGAGGCGGCTCTTCGGTTTCCGCAAGCAGACTTCGCAATCGCGGGCGGTGGAATCATGGCTGAGGAGTTGCGTGAGGCAGTCCAAGCTCAAAATCTCGCCAATGTTTTCTTATTGGGGCCGCTCAGCACTGAAGCTTTGCGGAAGGAGTATCAGCGCGCTGATGTGTTTCTGTTTCCATCCAAATGGGAGGGATCTCCTAAAGTAATTCTTGAAGCGGCGGCCTCTGGCCTGCCGGTTATAGCCAGAAGGGACTACAATCCGGAAACTGTAATTGATGGAGAGACGGGTTTCGTAGTGGAATGCAATGATGAACTTTTTGCGAGACTGCGAGAGTTACTCGATAATGCGGAACTTCGCAACAGACTAGGCTCGGCCGGACGTCTTCACAGTGAGAAATTCGATTGGGATTTGATCACTCGAAAGTGGGAGTCAATATTTTTAAGGTTAGCATCGGACATGCAAACGGCCGCGTAGTATGACCGAGAGCCTTTCGTCCGATCTCGCGCTCGCTTCACCTGGGAGACGACTACACGTTCTGACGCTCACTCCGTTCTATCCAACTGCACTGGACGACGCGCGGGGTTGTTTCGTAGCGGAGCCTCTGCAATTGATGTCCAACCTGGGGATCAGCCATACGGTCGTTGTCGCTGTGCCTTTCTATCGGCCTTTTGCAGCCACTGGCAGCGCTGCATTTCCAGCCCAGCGGAAACGATATATTTCATTGCCCAGCGGTATTGGCCTTCCCACAGCAGGCGGGTTGCTTTTTGCGAGCCTTCTAAGAACCGTCCGCGAGCTACACCGATCCAATCCCATTGATGTGATTCATGCGCACGCCGCGCTTCCATGTGGGCATGCTTCAGCATTATTGGGCCGGGAACTTAAAATCCCATTTGTAGTCACAGTTCACGGCCTCGACGCCTACTTTACCGAACAAGTCGCTGGCCGCGCCGGCAAGTGGTGTGAGCACGTTTCAAAATTTGTTTATCGCTCTGCGGCATCTGTCATCTGTATAAGCGAAAAGGTCAGAGACAGGGTACTGAAAGGCGCTTCTAGTCAGGCGAAAACTGGAGTGGTCTACAACGGAGTGGATCCAGAAAAATTTCATCCTGCGGGCGGCAACTCAAAGCCCGATTCAATTCTTTGCGTTGGTAATTTAATTCCGACTAAGGGCCAGCATATTCTTTTGCAGGCATTGGCTATGGTGCATGCGAACTTTCCCGAAGTCTATTGCGAACTGATCGGTGATGGCCCGGAGCGGGCGAAGCTCATGGAAACTGCCGCGAAGTTGAATGTCAAAGTTCTTTTTCGCGGACGCAAGAGCCGCGCAGAAGTGGCCGACGCAATGCAACGCTGCGCGATATTCGCTTTACCGAGCAGCTATGAAGGGCTCGGTTGCGTGTATTTAGAGGCGATGGCCAGTGGGATCCCACCAATCGGCTGCCGGGGACAAGGCATTGATGAAGTTATCGAACATGGCGCTAATGGATGGTTGGTCCGGCCCGGCAGCGTGGAGGATCTCGCGCACGCAATCTCCATGCTGTTGCAGGATTCGCAACTCCGGCAGGACCTTGGGGCACAAGCGCGACGGACAGTTTTACGAGGGTTTACCCTTGCCCACCAGGCAGAAGGGCTGGCCAGGATTTATCGGGAGTGCGCCGCGTGAGAAAGCGGCTGGTCATTCTGACCGAAATCATAGCGCCATATCGCATACCGGTCTTTAACGCCTTGGCGCAAGTCGAGGGCATTGATTTGCATGTTATTTTCCTGGCCGAGACCGATCCCGAAGCTCGGGACTGGCTAGTCTACAAAGAGGAAATCCGTTTTAGTTGGGAAGTGCTTCCTTCTCATAGGAAACGCGTCGGAAAGCATAATTTCCTTCTCAACGTTGGCGTGGGAGCCGCCTTGCGTAAGGCCAAGCCTGACGTCATTATCTGCGGTGGTTATAACTATATTGCCTCGTGGCGCGCTTTATTGTGGGCGGGCCAAAATCATCTGCCCTTTCTCCTGTGGACGGAAAGTAATTCCAGGGACCTGCGACATAACCATTCGCTCACCCAGGCATTGAAACGCACCTTTATCGGCAGGTGCGATGGCTTCGTCGTTCCCGGGAAAGCGTCTCGGCAATACCTGCAGTCTTTTAATATTTCTGAGGAGAAAATATTCACGGCACCGAACGCAGTGGGTAATGACCTTTATAAGAGTATCTCCGACGAGGTTCGAAAAAATGCCGCGAAATGGCGTTCACAACTTGATCTTCCGGAGCGTTTTTTTCTTTTTGTTGGCAGAATGGTGATCGAAAAAGGCATCTTCGATCTCTTCAATGCATATGCCACATTAGACCTTCAACTCAGGGCCGAGGTTGGATTAGTATTCGTGGGCGATGGACCCGAGCGGGTAAAGCTTGAACGACTCTCGCAAACGGTCAAAGTAGGTTCAATTCGTTTCCCGGGTTTCGTTCAGAGGGAAAATCTGGCCCGGTATTACGCTCTCGCCGACGCGTTGGTTTTACCCACCCATACCGATCCGTGGGGTCTGGTTGTGAACGAAGCAATGGCGTGTGGCTTGCCGATAGTTTGCTCGGACGTGGCCGGTTGTACTCCTGATCTGGTTGAAGAGGGATCGAATGGTTTTGTAATTCCTGTTGGAAATATCGAAACATTGGCTCAAGTGCTCAGGGAAGTTGCAAGCAATCCGGAAATAATTCGGGAGATGGGAGAGAATAGCAGAGAGCGGATTCTGCATTTCTCGCCGGAAATATGTGCGGGTGGTATTGCCAAGGCGGCCTTCTCGGCAAAGACAAAGCTATGAATAGATGGAAAGACGGGCTTCGTTTGGCATTGATCATCGCAATCTGCGCGATCGTCACCGGTGTATTAGTGCTAATCAGGCCCGGTTACTTTACCAACATGGAGTATCTGGGCGGGCTTTTGTTGCTGGAAGCACTAGCGGCTGTCATCTGGAAATATGATCAACGATTTTTTCCGGTACTTATTATGGTTTTCCTGTTCGCTGGAACCGACGTCCCACTCGCAGGAATATGGTACGCCCTGCGTTGGGTGGTACTGGGTGCTGGCGGGCTTGCCGGGATGATTATTTATCTGAGGAACTATTCGTTTTCAGCGGGACTAATTCATTGGATTGCATTGTCTTGTGTAGTAGCCGCAACGACGTCGGCGGAAGTCTCCTCCTTTCCTAAACAACCGCTCTTGAAAGCCTTGAGCCTATTTCTCCTGTTTTTATACTGCTCATTCGGAGCCCGCCTCGCGATCATGGGCAGAGAACAGAAATTCTTCGCAGGTTTGCTGTGGGGATGTGAGGCGCTAATTTATTTTGCAATATTGCAGTATTTCATCCTGCATCATCAATTTTTCGGGAATCCGAATTCTTTGGGCGCGGTTATGGGCGTTGTCATTGTTCCTCTAATGCTCTGGGGAACCTCGGTAGCCGACAACGTGCGAATCAAAAGACGCCGAACGTTTGCCCTGCTGTTGTCCGTGATTTTGCTGTTAACCAGCTACGCTCGCGCCGGTATCATCGCCGCGTCCATATCTTGCATTTTGTTTTGCGTACTATTGCGGAACTATCGAATACTGATCAAGGGCCTTGCCATAGTTTTATTGACGGCAACTGTGGTGTCCTATGTTGTGCCCCTACCGAATTCCCCCACCGCAGCTACCACTCTGCGATCACGATTTCTGTTTAAAGGAAAAGAGCAAGCTGGGGCGCTGGGTTCCAGACGCCCCATTTGGGACACGACCGTATCTTCTATCGAGCAGCATCCTTGGTTCGGGACCGGTTTTGGAACCGTGCTCTCGGCCTTTGATAACGATGCTGTTCAAGTGGGCAATTTTGGATCAACTACCACCACCACGCGAGAGCATGGAAACAGCTACCTTGCGATTTTGGAAGGAGTGGGTCTGGTGGGAGTCGTGCCGTTTGTTTGCCTTATCATTCTTACCGTTGTCAATATTGGCCGCGTACTTCGCTACCTTTGGCAGACAAGGGACCCGTTCTCGCCAGCAGTTCCTGTAGCTCTCGTTCTTATGGCAGGATTAGCACACGCATTCTTCGAAGACTGGCTCTTCGCCGTCGGCTATTACAACTGCGTGTTCTTCTGGACATTTGGGTTCATGTTGATGGATCTCGTTCATTCTACGTCGCGGGCACGTGATCGGCTCTACGTCTCCGAAATGCAAATGCCACACGAAAGTGCCCTGATTCCCTCGGTTCCCTGATGCATTTGTTCCTAAATGGAGTGGCTGCCAGCGCAGGCGCTGGCCTTACCTATCTACGTAATGTAGTCCCCGAGCTGGCGAAGCGAACCGGCGTGAAGACCACCGTAGCGGTAAGCGAAAGCTTTCATCGCGAATGGATTACCCTACCCAACATTTCACTCGTTACCATGCAGAATTCGGCAGGTGCCGTGCGACGTTTCTGGTATGAACAGACTCATCTCAGCGGATTGATAAGGGACAGTGGCGCGGATGTGTTGGTCTCCACCGGAAATTTTGCTTTGAGAACTTCGCCTGTCCCACAAATACTGTTGTCTGGCAATTCTCTTTACACGTCGAAGGATTTTCTTGGGGACCTGCGTTGCCGTGGCGATTACCGGCTGCTACTGGATACCAAGGGCAAAGGATTATTCGCGAAACGCTCAGTGATCTGGGCCGATTGCGCTGTCGCCCCCAGCGAGGCGTTTGCGAAAGAACTGAGCGATTGGACCGGCACTCACGTAAAAACCATTCATCACGGTTTCGATCGCGAACGTTTCTTTCAAGACGGAAAGCCGCTAGCAGACGAAATTCAGCGAAAACTTGATGCCGCCCAGGACGCGGTCCGTCTGTTGTTCGTAAGCCACTACAATTACTATCGCAATTTTGAAACACTATTTCGCGCAATCCCAATACTTCAAGAGCGCATGGGAAGCCGGCCGGTTAAACTTTTCCTCACTTGCAAGCTGGCACCGGAACAAAATCCAGGTTCCTACCGGACTGAATTCGCGAATGCCCTGGTACGCAAATTAAAGATCACTGACAGCGTGGTGGAGCTGGGAGCGGTGCCTTATGAACAACTTCACGGACTGTATCGTTCATGCCACATCTACACAACGGCGGCGTACACGGAAACATTCGCTCATCCTCTTGTCGAGGCTATGGCCAGCGAATTGCCCGTGGTTGCTTCGGACTTGAATGTACACAGGGAAGTGTGCGGAGAAGCCGCGCTCTACTTTGAGCGGTTTTCCCCGAAGGACCTTGCCATGCAAGTCTGGCGGATGGTCGAGTCCCGCAACATAAGCCAGAACTTTGCCGCAAAAGGTCTCGCGCGATCGCGAGACTTTTCATGGCAGCTTCATGTGGATCAGATGCTTGCACTGGCTGGCAGCTTGTAATCGAACCAATATTCTCGAAACCAAAAAGCTCGGTAGTTTTCACCTATAATGCCAGAACTGATCTTCGAGGGGCTTTCTTGCTTCACCAACGTTACAAAGATCTCCTTTTCCTGACCATTGCAAAGGCTACGTTGCCGAACTATTGGCTGCGCAGATGTTTGTACTCAATCGGTGCCGGAAATGGCCACCCGCGACACCTGCACCTTGGTTGCGGGCCAAAATTTCTTCCAGGCTTCGTAAATATTGACGCGAATCCTCTTCACAAACTCGATCTCTGGCTTGATGTCCGACAAGGGTTGCCTTTTCGGAATTCTTCTGTTGAATCCATCTACTCTACGCATATGGTCGAGCATTTTTTCCCCGATGAACTGGAGCAGCTTTTTCATGAAAGCCTTCGCGTGCTCAAACCTGGCGGCGGCCTCCGGCTAATCGTTCCGAGCCTGCGAAGCGCGATCATTGCCTATCAGGAAAATCGTACTGAATGGTTTTACGATTCCTTCCCCCGGCATTTCGATTCCATCGGAGGGCGATTCGCCAATTTCGTGTTCTGTGACGGACAGCACCGCACAGCTTTTGACTTTAGTTATCTTGATGAAGTGTTGCGCAAATGCGGTTTCAGCGAAGTGGAGGAATCTGCGGAAGGAAAGAGCCGCCTTTACGGCAGTAAGGTTCCTTCTTTTGAACCGAACGATTCAGGGCTTCAGCATTCGCTTTACGTTGAAGCATTCAAGTAATGCTAATGTTCATCCGATCCGTTGATTTTTGATGCAGCAGGGATATCGCCTCAGCGAGCCACAGTTTATCGCGTTCCCGCGGAGGCTTCACTCCCCACATCCGCGAAAGAAAATGCCTGCGAGACGTTCGAATATTCTTTTCCTTCGACTTCCACATATGGGTAAATGAAATAATTCAATGGCGGTCCGTCTTGAGCCGGACTTAGCCGTAAATCCCGACCTGTGGTGAACTGCACACGATCGGCATCCAGGGCGCCAAATAAGAAACTCTTTTTTTCTGGATGTTGCCACGCCTCGGAAATGTCAACGGGGACCCATCCACGCTGGGGCTCGAAGAAGTCCGCCCAACAGTGGTAACCGGTGATTTCTCCGGAGTGCGCCCCGGAAGGCAGGGGAAATCCAATGTCAAAGCGCGCCGGAATGCCTTGCGAACGTGCCATTGCGATGAACAGCGAATGGAAGTCCGTGCAATTGCCCTTTTTTGCGTTGCAAGCGTATAGCACATCGCCTTGCCCCCAGCCAGTCCCAGTCTTGTCGTACCGCATATTCGCAAAGACATAATCGTAGATCGCATGGGCTTTATCCAGCGGTGTGGCCTCAGATTCTGCGACGGAAGCAGCGAGTTGCGCGGGCAGTCCCGTGACGGGCACCAGGCGGTCCGGCGCTAAGAATTCATTCCGGTCTCGTTCCGTGAGTTTGACGCTTTCCAAATGCGGAGAATAAGTTCCCAGAACCAGCCGTTGGTGGCGGACAATGTCATATTCGATTTCGAAATGCAGCTCAGATTGCTTGGCCTTGGATGTCTCGGCGAAATACATTTCGTCCCCATATTTTGACTCATGTGTTCTTTTAAGCGGAAGATCGCCAGCCGCCGACAACACGCGGACTTCCTGGGATTCATTCGACGTCGCGAGCGGAATCCATATACGAACCTTTTCGCCGGTTGGAATGTTTCTTATGACAAAGCCATAGTGAAACACGAAGTGGCGTGTCTCCTGAGCCGAAATTAACCCGGCAAGTTGGCAGACGGAAAGCAGCAGGAATCCAAGATTCCGCAACATGACAATCTCCTTTCAAAGCTAGTTATAAACGAGGGTGGAAACGACACACGGGCGTTTAGAGGGAAGTCTGTCAAGTGAAGCCGTATCGATCTTCGTGCATTCAAGATTCCTGTTAGGAGAGTTATTCTAACTCACTTCCTATTCAGGTTTGCCGAAAGGGACTGACGTTCGTTTTGCACCCGATACGCTAGAATTCTTTCTTGCCCGCAGCGATCCAATGTCGAGATTTACGCAAGACCTACGACGGAAAGGTCGAGGCTGTTCGCGGCCTAAATCTCGAAATTCAGGCCGGCGAATGTTTTGGATTGCTCGGGCCCAATGGAGCAGGGAAGACGACGACCATAGAAATTCTTGAAGGGCTGCTTCAGCCTTCCTCAGGCCAAGTCACAATTCTCGGGCATACTTGGGAGACCCATACTCGTGAATTACGCGAGTGGCTCGGAATATCTTTGCAGGAAACGCGTCTCTCCGAAAAGCTATCGGTGCGGGAAACTATCGAGCTATTTGCCAGCTTCTATCGTCAACCAAGATCGTCCGCCGAAGTAATGGAGGAATTGCAACTCGGCGAGAAAGCCGATGCATGGGTGGGCAAACTGTCGGGCGGACAGCGACAGCGGTTGGCGGTAGCAACAGCCCTTGTCGGCAATCCAAAAATTCTTTTCCTTGATGAACCGACCACCGGGCTCGATCCTCAAAGCCGCCGCCAGCTTTGGGAGATCATCCGCACATTTCTGCGCGTGGGTGGTACGGTGCTTCTGACGACACACTACATGGACGAAGCCGAGCGTCTTTGCGATCGCCTCGCGGTGATTGATCACGGCCAAGTCATCGCCGAGGGCACGCCAACCGAACTTATCGAGCGCCTCGGAGGCCATCATGTCGTGGAGTTTGCAGTTAGCGGTGGTTCTGATGCCGATTTTCTCGGTCACTCGAAAGCACTTCCCGGAGTTGACTCAGTTCGACACGAAGACGAAATCATCAGCCTTACCGTCCGCGAGCCGCACACCACCATTCCCGCGCTTCTCGATATGGTTCGAATGCAGAAATTGCAACTGCTTCACTTGACTACCCGGCAAGCGAGTCTGGAAGATGTGTTCGTGCACTTGACCGGCCGTCATTTGCGGGAAGAGTAGCAGTACATAGACAGTTGTTTCGAGGGATCAGGCTCACTTTGGCTATTGCAGAACAAACACGTGCCACACGATTGACTCCGCCCGCCGTCCCCCCACGTCTTAACGGCCGCTGGTCTGGATTCGCCCATCTCCTCCTGGCAAGAATGAGAGAACTCGTGCGCGAGCCCGAGCTGATTTTTTGGATATTCGGTTTCCCGCTTCTGCTCGCCCTCGGACTTGGCATTGCTTTTCGCAACAAGCCGGTGGAAACCACTTCGATCGTAATTGTCTCTAACCCGGGCGCCCAGGAAATCGCCGACATGATCCAAAGGTCGCCTCAAGGGCCGTCAATACGAGCGCAGGTTCTAGATAGGACGCAAGCGCTACAAGCCTTTCACTTCGGCAAGTACGATCTGGTTGTCGAGCCTGACGGCCGGGGAGGCGTTCGTTACATCTACGATCCATCGCGATCGGAAACCCTACTTTCCCGCGCCGAAGTGGATGATGCTTTGCAATCCGGCGCGGGTCGAGAGAATCCTGTGCCAGCTTCTTCCGCTGTCTCCACCGAGCCCGGATCGCGTTACATAGATTTTCTGATTCCTGGCCTGTTAGGAATGACGCTGATGAATTCCGGCATGTGGGGAGTCGGCTTCGCGGTAGTGGATATGCGCCAGCGAAAATTACTGAAAAGGTTTGTGGCGACGCCCATGCGAAAAAGCGACTTCCTGCTTGCACTTGCCGGTAGCCGTCTCGTGCTTATGCTTATTGAGATCGCCCTGCTGTTGGGATTGGGAATGTTGGCGTTTCACCTTCGCGTTCTAGGATCGCTTTGGAACATCCTGCTGCTGGGTACGCTGGGATCGGTGGCATTTGGAGGATTCGGATTATTGACCGCCTGCCGCGCGAGAAAAGTTGAGACCGTGAGTGGACTCATCAATCTTGCCATGATGCCGATGTGGATTTTTTCCGGCGTGTTCTTCTCTTACGAGCATTTTCCTGCGCGAATACTCCCTTACATCAAAGCCTTGCCGTTGACCGCGCTCAACGATGCGCTTCGCACAACAATTCTGCAAGGTGCTTCGCTCTCCTCACAAGCCGGAAGAATTCTGGTATTGGTCCTATGGGGAGGAATCTCTTTCGGGCTTGCGTTACGCTGGTTCCGCTGGACCTGACCTTAATAGACCTCCGGTTAACAACGCCTGGGGTTCAATACGCGGATGGAAACGATCCCATCGTGCTCACTAAGTTTTTCGCCGGCTTGGGTTTTGTGCGCGAAGTCCTGGCCAGCCTGGCGCGCTTAGCCAACTCTTTTTTGGAGTACATACTGCCCCGGCAATTCTTGGCGTCGCAATAACATGGCGACAAATCTTCGAGATCGCCATCGTACAGGTTGTAGTCGTAGGTGATTTCGTCGCCGGCGGCGATATTCATAATCGCAGTGATGAGCACGCGTCCGTCAATTTCATCCGCTTCGCAATTTGGATCGCAGGAGTGATTGATGAATGCCGCGACTCCATCGCCGTCTATCACTTGCGTGCCGTTCGTCAATCCGAACAGGTAAGTACGCGGAGAGTCTTCATAGAGCGCATCGGCTTCTGCAATCGAAATGCGAGGTCCGGTGTATTCGGCAACCAGAGATCTCTTCTTCAGGGGTTTTGTTGTATAACAGCCATCGGCATGGATTTTGGACCGTCGTATGACAAGTTTCATGAAAATCGCCTGTTATGAAGTCCGCGCTTTAGGAGTCCGAATTCTACGCGATCATGAGGTAATATTAGCTGGCAGGCAAATTGTGCACTATGCGGGAGTAGTTCAGCGGTAGAACGCCAGCTTCCCAAGCTGGATGTCACGGGTTCGATCCCCGTCTCCCGCTCCATTTTATTTAGACGGCTGGCTCAGCTCTGATTTAGTGCGTCAATCTTTGCGGCCATGATGAAGTCGCTTTCGGTCAGGCCGTCCACTTTGTGCGTCCATAGTGTGATCTCTGCTTTGCCCCAGGTCAGCAAGATGTCCGGATGATGTCCTTGCGCCTCGGCTACTTCCCCGACGCGGTTCACGAAGGCGAGTGCTTGCTTGAAATCCGGAAAGGTGAACGCCCGGGTGATGTGATGTTCATTCAACACCTTCCAATGAGACCACTCAGGAAGTTGCTTGTAGATATCATCGAGTTCTTTTCCGCGAAGTGGTGGAACCCCGCCGCGGCAGGGAACGCAGGTCTTGGCTGCTAAGTCAGGCATTGCTTATTCCTCCGCAAACATTATCAGCGCCAAAGCCACATTCGGCAATTGTGCGAGCTATGTAGTTCTCGGACAGAAAAACTTTCAGGAAGATGTAGCCGCGCTCTCCGATATAATCACGCACAATCCATGGACTTCGACCAACTAGTCACGTTTCTGGAAGTGGCAAAGCTGGGTAGCTTTTCGCGTGCTGGGCAGAAAGTCTTTCGTTCACAGTCAGCCGTGAGCGCGCAGATACGCCAGTTGGAGCAGGAGTATGGCGACCGGCTTCTGGACCGTTCGGGTAAGGACGTGACACTGACGCCGGCGGGACGGGTTCTATTCGCGTATGCTGAGCGGCTTTTGCAAACTCGGGATGAGTCGCTACTCGCAGTGGCCGATCAGGGAAGCAGTCCGCGTGGAACGCTTGTAGTTGGCGCGAATGAAGCGACTTGCTTATATGTGCTTCCCGACGTATTCGCCAAGTATTCAAGTCTTTATCCCGGCGTGCAGATTACGATCTACCGAAATTTTAGTTACAAGATTGTCGAGAAACTCGAGAATGGCACCATTGACGTCGGCATTGTAACTCTTCCCATAAAGTCCTCAAGTTTGAAGACGCATGCAATTTTTCGGGACCAGTTGATGCTGATGGTGAATCCTCAAAACCCATTAGCGAGGCATGATGTTGTTCCCGTTAGCGAGATCGCCAAACAACCGCTACTGCTTCCGAAGACGGGTTACAGCCGGCGAGTAATGGACAAATTGTTTCGTCCATACGCGGCGCAATTACAGGTCAGAATGGAATTGCCAAGCGTTGGAATGATCAAGAGCTTCGTAGCTGCTGGACTTGGTGTTTCGTTGATCAGCGCCAGCTTCGCTCGGGATCAAGTGCTAGCGGGCCGGGTCAAGCTTATCGCGCTCCAGGACGAAGAACTGTGGCGGGAGTTGGGACTGGCGTATCGTCGTGATCGTACCTTAACCCGTGCAACCACAACGTTTATCAGCACAGTGCGGCAGTTGGCCGCGACCTCGAAATAATTACACCTCGCTTCATTCAAATTGTTTATCGCCTGCATCATAATTTCTGATCTCTCTTGGTCCCTCAAAGTTGATATTTTAGTTGTTGCAAGATTTGGTGGAGGTGACCATGAGCGAACTAGAAACCAATCTAAATAAGATTCTCGAGGAACATCAGCACGAGAGTGGGTTGCATGTCATTGGCGGCCGCCGAAGATTGATTGATCGTTTGGTCGAGTTCTTCGAGGAAGCGCCGAAGCAGGCCGCAAGTTCAAAAACGAGCAAGCAAAACCAGAACTAGCAGCTCCCCGCAGCCCGGCACGCTTAACAGAACTCCAGAGAATAGAAACCCATCGTCAGAATTGGCGGTGGGTTTTTTTCGGATTCAAGACCTCCAGGCCCCTTTTGCGGCACCCTTCCCAAAGTTCGAACTATCGGAATTTTTGCTTGACAGCATTTGCAAAACCTTTACCATATGAATAGTTATTCATTTTCATGAATATAAATGCATGAACAAGACTTTAAGGCAAAGAGCGATTCTGGAACTCGTGCAGGAAGGACCGGTGGCGAGTCAGGACGACTTTCAGCGGATATTAAAGAAACAGGGGTTTCTTGTCGGCCAGGCTACGCTCTCGCGCGACATCCGGGAACTGGGACTGATCAAGACCGGGGAGGGCTATGCGGTTGCGCAGGGCGATAACGGCTCTGATCCCGCGTTGCCTCCCGTGTCGCGGCTGGTTCGAGAATTCGTACTGGACGTTCGTGCGGCTGAGAATCTGATTGTTACGAAGACTAGCGTTGGGAGCGCCCAACCTGTTGCCGCCGCATTGGACGGCGAAGGCTGGCCCGAAGCCATTGGAAGTATTGCGGGAGACGACACGATTTTGATCATTTGCGCGAATAAAAAGGCTGCGAAAGCGATCGAGGGCAGAATCCAGGAGATGCTTGCTTAGTGACGGCAAAATTAAAAACCGCGGTGCTGGGCGCAACGGGCTATTCCGGACTGGAGCTCGTACGTGTGCTCGCAGGGCATCCGCGGGTCGAGACGCCCGTATTGTTGAGCCGCCCGAAAGATTCGGATGCGGCGAAGTCTGAATCCACCAGCGATCTCGCGGAGATATTTCCGGCTTTGTCGGGAAACGGGGGTTATCCATTGCACCCGCTTTCCTGGCCTTCGATTAAACAGCAGGGGATTGAATTGCTTTTTCTGGCAACGCCTCATGAAGCGTCTCGCACGCTGGTTCCGGAGGCGATCGAGCAAGGATTGCGTGTCGTTGACCTCAGCGGGGCTTGGCGGCTGAAACAAACGCAACATCGAGCCATATACAACTTCAAGGATCAGGATTCTGTGAAAGCCGCGGAACTCACCCAGAAAGCGATTTATGGGTTGCCAGAATTAAATGGCGATCGCATTTCTGACGCGACCCTGGTGGCGAATCCGGGCTGCTATGCAACGTCTGTGATTCTAGCGCTAGCCCCACTGCTCAACGCCGCCATCGTAGATCGTGAGCACGGAATTATTTCGGATTCTAAGTCAGGCGTTTCGGGTGCGGGAAAAGAACCGACCTCCCGCACTCACTTTGTTTCCGTTGCGGATAATTTTTCGGCATACGCGGTATTCGGGCATCGGCATCTGGGCGAAATATTGGAGCAGTTGTCTCTCAGTTCGGCAGAGCTAATCTTTACCCCGCATCTGCTTCCGATTCCTCGCGGAATTCTTTCGACGATTTATGTCAACCTGAATCGCGAGATGAAGCCGGTGGAAGTCGAATCGTGCTTTCGTGAATTCTATGGAGGCAAGCGCTGGGTGCGTGTTTTTGCGACGCCCAACCTGCCGCAAATTCAGTTCTCCCTGCACACGAACTATTGCGATTTAGGCTTTTGCCTTGCCGAAGATGGACGGCGGTTAATCCTGATTTCGTGCGTAGACAATTTGCTCAAAGGCGCAGCCGGACAAGCCGTGCAAAACATGAATCTAATGTATGGATGGAACGAGGAAGAAGGCCTTCAGTGAAGATTGTCGTAAAAATTGGCGGCGCGGCACTCGAGGATAAGTCAACGCTTTACAAATGTGCCCATGCAGTTGTTGACCTGGCCCGAGACGGCCACAAAGTCGCCGTGGTTCATGGCGGAGGCAGCGCCTTGACCCGAACACTGAAGCTTCTCGGCAAGCAGAGCGAATTTGTGGATGGGCTTCGTATTACGGACGCTGAAACTCGAGACGTTGCGTTGATGGTGCTTGCCGGCATCGTGAATAAGAGTTTCGTTGCAGCAATCGTCGCGGCGGGAAATCCCGCAATTGGTTTGTGCGGTGGCGATGGCATGAGCTTTCGCGCACGCAAGAAGAAGACAGAGGGATACGACCTTGGATTTGTGGGAGAGATCTGCTCGGTGGAACCCCGCTGGCTCGAGGCAATCTGGGGCGAGGGCGGCATTCCCGTCATGTCGTCCTTGGCTCTTGGTTCGGACGGTGAATACTACAACGTTAATGCGGACCAGATGGCAGCCGCGTGTGCAGCCGCGTGTCATGCCGACTCGCTGATCTTTTTAACTGATGTTCCCGGAGTGAAAGACGCGGAAGGATCGGTCATTCCGTGGCTCAAAACGAAAGAAATGGCAGCCCTGGTCGCGGCGTCGGTTATTAGCGGAGGCATGTTGCCGAAGCTGGAAGCCTGCACGCAAGCACTTAAGAAGGGTGTGGGACGCGTACGAATTTTGCCGGCAGCAAAGGCCGACATTCTGCCGCAATTTTATTTTTCCAAGCTGGAGTGCGGCACGGAGGTGATTGGCGCATGAGTCTCGCTTCCGTAATGCGTTCTGAAAACGAATTGCTTTTGCCCACATATGATCGCCACAAAATCCTTTTCGAAAAAGGGCGCGGCGTATACCTGTGGGATTCGCTCGGCAACCGCTATTTGGATTTTCTGAGCGGTATCGGGGTGAATGCGTTGGGGCATGGGCATCCTGCCATCAAGAAGGTCTTGACTCGCCAGGCAGGAAAATTGATTCATGTCTCGAATCTTTTTTTTCATGAGTATCAAGCTGAACTTGCGAAGCGCCTCACGAAGATTTCGGGATTGGACCGCGCATTCTTTTGCAACAGCGGGACCGAGGCGTGGGAAGGCGCGCTAAAGTTGGCGCGGGCGCATGCACGCGCGCAGAACAATAATGGCCACAAGGCGAAGTGGCGTGTACTCGCCCTCGACAATTCATTCCATGGCCGCACTTTCGGCTCTTTGGCGACGACCGGACAGGAAAAATACCGGCATCCATTTACACCTCTCATGCCCGGTGTAAATTTTGTTGCTTTCAACGACGTGGAAGACTTGAAGCGACAATTCGATGGCAGCGTTTGCGCCATTTGTGTTGAGACGATTCAGGGCGAGGGTGGAATTTGTCCGTTAAGCCGGGAGTTCCTGCAAACTGCAAGGCAACTGAGCGAGCGCACCGGGGCGTTGCTGCTCATAGATGAAATTCAAAGCGGCCTGGGACGTACTGGACGTTACTTCGCATATCAGCATTTCGGAATCAAGCCAGACATTGTGACCGTAGCGAAGCCGCTTGCTGCGGGGCTGCCGCTCGGCGCGATTCTCACTACAAACCTGGCTGCAAGTGGCATGCATCCGGGAATGCATGGCACGACCTTTGGCGGAGGGCCACTGGCTTGCGCGGTTGCGATCGAATTTTTGCGCGTTCTCGATGGGATGATGGGGCACATTCGCGAATTGGGAGACTACTTCCACTCAGAATTGGAAATTCTGAAAAGCAAGCATACGTCCATTCGGGAAGTCAGGGGAATGGGCCTGATGCTTGGCGCGGAGTTGGATTCTTCCGAAACGGCAAAGGCAGTGGTCGCGCAACTGCTGCAGCGCGGAATTCTGATCAATCGCACTCACGAAACCGTGCTGCGATTTTTGCCGCCGTACATTATTCAGAAGAAACACGTGGATCAGGTGATCCGTGAACTCGATTTGGCTTTGGGCTCAAATTCCACAAAGCCGGTATCGCTCAAAAGAAAGGCCACAAAAAGGAGTCATTGAAAGTGATCAGTCAACCAATGAGCAGTCAACAGGTGGGGCATCCGGGAACCGCCTCGGCAATTTTCCCTTGTCAGGATCTGGTTTCCATTCGTGATCTGGGAGCAACGGAAATCAATAGTCTTTTCAGCCTCGCAGCGCGCTTGAAATCGCATCCGGCAGATTTTCGCACCGCGCTTACCGGCAAGCATGTGGCAATGTTTTTCGAGAAGCCTTCGTTGCGAACGCGACTGACGTTTGAGGCGGGAGTCGCCGGATTGGGCGGTTCAATCTCATTCGTGGACCAGACCTCCGGCCGGCTTGATGCCCGTGAAACATTGAGCGACATCGCGCATAACCTCGAACGCTGGGTGAGTGGAATTGTCCTGAGAACCTTTGCACACAGCACGGTTCAAGGAATGGCGTCGTATGCGCGGGTTCCTGTGATCAATGCGCTTAGTGACCTCGAGCATCCCTGCCAGGCCCTGGCCGATTACTTTACTCTTCAGCAGCGGTTCGGGAATCTGAAAAAACTTTCGCTGGCATACGTTGGCGATGGCAACAACGTCGCCCATTCTTTGTTGCTGACCGCAGCATCCATCGGTTCAACGATTCGCATTGCCACGCCGCAGGGCTACGGTCCCGATGGGAAGATCGTCGCTGACGCGAAAGAAATCGCCCGGCATACGGGAGCGACCATCGAATTGCTTACTGATCCGCATGAGGCAGTCGCGGGTGCTGACGCCATCTATACCGATGCGTGGACGAGTATGGGTCACGAGCAAGAGGAAGCTGAACGTGCTCGAATATTCCCTCCTTATCAGGTGAACGATGCGCTCGTTGCCGGCGCCGCGCCTCACGCTGTATTCATGCATTGCCTTCCCGCGCACCGCGGCGAGGAGATCACGAACGAGATTATGGATTCGTCTCGATCTGTAGTTTTCGATCAGGCAGAAAGCCGACTGCACGTTCAGAAAGCTATTTTGATTTCATTATTGGGCCGCGAGAACACGCGCATGCCGGTGAGGAACGCACATGCCTGAAAAAGTTGTTCTTGCATACTCCGGAGGACTTGACACTTCCATCATCATTCCGTGGTTGAAGGAAAACTACGCGTACGACGTTATCGCGATGGTTGGCGACGTGGGCCAGGGTGACGATTTGGATGCCGTGGTTGAGAAGGCTTATAAGACCGGCGCATCGAAGGTCGTTGTGGAAGACATGCGCGAAGAATTTCTGCGTCAATATGTCTTTCCGACTTTGAAGGCGGGCGCGGTGTACGAGCACAAATACTTGCTGGGAACATCTATGGCGCGTCCGGTGATTGCAAAACATCAGGTGGAGGTTGCTTTGCGCGAAGGAGCGACCGCGGTTGCGCACGGATGCACGGGAAAAGGAAACGATCAGGTTCGCTTTGAATTGACCTATCAGGCCCTGGCTCCGGATTTGAAAGTTATCGCGCCATGGCGTGAGTGGTCGTTGAAATCGCGCGAAGATTGTCTCGACTATGCGGAAAAGCGCGGAATTCCGGTGGAAGCGAGCCGCCAGAAAATTCATAGCCGGGACCGGAATATCTGGCACCTCAGCCATGAGGGCGGTGAGTTGGAAGACGCGGCGAACGCGCCTTTTGCGACCACATGGCAGATTTCTCGTTCTCCGCAGGATGCTCCCGACAGGGAAGAGCAGGTGTCTATTAGCTTTGAAAAGGGCGATCCGGTTTCAGTCAACGGAATGAATCTCGATCCGGTTCCGCTGGTGGAACTGTTGAACGAGATTGGCGGACGAAATGCTGTCGGCAGGATTGATTTGGTGGAGAACCGCTTTGTCGGAATTAAATCGCGTGGGTGCTATGAGACTCCGGGTGGAACGCTGCTGATGCTCGCTCATCGCGAGCTTGAGGCGCTTTGCCTGGAGCGGGATTTGGCGCATTTCAAGCAGCATATTGGATTGAAGTATGCGGAACTTGTGTACTTCGGATTATGGTTCACTCCTTTGCGCGAGGCGTTGGATGCATTCGTGGAGAGCACTCAATCCAACATCACGGGCACGATTACGCTTTCGCTTTACAAAGGAAACGTCTCGGTTGTTAGCCGCCAGTCAGAACATTCTTTGTATCGCACCGATCTCTCGTCGTTCACCATGGACGAAAGTTATGACCAGAAGGATGCGGAGGGATTCATTCGCATCTTAGGGTTGCCATCGCGCTCGCGCGCGTTGATGGAGAAGTTGAAGTCAGACACGAAATCCGAGGTTGCGAGATGAAGATGTGGTCTGGCCGTTTTCGGAAGCCGCTCAATCCGGCTTTTGAAAAATGGCAACGATCATTCGGGTTCGACCATCGGCTGCTGGCTTATGAAGTAGAAGCCAGTAGTGCACATGCTCGTGCGTTGAAGAACGCAGGAGTTTTAACCTCGGATGAGTTGATTTCAATTTTGAAGGGCTTGGAAGAAATCGCAAAGCGAGGTGCAGAAACTCCCGGTTTTCTTGAAGATGACGACGCTGAAGATGTCCATCACTTCGTCGAAAAACAACTCGTCGCGATCATCGGCGACACGGGCTACAAGCTTCATAGCGGACGCAGCCGCAACGAGCAAATTGCCACCGACCTGCGGTTATTCATCCGAGCCACAATTGACCAACTGACCACGGAAATAACTGAATGGCTCACCGTCCTGCTGGAGCGCGCTGAACGTGCCGGAAATTCGGCAATGCCGGCTTATACCCATCTGCAACGGGCCGAACCGGTGCTGGTGGCGCATTGGCTGCTGGCATATCTGGAAATGTTTCTGCGAGATGCGGGCAGAATCGCGGATTGCCGAAAGCGGCTCAACGAATGTCCGCTGGGCTCGGGGGCAGTTGCGGGAGCCACTCTTACGCTTGACCGCCGCACCATGGCGCGCGATTTGGAATTCGATCATCCAACTTTTAACAGCATGGACGCGACCAGCGATCGCGACTTCGCCCTGGAATTCGTTAACGCGCTCTTGATGATTGGAATTCATCTAAGCCGTTGGGCGGAGGAGATGATTTTATTCTCCACTCAGGAATTCAATTTCGTTCATTTGCCGGAGTCATACTCGACTGGCAGCAGCGCTATGCCGCAAAAGAAAAATGCAGATTTGCTGGAACTGACGCGGGCCAAGGCAGCCCGCTTGGTCGGAAATAGCACCGCGCTTACAGCCGCACTTAAGGGATTGCCGTTGGCCTACAACAAAGATTTGCAGGAGATGCAGGTTCCACTGTTCGAGGCCGCCGACACACTGCTTTTCTTGTTTCCGTTGGTTACTGGATTTATGAATGAAGTCGAATTTAATTATGAGCGCATGCAGGAGGCGGCGGAATCCAGTTTCATGAATGCGTGGGCAGCTGCGACTTATCTGGTCCAGCACGGGGTCCCGTTCAGATTGGCACATGAGCAGATCGGCAAAGCGGTGCAAATGGCTATCGAGAAGCATTGTGAACTGCAGGATTTGCCCCTCGACGAGCTGCGCGAATTAAATCCGGCGTTTGCGCAGGATTTTTATTCCTGCCTAACCCTGCAATCGGTGCTTGAGATTCACGATGTGCCGGGCGGTACGGCTCCAAGAAGAGTGAAACATGCAATCGCAGATGCGAAGCTAAGACTAGCATCGCTCCGGGAGGAAATCCATGCGAACGCGTGAAGCGATTCTTCCAGATGCGGAACGAATCCATGAATTGATTTCCGCGTATTCGGGGGATGGCACTCTGCTGCCTCGAAGCTTTGCCGAACTTTGCGAAAATGTCCGTGACTTCGTTGTTCTCGAGGATCATCGCGAGATCATTGGGTGCGGCGCGCTCCATCTCTACGGCACTCATCTGGCTGAGATCCGCTCCATCACCGTTGATCCGCTGCACCAAGGCCGTGGAGGCGGAGAGCAACTGGTCAAGGCGTTAATGGCGGAAGCGGAACGTCATCACGTGGCATGCATTTGTCTCTTTACTCGCAAGCCGGCGTTTTTTGCTCAGATGGGGTTCTCCGTTGCTCATCGGGAGGACCTGCCCGACAAGATCAACAAAGACTGCTGCGTGTGCCCTCGATTCGACCACTGCGATGAAGTAGCGATGGTTCGTGGGGAAATTCCCAAGGTTTCGATTTTGCCGGAAGCGAATACGTGGCTCGTCAAACTACAGGTATGAGCCAAGCTGAAGGGCCCGGAAGTCCCATCCTTCTCCCCAAAGGCTTCAGTTTTTCAACCGCCATTGCCGGAGTAAAAGCTAGCGGAAAAGCTGATTTAGCTTTTGTTGAGGCATGCGCGGGAACAACTGCGGCGGCACTATTCACAAAAAACAAAGTTGTTGCTGCGCCAATCACTGTGGGGCGCGCAGGTCTAGCTCGAGCGCGAGGTAGGGTCCGCGCCATAATCGTGAACTCAGGCAACGCCAACTGCGCCACGGGTGCACCCGGATTACGCGCGTGTAAGAGGATTTGTGATGAAGTCGGAAGATTACTTGATGTGCGTGGAGAAGAAGTATTTCCCTCGTCCACTGGCATTATCGGGGTTCCTCTGCCCACACAAAAACTTTTGTCGAAGCTACCTGAGTTGGTGTCGGGGAAAGCTGCAAGCGAAGATGCGTTCCGTCAGTTCGCCCAAGCGATTCTTACGACCGATACAAGGGCCAAGCTGGCAACTGAGTCCTTTAAATTGGACAACAAAAAAGTAACCCTTGCCGGTGTCGCAAAGGGCGCTGGCATGATTCATCCGCAGCTTGCGACGATGCTGGTCTATATTTTCACTGACGTGGCCGCCAGCGCCTCACAGTTGAGACAGTGTCTGAAGCAAGCCTGCGATGAGAGCTTCAATTGCATCTCGATTGACGGCGACACCTCAACGAATGATACGGTGCTGCTTCTCGCATCAGGCGAAAGCGGAATATCGCTCAAAGCACCCTTAGCGCGTAAAAAGTTCGGCGACGCTCTTTCCAATGTTTGCCAGTCGCTGGCGCGGCAGATTGTCGCCGATGGCGAGGGTGTGCAGCATTTGGTCCGTCTTCACATTGAGCAGGCCAGAAATCGCAACGAGGCTCTGAAGGTAGCCCAGGCAATCTCGCGTTCGCTATTGGTAAAGACGGCGTGGGCCGGAGCCGACCCGAATTGGGGACGTATTCTGGCTGCAATTGGGGCGTCCGACACCGCCGTAGATCCCAGCCGGATAGACATTTTTATCGGCAAGCAGCAAGTTTGTCGCGGGGGGATGAGCAATCCGTTCGACGAGACTCAGGCTCATGCAGACCTTGCAAAGCCTGAAAGCGATATCAAAATACGTCTTCGACGGGGATCCGCAGCGCTGGTATTTCTGTCAACCGATCTTACGGCCGAATATGTCCAAATCAATGCAGACTACTCAACCTGAGATTTGACGACGGCGTGATCCGGTCTGACATCGTTCGGCTCCGACCGGGTCCAAGACGAGGAAACGATAAAAACTCGTGCCGCCGCCGTACAGCCGTCATCATAAGCCAGCGGGTCGCAAGTTGCGCACTGCGCGAAGCATTTTCGCAAAAATACAGTATTCTCCGGACTCCGGTAAAACGCCGAAAGGCCGGGTGCATCCCGCCAAGCAGGAATAGCGTCTATACTGCGGATTCGTTCATACAGTCCTGTTCGGTAAGGATTCTCTCTTGCTAAGTCAAACTGCTCCCATTACATGGCCTGGCAAGCCCTACCCCCTGGGGGCGGCCTGGGACGGCGAGGGCGTTAACTTCGCGATCTTCTCCGAGCATGCGGAGAGCGTGGAACTGTGCCTGTTCGACGCAAATAGCCGTCGCGAGGTCCACCGGCTGCTTTTGCGAGAGCAAACTGATCAGGTTTGGCACTGCTATCTTCCCGAGGCCCGGCCCGGCCTTCATTACGGATATCGAGTCCATGGTCCTTATAAACCCTCGGAAGGGCTTCGTTTCAATGCGCACAAGTTATTGCTTGATCCGTATGCAAAACAGATTCAGGGCGACCTGAGATGGAGCGACGCTCACTTCGGCTATCGAATTGGTAATCGAAACGAGGACTTATCCTTTGACCGTCGCGACAGCGCGCCTGGCATGCTCAAGGGCGTGGTGGTGGATCCGGCATTCACCTGGGGAGCGGACCGGCCTCCTCGTATTCCATGGCATGAGAGCATCATTTTCGAAGTACACACGAAGGGTTTTACTTTTCAGCATCCGGATGTTCCACCCGCTCTTCGTGGCACTTATGCAGGGCTGGCCACGGCGCCGATCATTGATTATTTCCGGAATCTCGGAATCACAGCGGTCGAGTTGATGCCGGTTCATTGTTTTATTGATGACCGGTCCCTCGTCGAACGAGGATTACGGAATTATTGGGGATACAACACCATTGGCTTTTTTGCTCCTGAGCCGCGGTACTCCGCGACCGGATCGCCGAATGAATTTAAGACCATGGTGAAGTCGCTGCATTCCGCGGGGATCGAAGTGATCCTTGATGTGGTCTACAACCATACGGCAGAAGGAAACCAGATGGGGCCGACCCTATCCTTCCGCGGCATTGACAACCCGGTGTATTACCGGCCGTCGCCTGAGACACCGCGCTACTACATGGACTACACGGGCACCGGAAACACTCTAAACATGCGGCATCCTCGTGTCTTGCAGCTCATTATGGATAGTT
>DASYGR010000120.1:0-19996 GCA_035999525.1 Terriglobales bacterium
CGGGGGTGAAAGAGCCAACTGCAACTTTCTCTACATGCTTCGGCGCGCCATTCATGCCAATGGCCCCAAGAGTGTATGCAGAGATGCTTGGCCAGGGGCTATCTCAGCACAATGCGCAGTGTTGGCTGGTAAATACAGGATGGCAAGGGGGCCAATATGGTATCGGCAAACGCATGGAGTTACCCTACACCCGGGCCATGGTGGATTCTATAGTGGAAGGCAAATTAGACAGAGCCGAGTTCGAAATAGAACCGACGTTCGGGTTCAGTATCCCCAAGAGCTGCCCCGGTGTTCCGCCTGCCGTACTGAATCCAAGAAACGCCTGGGCAGATAAGTCCGCGTACGACGAGCAAGCCGCGGCGTTGTGCGAGAGATTCCGCAAGAACTTCGAAGACTTCGACGCGCCAGCGGACGTGAAGGCCGCGGGACCGGCGGCAGTAGTTAGAAGATAGCGTCAAAATTCTCGCCCTCTCGCAAGAACGCGAGAAGGACAGGGCAACCGACTTCTTATTAGGCTCTCTTGATTAACCGCACGATTAGAACCAGGACTGCAGCCCCCACTATTGCTACTAGAATGCTGGGAATCAGGCCGCCGCTTGTGTATATGCCGAACAATCCCAACAGACGGCTACCAATGATGGCGCCGGCAATGCCGAGGAGAATGTCCACAATGGCTCCGTAGCCGGAGCCTTTCATAATTCTTCCAGTTGCCCAGCCCGCCACAAGCCCCACGATAATGATGTAAAGCAGGAACATAGGTCTCCTCCGCGCAAGCGTTTGCAGTCGCGGCAGGGTACGACGTGGGTTAGTGGATGTCAGGAGTCCTCGACCCACTGACGTTCAGTATTGTTGAAATAATTGCTCTTTGGCCCGTTGGATATCGGGCGAGCGATTGAACCAACGCCAGACACTTCCCGAGCGAAGGTTTTCCGCGCTGAGCAACGTAATTCCCACGTTTATGCCGACAACATCCGGATTGACCCAAAGGGTTTGGGGATTAAAAGCATCTGCAAATCCGTAGCGCCCATAGATTAGTTCGGCGAACTGTTCATGCATATAACGGAGCGCGGGTAGGCAGATTGCGGGAGCAAACATAAGGGAACCGGCGGGGGCGCAGGGGACGACGGTGCCATCTACGTCGTGTCTGGAAAGAGGATCTCCCCAGATCACGTAACCGATGTCACTGTCAGAAGCGGTGATTCCCCAGAGATAATCAGAATAATTTGGATACATTCCACGAAGGCCAAGGCAGTATGCGCGGTGAGCGTAAGTGGCGGCCACCGAATTCTGAAAGTAATCAATTCCGAACGGCGGTCCATCGCGACGATTCGCCAGATACAGCCATGCTTGCGAGTATTGGTGTGTGAATAAGGGTCCGCGCCCGACAAACCGGTAGCCATGGACGTCAAGTACCGGACGGTTAAATTTGTACCATGACGAAGCGGGAAGGGGATGCGTCGGCGAAGCAATGCCAAGCAAATATAAAATCGCTTGCTCATCGTAGTCCGACCACATGGCGCGCAGCAGGCCTGTTTCCGGTTGCCAACCCATGTGTAGCAGGCCGGTCCGCTGATCCAGCATCCAGGGAAAGTCAACCCGTCTATAAATCTCGGAGGCAAGACTGTAAATTTCGGCGTCGTCTGCGTAGTACTGCTGCGCTGTCAAGACTCCGGCAAGAAGAAGAGCTGTGTCAATAGTGGAGACTTCAGAATTCCATACCCGATACCCAGTGCCACGATTCACGAAATGGTAATACCAGCCGCGAACATGATCCTGATCATAGGCAAAGTGGCGGAGTGCGGCGCGGGCCCGTTCCCGAAGCTTGTTGGGATCCGCCCATTGCCGGTCTGAAGCGATGCACATCGCCGTGAGAGCAAAGCCGGTGAGCGCGGTGCTGGCGACTTCCAGACTTCGTCCTTGAATATGTGACCCATTGGTACGCACGCGATCCAGGACGAGGCCAGTATGCGGATCGCTCTGCTCCCAGAAAAAGTGAAATGCCCGGGACGATAAGTCTTCCAGAAAAGCATCATCCGAACTGGAAAGGGATCTTGAAGAACCGCATAACACGGGCAACGCAGCTGCAAGTGAGAGGAAGTGACGGCGCGAGAGGGTTCTCATTGCATCCCGTTAGCTCTCGCAATAGATGGTCTGGACAGGGGATAACTCATCTGGCTTCACCGCGGTTGCTGCTTGCCTCTATCAGCGGATTCTCGCCTATACTACCGGAATGCGCGCTACCAACATCTTCTTGTGGGGTAGTTTCTTAGGTGCGCTCGTTCAGTGCGCCAGCATTTTCCTGGTTTTGGGCGGCATGGCGCAGGCACAAGAGGCGCAGCAGCGGGGGGGCCCTGCGACGGTGCGGGTACACGGCCAAGCGACACTATCGGTAGAACCCGATCAAGTGCAATTCGATATCGGTGTGGTGACGCAAGCGTCCACGCCCAAAGCTGCGAGCGAGCAAAATGCCAATCAGTCCGGCGCTCTGGTTCAACAACTCAATGCTGCATTTCCATCCGCCAGCGTAAAGAAGGTCAATTTTTCGGTGAATCCGAATTTCGAGTACCCGCGAGAGGGTACGCCAAAAATCGCCGGATACACAGCCACCAACACCGTACGTTTGCTCCTGAACGACATCTCCAATTTGCAGGCGGTTATGGATATCGCTATAAAATCGGGCGCGAACAGCGTTGACCGCGTTGCCTTCACTTTGCGCAGCGAAAATGCTGTGAGGGCACAGGCCTTGGCAGGGGCGGCCAACCAAGCGCTGGATGGCGCTAAGTCGCTTGCGGCGGCTCTGAATTTAAAATTAGGTAGGCTATTGACGGTCGAGGAGGGACAACCGGTAATTGTTTCGGCTCCGCAGGAAATAAGGTTTGAAAAGCTCCAATCCACCAATCTCGCCCCTATTTCTGCGGGGACCATTGACGTGCACGCCGATGTAGATTTGACTTACGAATTGTTGTCCGCTGCAGCACGAGTTCCCGAGACCCCGCGTTCTCCCAGAAAGAAGTAAAAAAGCGCTGTGTCGACGTGTGCATTATTGCTCATGAGCGATCAACCCGGACCTTCGTAATGGATTGTAAATTCGCTTTCGAAGCCACCAAAGGTATGGGATGATGCTGAGTCATGAGTAAACGCTTGCTCACAATGGCAGCACTGGCCTGCTCGATTCCATGCTGTCGCGCCGGTTTCGCTGCTTCCGTTGAGCCCAATCGTATTCCTATCCAGGCTGAACTGGTCAAAGCGATGGAGGCTGGTCGGGTAAAGGCCGGAGAAACAGTGTTTGCGAAGGTGGATATCGCGTGGAAAGATTCGACTTGCAGTTTGCGGAAGGGGGCAATTCTGAAGGGGCGGGTGGTTTCAGAGGTTGCCCGCACGAAAACCTCCAGGACTTCTGACTTGGCATTGCTGTTTGAGAGCGGCCAATGCGGCGGACGCGATATGAAGCCACTCGCGCTGACTGTCGCGGCATTGATTGGGCCCGACCCAAGCCACGGATCAAGCCTTTACGAGAATCAGGAGAACCAGCCTTTAAGTGAAGCAGTGGGTCAAGGCATTGGAGGTGAGGGTTCAGCCGGTGCCGGACCCGGGTCGCAGACAGGAAATTCCATGAGAAGTGTGTTATCGGCAGCGGCAACCTCATTTGTCGAGCCGATCCGATACAAACCGCCGAAAGCAGTTTTGCCCGGACAGGTAATTGGTATCGCCGGTGTGCAACTCAGCGTTGGAAATGGCCCCGAAGGAAGTTCCGTTCTTTCTTCATCGCGGCATAACATGCGTCTTGATGAGGGATCCCAGTTCGTCCTTGTCCCCAGCGTGAAAACGGCGGCAACCGGGATTGAACCAACTCCAACGCCCGTTGCATCGTCCAGCGCCTCAACGTCCAGTTCCACGGCAAGACAGAAGGCCTTGCCGGATGTTCCACTCCCTGATGAAACCGACATCTGCACGCCTCCTGAATGTGGCATCGCCGTCTCGACCAGCGAAGGTCAACCGGGGACGACTCAGGCGGCCGCTACTCTTTCCGTCAAAGAATTGGGTTATGCGGTACGAGGCAACCGCGAAATGGAGGGCTTTGATTACGACGCGGCGCTGGCCTATCTGGGACCAAAGCGGATTCTTTTCACATTTAATCCCCACTTGCTGGTGCACCGTGCGCCCGCGGAGGCATCTCCGCAACTGCGTACAGTTCGCGCAGTCCTGATTGATATCCAGACAATGAAGGTATTGAAAACCGCGGATTGGCGCGTCCTCGACGAAAAGCAATACTTGTGGCCCGTTGGGAATGAGAGAGCACTGGTGCACGTGGGAAGCGAATTGCGAATGTATGGACCTGGCCTTACTGTAGACCAAAGAGTTTCGCTGAACGGTCCATTGGCATTTGTGCGAGTTTCTCCCTCGGGAAATTACTTTGCGGTAGGCGTCGTGCAGGAGCGCCACTCACGGACGGTACATGAACAGCTTGCGGAAGCCGAGGGGCGTGAACCAGAAGAAGATGTCGAGGTAAAGGTTCTATCGGCGGAATTTCGGGTGTTGGCGACGGTCACACGATCGTCGCGGGATGCGCCGCCAGTGTTGTCGGACGAAGGCGAGATCAGGATTCCGACGATCGGCAAAAACCGATGGCGCGCTGTTGAGAATACATGGGACGGACAGAGACGCGTTCTGGCGCAGGTGACCTCCACATGCAAACCCGAGGCGACTACGTTGCAACCAGACTTGCTGTTTCTGGTGGGATGCGACCGGCAATCTGATGGCAAGTGGTATCTGCGATCGGATGGGAAGCCGGTGTTAAAGGGGTGGTCTCCGTCGCAAGAGTTGGAACAAACAGCGAATGGGGCCAGTGGAACTTTCGCCGTCGGGGTGGCGAAAGCCGACAAACCCATCGCAGCCGAAGCCCTGTTCCGCGCGGCCGACCTTGAAAGCGAGAATATTGGGGTTTACCACGTAGAGAATGGGCGACGGAAATTTGCCATCAGCATTGCTTCTCCGGTGCCAACCCTTCAGACTTTCGTACTTTCTCCGAATGGTGATCAACTGGCAGTCCTGCAAGAGAATCAGATCGCGTTCTACGCGGTGTCGAACCCAGCTGAGATTCACCCGTAGTTCGTGATCAGAACGCGAATGGACTGGACCTTTGAAGAGTCCGTGCGGCTGGATTGTTCATGCCGGAGGAGTCTCCCGTTGTATAGTGAGCGTTTTCCGCTGTGTTAGCATGCCGCATTGAGCCGCCGTTAAGTCATGGATATCCGCGAAATAGCGAGACGCGCCAAGGTTTCAACTGCGACGGTGTCGCGGACGATAAACCGAGTGCCAAGTGTTGACCCGCAACTTGCCAAACGTGTCTGGAAGGTGGTCGAGGAACTTGGCTATTATCCGAACACCCAGGCCCGGGCTCTGGTTTCGGGAAAAAGCAGAATCTTTGGCCTGATTGTTTCCGAAATAACCAACCCCTTCTTCCCTGAGATTGTCCAATCTTTCGAAGATATCGCGGTTCGGCACAATTACGAAATCCTGCTGACTTCGACCATCCACGACCCCAAGCGTATGGAATTAGCAGTTCGTAGAATGATTGAACGCAGAGTGGATGGCGTCGCCATTCTGACGTTTGGAATGGAAGAGTCGTTGATCGAAGGTCTGCGCTTCCGCAAGCTGCCGGTTGTATTCGTGGATGTCGGGCCGCACATGCCTGGGGTCAGCAATATTCGCATCAATTATCAGCATGGAATCCGGCAAGCGGTGCAGCATCTAGCGGCTTTGAGGCACGTGCGAATCGCATTCATCAGCGGGCCTCTGCATCTTAAATCGGCAGTGGCTCGAAAGACGGCATTTGAAAAGTCCATGCATGAGATTGGCCGGGAACTCCCGGCTGAACTAATGGTGGCCGGAGATCACCGGATGGAGGGAGGCATGCGGGGGTTGGTGGAGCTCGTCGCCTTGCGGGACCGCCCGACTGCCGTTGTCTGTTCCAATGATATGACCGCAATTGGGGTCATGCGAGAGGCCTACGATTACGGCATGATCATTCCGCGAGATTTGTCGGTTGTGGGCTTCGATGATATCCGGCTTTCAAGTTTCACCACTCCCCCTCTGACGACCGTACAAATGTCGCAGACCCTTCTGGCTGAATACGCTTTTAAAGCTCTGATTAATGAAGTAGAGGGAACGTCGCCCTCGAAGGACGGGACGGAATACGAGTTGATTACCAACCTCGTATTAAGAGGGTCAACGGCGCTCGCACCCTCGGAGAATCTTCCGCTGAAGCCGCTTTAAACATGTCTGTCGGGTACTCTTATTTCGCCTGGCCATCCTTCTGCGAATTTTTGGGCAACACCAATGAATTGGGAGACAGGCCACCCAACTTAAACGGATGCCGTTCCAGCTTAGTGTAGCTCGTTGCAAACTCCTTTATTTCAAGAAACTGATTCGTTGCAACGTTCGCGAAGTGCTGACGCGTATTGTTCGCGGGCCACCAGATTTCCAGATCAACAATGCGAGCCGACTTTCCCAGACCGATGTGTTGCTGAAGGGGTGAAGCGCCAAACGATCCTCCGCTGCCTACAGTGCGATAGATCGAGCGTTGTCCCCCGCCTTCGTTTTCAACCGTCACTTTGATGCGCGCCCCGATGGCGACGCGGTTGCTTTTTACCCCAATCAAATGCAGCTCAATCCAATCGTTGCCATTGCCCGGATTCTCAAAGAGCCGGAATGCATGGGCGTCGCCGGGAGTTGCGCCTCCGACTTCCTCGAGCAGATCTTCGAACCCGCGGTTGTCAATATCAGCAAATGCCACACCGTGGCCCTTGTGTAATTCGCCGGTGCCGGATGAAGCAGTTACATCCACGAAGTATTTCCCGTCGTGATTGCGCAGCATCACGTTGGGTAGAAGCGACGCGTAAGACGGGTTTCCAGTCCCCAGATAAATATCCAGGTAGCCGTCATTATCTATATCTCCGAAATTCGATCCCATGGGCATGAAAACTTTATCCAGGCCCACCTCGGAAGTGACGTCCTTGAACGTCCCATTTCCGAGATTCCGGTACAGTTTTAAAGTCTCGGCGTTATGAGGCAAGCCAAGGTAAGTGCGAACGGATTCATCCACGGATACGTAATAACTGGCGACGAACAGATCGGGCCAGCCATCGTTGTCATAGTCAAAAAACCAGGCGGGAAAGCTCTGCCAGGGTTGTTGAACTCCGGCCTGCAACCCCACCTCGGTGAATGTCCGGTTGTGATTGTTATGAAACAGGAAATTGTCGCCGTTCAAATTTGACACATAGAAATCAACGTAGCCGTCGTTGTCATAGTCAGCTGCGGCGATTGCTTTTGTGTAACCGATGCGATCTACTCCCGCCGCGTGGGCAATATCTGTGAAAGTGCCGTTGCCGTTGTTGTGAAAAAGTTGCAGCGGAGCGTTTTCGTTCCCCACGATAAGATCCAGAAATCCGTCGTTATCAATGTCAGCCCAGACGGCCGTTTGTGTATCAGTTGCCGGTTCCGCGAGGCCGCTGGCGGCGGTCACATCGGTAAATGTTCCGTTGCAATTGTTCCGAAGCAATGATTTTCGTTGTGGGAACTGCCAGGCTCCGCGCAACACCAGAATGTCGAGGCAACCGTCATTGTTGTAATCGGTTTGCACCAGGTTTAATCCACCTAGCTGATCAGACAAACCTGCCTGCACCGTTCGGTCGGTAAATGTGCCGTCTCCGTTATTGTGAAAAAAATGAAGAGGCGCACATTGGTCAAAGTCGGAAAGCACAACATCGAGAAGGCCGTCATTATCGAAGTCATCTACGATGATCCCGCCGGACGCGTCGAGGGTCTTGATTCCGGCGGCAGGAGCTACATCCACGAAACGTCCCACATTTTCCGCGGACTTGAAGAGAGAAGGTGCGATCAGGTATTTCTGCGGGACTCTCGCGGGATAGCCGCCCAGCGTCATGTATGCGACGTTCAGCAACCATTCAATGTCGTAAGCGTCAGGCTTTCGCTCCAGATATTTCGTGAAATATTCGACGGCCTTTTCGGAATCGCCTGTCTTTTGATATCGCACTTCGGCCTGTGGTGGAAAGATGCATCTTTCGCCGGGATTGCGATAGACATCATTTTCCATCTCAGACTTGTGCAAGTACGCAATGCCAAGGACTTCTTCAAGTTCCGGCATCGCTCCGGGCAATTCGTTTTTGGCAATTTGATACGCGGTCTCCCACTGCGCCACAGCTTTGTCCATGGTGCCTTTGTACGAATAAAGATTCGCCAGTGCGTAATGGGTCTCGATGGTATCGAGAGGAGTGCCTTGTGCCAATCCTTCAGCATTCATGCGCAACTGATTTTTCTCGAGTTGATCAACAATTGTGGAATATGACTTGGTGCGGATCTCACAAATCGCTTTCAAGTCCTGACTCCAGCCGTCTGGCTTGGAAAAGCTGCGAAAAGCTAAATCGGCTTCGCTGGTACCGGCTATGGTCGGTAAATAACGGATAGTCCCGGTAGCTTCCAGGGGCAGGATCCGCGAGGGATTCGCGCTTGCGCCTGCTGATGGTTCATTCGGCGGTAAGACTTTCAAAATTGCGTACCCGGTCGGGATTTTTATCGCGCGAGTGAGTTGTCCTGGTGCGATTCCACTGAGAGCGTCTCTCAGTTCCGAGCGCAAGGTTGCAGGATCGGTGGCGCCCATGTATCCGCCGTTGTTGGCGGTTGCGTCCGTGGATTTTTCCTTCGCCAGAGCGGCAAAATCGGCGCCATTTTTCAGCTGGTCGAGGACCTCCTGCGCTTGCGCTGGAGAATCCACCACGATGATCTGGAGATTCACCTCGGGTGCGGGGGTGTTTTGTCCCAAAAGAACCTGCGAAGCGAGCAACGCGGCGGCAATGATCAGGATTGAGACTCCAGCCGTCCGACATCTGGGACGGTGCGAAAGCGTTGTTCGTTTTGCTGAGCCGAAGCGCACGGTTGGAGTACCCAAACAAGACTACACGGAGTCGAGCTAAGGCTTGCAAAGTCCTGTCGAAACTTATTTGTAAAAAACTATGGCATTGCATTCAAGTAAACGATTACCATGTGGCCGAACCTGTTAATTGCTACGTCGTGGAGGCACAACTCACATGCTCGGACGCCGTGAATTTATCCGCAACATGATCGCCGGAACTGGAGCACTCTTATTTACGAGATATTCGCCGTTCGCCGGAGCGACCGATGCTTCGAGTGATTCGCGAATTGAGGTTCTGCTCGGCGAGCCGTTGGGAACGATTTCCCCAAACATCTATGGACATTTTGCCGAAAATCTTAGCGGCGTGATCTACGACGGCATATGGGTGGGCCAGAACTCAAAAGTTCCCAACGTGAATGGCATCCGCAAGGAACTGGTGGAAGAGATGCGGAAAATCAAGGCTCCCGTGGTTCGCTATCCCGGCGGCTGCTTTGCCGACAGCTATGACTGGCGAGACGGGATTGGTCCTAGCGACAAGCGCCCGCGGCGAACAAATTTCTGGTCATTCGGAGAGGCTGCAAATGCTCCTGCCAGCCACAAATATGATCCCAATCAGTTTGGAACGAATGAATTCGCACACTTCTGCAAATTGATTGGAGCCGAACCCTATCTGGCCGCGAATGTGCGCAGTCTCCCGGCTGAGGAGTTTTATCGCTGGGTGGAATATTGCAACTCGCCCGCAGGCAGCACCACCCTCGCGGATACCCGCGCTGCGGCGGGATTTTCCGACCCGTTCAACGTTCGCTACTGGGGAGTCGGAAACGAATCTTGGGGCTGCGGCGGGAATTTTACCGCGCAAGAATACGCCGTGGAATTTCGCCGATATACAACCTGGGTTCCGAGGTATGGACAGGATCTGTCGTTCATTGCGTCAGGTCCCAATGACGATAGTTGGGATTGGACACGCGGCTTCCTTGAAGAGATCGTTAAGAAGGGTCCGGGGCAGATTCGTTCGATTTATGGTCTCGCGCTTCATTACTATGCGTGGAACTTAAGCCGCGGGAAAACCAGGAACTGGGTTGAAGGCAAAGGTGACGCGCTCAAGTTCGATCCCGTGGATTGGTACGAACTCCTGAAGCAGGGCGATGTCATGGAATCGCTCATCAATGGGCACTGGCAGGTAATGGGAGAACTTGATCGAGAACACCATGTCAAGCTCGTGGTGGATGAATGGGGTCCGTGGTATCGCCCCGGTAGTGAGATGACTCCGGGCGATCAGATTGAGCAAACGCCTACGTTGCGCGACGCAGTTTTCAGCGGCATGACGCTCGACACTTTCAACCGGCATCCGGAGAAGGTTGCCATGGCGAATTGCGCCCAGCTCATCAACTGCCTGAACAGCTTGTACCTGGCGCATGAAGACAAGTTTTGCGTTACTCCAGTGGGCCATGTTTTCGCAATGTACATGGCACATCAGGGTGGACAAGCGCTACGAACCGCGTTTTCCGCGCCGAATGTGGGATATGACCGTGACGGCAAGCCTGCGTCTTTTTGGGGACTGAACGGTTCGGCTTCACTGCAAGATAAGAATCTGGTTCTCACCGTCGTGAATCCTCATGTGACGGAAGCAAGAGAAACGGAAATTGGCATTCGCGGCGGCGGGATAAAATCGGGCACGGCTACTACGCTGACCAATGCCGACATTCACGCGCATAACTCATTTGAAAAAAGGGACGTTGTCGTTCCGCAGACAAAAGAAATCGCCGGCAATGGAAGCGTGCTCACTTACACCTTTCTACCTGCTTCGGTGACAAAGCTGGCACTCGAGCTCACCTAAGCGCGGCCGAGATCACATCTTGAAAAGTTCTCAAGTGCCAAGAAATTTCACCGCTGTGATTTTGCCGCTGTTGCTCGCGGCTCCGCTGTTGTTTTGCGGCGGCGGAAACGGCGCCGGTCCGACGAGCACTACGACCACAGCCACATCCTCGCCGGTATTCACGAACTACCACTTAGTGGGAGCAAATGTACCGGTACGTGATCCCAGTGTGATCCGGGTCGGCAGCAACTACTATGTTTTTGGAACGGATACCGGAGGCCCGGTTCAGGGATCAGTGCCGATTCGCTGCTCAACCGATCGCGTAAATTGGACGGTGTGTGGTTCCGTATTCGCCCAAATACCTGCTTGGGTCCGAACTCAAGTGTCTGGCATATTGGGCCTGTGGGCGCCAGATATTTCGTTCTTTAACGGTCTGTACCATGTCTACTATGCAGGCTCTACGTTCGGTTCCAACACGTCCGTGATTGGGCTAGCTACCAACACAACTCTCGACACGACAGACCCGGCTTATCTATGGGTGGATCAAGGAGAAGTGCTCGGCTCGGTTTCCACCGATGACTTCAACGCTATTGATCCTACGATTCTGGTAGATACCGACGGCAGCGTTTGGCTGACCTATGGGAGTTATTGGACAGGAATCAAGCAAAGGCAAATTGATCCGGCGACCGGTATGCTCCTGACTTCGAATCCCACGGTCTATGCGTTGGCGGAGCGTCCCAACGTGCAGTTTGACCCGGTCGAGGGCACGTCGTTGGTTCACAAAGACAGCAACTACTATCTTTTCGCGTCGTTTGACAATTGCTGCGCGGCTGATCCGTTTCAGAGCACCTATCGCATCATGGTTGGTCGTGGCACCGGACCACATGGCCCCTTTGTGGACGAAAACGGAATTTCCATGCTTCAGGGAGGCGGAACCCAACTGCTCGCCGGCAATGGCTCAACTTGGAACGCACCTGGCGGGGCAACGGTTTGTCTGGACGCACAGCAAGGCGACACGATTGTTTTCCACGCTCTCCATCTACCAGATGGAGCGCCTTATCTCTTTGTTAATTCTTTGACCTGGGTGAACGGATGGCCGCAGATTCAACCGTAAAGAGTTTTGTGTTTCCAGTCTGCCCATGAACGTCTTCGTTGCCGCCGGAGAAAAAACAGAGACGGAACCATCTTGGAGTGCGTGAGAGTTGAAGGCGGGAAGTGATATCGTATCCGAGCCAGAGCATCGCTTCATTAAGGGAATCGGCACAATTATGCGGACCAAAGTGAGTTTCATTTTATTCCTTTTGCTAACTTTTTCCGCTGCTTTCGCGGAGACAAATCCTCGGTGGACTACTCAACAGGCGACTGATTGGTATGCCGGACAGCCTTGGTTGGTGGGAAGTAATTTCATTCCCAGCACCGCGATTAACGAGTTGGAAATGTGGCAGGCAGATACATTCGATTTGCCGACCATTGATCGCGAATTGGGATGGGCTCAGGGTTTAGGCATGAACACCATGCGCGTGTTCCTGCACAATTTATTGTGGCAAGAGGATTCGAAAGGCTTCCTCACTCGGATGGATCAGTTCCTGGCGGTCGCAGATAAGCACCACATTCGAATCACATTCGTGCTCCTGGATTCAGTGTGGGATCCTTATCCGAAGCCTGGGAAACAACGCGAGCCGCGTCCGCATGTGCATAATTCGGGTTGGATGCAAGCGCCGGGCGCAGACATACTGAAGGACCCCTCTCACTGGAACAAGACATTGAAACCATATGTCCTCGGGGTAATGACTCATTTTCGAAATGACAAACGCATTTTGATGTGGGATCTGATGAACGAACCCGACAATGACAATCCGCCTTATAAGGCGCAGGAGCTTCCTGACAAAGCGCAGCGGGCTCTCGCGCTGCTTCGAGAAGAATGGGTGTGGGCAAGAAGCGCGAAGGTTTCCCAGCCTCTAACTAGCGGCGTGTGGAAGGGCGACTGGTCAGACGATTCTCATCTTAGCGAGACCGCCAAGTTTCAACTGCATAATTCCGACGTGATCACGTTTCACAGCTACGAACCGCCAGAACAAATGAAAGAACGCATCCAATCACTAAAGAGGTTTGGACGGCCAATCATCTGCACCGAATATATGGCGCGACCATTGGGAAGCACATTCGAATCCATTCTGCCCTTGCTCAAACACGAACGTGTCGGTGCCTATAACTGGGGATTCGTGAATGGGAAATCGCAGACCATATACCCATGGGATTCCTGGGAGAAGACCTACACGGCCGAACCCGCAGTGTGGTTCCACGATATTTTCCGTGCTGACGGCACGCCTTACGATCCGAAAGAAGTCGCTCTGATCAAAAGCCTGACCGAGGGAAATGTTTCTTACGTGCACTAAGCGACCAGGTGGCAATGTTGCAACGGGCGCGAAATGGGGCCTTCGCCGGCGGCATGTCTTTTTCTTGAGCCTGGTACTTCTTTGGATCACTGCTTTATCGAGTGCCCAGACCGGCGATCAGAAATCCGATCAAGCTCCCACCCCCTCGCAAACCCAAGGCGCCGTATCCACCGGTGGTGTTCACGCTCCCGTACTCGACGAGGAAAAGCGGCCAATCACCGCCGGCGGCTTCGTCAACAGCGGTCCAATCATATTTCAGGACATCGCCGAAAAAGCCGGGCTCACCACTTGGCGTCATGTAATGGGCACGCCTGAGAAGAAATTTATTTTGGAGACGGTCGGCTCTGGTGTGGCATTGCTCGACTACGACAATGACGGGTGGCTCGACATTTATCTTGTCAACGGATCAACTTACGATGCGATGTCCGGCAAAGCGACCCCACCCCATGCGGCACTCTTCCACAACAATCACGATGGCACCTTTGCGGATGTCGCAGCAAAAGCGGGCGTAACCAACGATCGCTGGGGCTTCGGGGTTGCCATCGGAGACTACGACAACGATGGATGGCCGGATATCTACGTCAGCAATTTTGGAATGAACCGCCTTTACCACAACAACCATGACGGCACTTTCACCGACGTTGCAGAAAAGGCCGGGGTTGCTCTCGGAGATTGGTCTACTGGCGCTACCTTCGGCGACTACGACGGCGATGGCCGACTGGATCTTTTTGTCCCGGGCTACGTCCGTTATGACATCGCGCATCCTCCCGTTCCCGGATCTGCAGCCGTGGCCTTCCCGACATGCCAGTTCAGGGGCATCAATATCATGTGCGGTCCGCGCGGCCTCAAGGGAGAGCGCGATCATCTGTTTCACAATAATGGCGACGGCACATTCACCGATGTCAGCGAGAAAGCGGGCGTCAGTGATCCCAACCTCTACTACGGGCTCACTTCTGTTTTTGCTGATGTTAATAACGACGGGAAACCCGATTTGATCGTGGCCAACGATTCCTCTCCCAACTATCTCTATGTGAACCGCGGAAATGGCACCTTTGAAGACGCCAGCTACGCGTCCGGCTATGCGTTGAATGAGAACGGACGCGAAACCGCTTCCATGGGAATCGCGGTCGGCGATTATCGAAATAATGGACTCCTCGATCTGTATAACACGGTGTTTTCGGATGACTACAATCCGCTCTACCGCAATGATGGCGGAGGAAACTTCACCGACGTCAGCTATCGAATGGGCATCGCGGAATTGACCATACCTTTCCTGGGATGGGGCACCGGCTTTCTCGACTTCGATAACGATGGCTGGAAGGATCTTTTTGTAGCAAATGGGCACGTTTATCCGGAGGTTGACAGCAGCGGATGGGGTACTACATTTGCGGAGCGGCCGTTGCTTTTTCATAATCTGAAAGGCGAAAAATTCGAGATCATGCCGGCGGTGAAAGGTACCGGTTTGGCAGAGTTGTTGACCGCTCGCGGCGCGGCTTTTGGTGACCTATTCAATGACGGCAAGATTGACGTTGTCATCAACCAGTTGGATCGGACCCCGGTGCTCTTGCGAAACGTCAGCGCGGATAAGAACCACTGGGTGGGCCTCCGACTGATTGGCGGACCTAAGAGTCCGCGCGACGCCGTCGGCTCAACTGTGTATCTCACCGCTGGAGGGGTTCGCCAGCGCGGCGATGTCTTAAGTGGGGGAAGCTTCGCTTCCTCCAACGATCAGCGGCTTCACTTCGGATTGGCCGCAAACACTTCGGTACAAAGCGTCGAGATTCACTGGCCGAGCGGATCAGTTCAGCGAGTGAATTTGCCAGACGTGGATTGCTTTTATTCAATCGAGGAGGGCAAGGGAATCGTGCCGAATCCGAATGAGCGCGTCCGACACATTCTTGTGCCGGACCCAATAAACAACGCTGGTGCGAAATAGCGGTTGGTTCGGTTTCGGCTTCCCATCGCGGTAATCGTTTACTGGAAATAGAAATTTCTTGGCAACCGTAATACTTTAATACTAGAGTCAGCCGGAATTGAATAACCATAGAAAAATGGCGGCTCCGGAGTATAGATTCCGGAGGTTAGTCGCGGCTAGCCTATTCGTGGCTCTTGCCTTGTGTCCTCTCGCGTTGTCCCAGTCCTCCGAGGTCGAGAAAGCGTTTCACCAAGGAACCGAGGCGCTTCGAAGTGGTCAGTTAGACGAGGCTTCAGCAGATTTTTCCAGAGTAATTGCACTTTCCCCGGCATTCGCTGAAGCCTACTTCAATCTGGGGCTCGCCCGCGACAACCAAAACAGTAGGCGGCGTCGAGTGCCGGACGGCTTTTCTGAATGAGGCCGGCAGTGGAGGGAAGAACTCTATTCCCGCAGGACGAATTACAACCATTGGCGCAAACATACTTTCGTTTTACCCAACCCCACAGAATGGGAATTTGAACAATAATTTCCTATTCCCGTTCAGTTTCCCCATACTGGATACAACAACCACTTTCCGTATAGATCAGAACATCACCCAAAAAAGTAAGGCGTATTTTACCTATTCGTCCCGTGAAAACACGCGTAACTCCACCAATCCTCTGTTTGCCGGACCTGCGGGATTTGGGCGCGACCAATTTTTCGGCACCCACTATATCCGTTTCGGCTACGACTACACCATTTCCCCGACCCTGCTGAACCATCTCAGTCTTGGTTATAACCGAACCAACAGTAAGAACGTTGGCGCTGGCGTCGGCTTGGGAAAGGGTACCGACTGGGACGCAAAACTGGGCATCACCGGGGCCAGCGGGAAGCTATTCCCGCAAATCGGTAATTCATCCACCCCGACCAATCTCGGGGATAATGTAGATGGCGACACGATTGACAATGGCTTCCGCTTTGGAGACACACTGAACTGGGTAAAGGGAAAACACGAATTTAAAATCGGTTACGAGCAGTGGTATCAGCAGTATTCTCCGCTCGACTTCAGCAACACCAGCGGATCGATCAATTTCTCCAATGGCGAGACTTCCGCAACCACTAGTGCGGCCATACAAAATGGCTTGACCAGCAGCGGAACCGCCAGTTTGCTCTTGGGGGTTCCCAATACTGGATCGGTCACCGTAAAGGCGAGCCAATCCCGATGGTTGCGAAACTATTATGCAGGCTTTTTCCAGGATAGTTTTAAAATCACCCCTACCCTCGTAATCAATTATGGTTTGCGCTACGAGATTGACCAACCCTTCAAAGAGGCGAATGGTGATACTTCGACAATCAGCTTAACTCAGCCGAATCCGGGAGCGGGCAATTTGCCTGGAGTCCTCGAATTCGCAGGCAAGGGTGCCGGACGAAATGGCAATGTCAACGAACGCTGGGCGAATACTTGGTTTAAGGATTTCGGGCCACGCTTGGGATTTGCATGGTCCCCCTCAATGTTCAGCGGAAAGACGGTATTCCGCGGAGGGTACGGAATCATCTATGGTGGTCTGCAATATGCCGATTTCGGAGGCGACAATCGCACTGGATTCCAGGCCAACCCGTCATTCAACAGTCCTCAAGGTTTTGATCCGGCCTTTGCTCTAAGCTCGGGCTTCCCCGGTTTCCCGGCGCCTCCGAATCTCGATCCCACTCAATTGAACTTCCAAGGTCCCACATACATTGATCCTTCGTATGGGCGGCCTCCCATGGTCCAGAACTGGAGTGCCGAAATTCAGCACCAACTCGCCACCGACCTGATCCTCGACGTCGGTTATGTTGGGGAGCATTCCACACATTTGCGCTCGAATTTCAATGCGGTGAACTCCCTTAACCCAAAATACTTCTCTCTTGGAGGGCTTCTTGGTGCCTCGATTAGCTCTCCTCAAGCCGCCGCGGCTGGGATCAAACCTCCCTACGCTGGTTTCCCCGGCAACCTGATTGTGGCGCAGGCGCTGGTTCCTTTCCCGCAATACTTCGGCTTCAACACCGATTGCTGCCTGGAAGATCTCGGCCAGTCCACCTATAACGCTTTGGAGGCTTCATTAACACGTCGCTTCCACAACGGCCTGAACTTGATGGCGTCTTATACCTGGTCGAAGACGCTGACAGACGCAGACGCGGCATTACCCTTCTTCGCTACTTTGCATCAAGGCGGAGCGCCGCAGGATCCTTTCAACAAGAATGGAGACAAGGCGATCAGCAACCAGGATCTTCCACACAATTTCGTGGTCAGCTACATCTACGAGCTGCCGTTCGGCAAGAACAAGAAGTTTCTCAATCACCCCGGTGTGATGGACAAGGTTGTTGGTGGTTGGTCAATTAGCGGGGTCCAGCGATATGAAAGTGGTCAACCTCTAGCGTTTGGTTGCGCCTCTGGCGTTCCGGCCTTCGCTGGTTGCATACGTTTCGACCAGGTGCCTGGGATTTCGATCATAAGCTCGGCCTATAAGAGCGGAAATTGGAACCCAGTTACGCAGCCAATATTCAACTCCATTGATCTTTCCAACGTCGTGAATCCTGGGCAAGCCGCGTTCGATGATCCGAACGCCCCCGCCAAGGTCACGGCTCGTGGTGACTACACATTCGGTACCCTCCCTCGAGTTGACGGCGCGATTCGCATGGCGCCTTATCTAAGTGAGGATTTCAACTTCCTGAAACGAACCAAGATCACCGAAGGCAGCGATATCTTGTTGCAGGTGAGTTTGATCAATGCTTTCAATCGGCACATCTGGAGTCGGCCTGAAGATTTGAATCCCTACGATTCGCAATTGAATCCGGGATGTCCAACCTGTGCCACAAATTTCGGATTGATCCAATACGACAACTTCTCTAACACTGGAGGAGGCAGTTATCTCCTCTTGCCTAGAAAAATACAGTTGCAGGTGAAAATTGAGTTCTGACGTTGTTGATTCGACATCGGGCCGTCCCCACAGGCGGCCCGGTTTCTCTTTGTGCGAACCAGGAATTGCCGCTCTCTGAGTCCGCGGGCCCCTATCTCCGGTGAGATGTAAACTACCTCAAATGTCTCGGGCGATATCCGTCTGTGAAGTAGTCTTGGTTGTCCTCATTTCTTGTTTCTCCTCTAGTCAGTCTGCCGCTCCCGCGGCCGATGTAGCCGTCCCTGGGCGGTTCGTGGACGCGACTCAGAAACTGGGCATTCATTTCAAGCACGAAGCCTCTCCGACTTCCAAAAAATATCTTCTCGAAACCATGGGCTCCGGCGTGGCGCTCTTTGACTACGACAACGACGGCCGGCTCGATATCTTTTTCGCCAATGGCGCTCACCTAAGCGATCCCATGCCAAAGGGAGCGTTTCCCAAGAAAGACGATCCAAAATATTGGAACCGCCTCTATCACCAGAAACCTGATGGAACCTTCGAAGACGTAACTGAAAAGGCCGGCCTCTCGGGCGTTGGATATTCCACAGGAGTCGCAGTAGGCGACTACGACAATGATGGTAACGAAGATTTATTTGTCGCGGGCTACGGTCGCAGCACGCTCTATCACAACAACGGAAATGGAACCTTTACTGACGTCACTGATGCCGCAGGAGTCGCAGGCTCAGGATGGGCCACAAAGCAGCATGGGTGGATTATGACAATGACGGTCGATTGGATTTGGTCGTCGCCCGCTACATGGAATGGGACTTCGACGACATTTATTGCGGCGAGAGAAAGGCGGGATACCGCGCCTATTGTCATCCCGATATTTTCAAACCTGTTTCTATTCTTCTTTATCACAATGATGGTAACGGTAAATTCACTGAGGTATCCCACAAAGCCGCTGTAGATAAACCTGGCAAAGGATTGGGCGTGGCGATCGCCGATTACGATCATGACGGCTGGCCGGATATTCTGATAACGAACGACTCCGTTCCGGAGCAGCTATTTCACAATAAGGGCGACGGAACGTTTGAAGAAGTGGCGATGGTTTCCGGTCTCGCTCTCGATGGCAGCGGTGCGACCTACGCCGGAATGGGCGTAGATTTTGACGACTACACGAACGACGGCTGGCCCGATGTAGTCATTACTGACTTGGCCAATCAACGCTATGCGCTCTACAAAAATGCCGGAGATAGCACCTTTGACTATTTGACGAATCCTACAGGCCTTGGAGCGATGACGTTGTTGCACTCGGGATGGGGAGTCAAATTCTTCGACTACGATAACGATGGCTGGAAGGATTTTTTCGTCGCGCAGTCCCACGTCATGGACACGATTGAAATCCAGGAGCCGCATTTGCATTATCGAGAGCCGCCTCTTCTTGCTTGGAATGACAAAGGCAAGAAGTTCGTGGATGTTTCCGCCGATTCTGGGGACATCTTCCAACAGAAATGGGTTGGCCGGGGACTGGCAACCGGCGACATTAACAATGATGGGAAGGTGGACGTTGTTATTACTTCCAACGATGGGCCAGCCTGGGTGCTGATGAACGAAACGCCTACCCAGAATCATTGGATCACCTTGAAGCTTGTCGGCGTGAAGAGCAACCGGGATGGCATCGGCGCGCAGGTCACAGTTTCAACCGACGCCGGCAAGCAATACGCGACCGTAACTACGGGCGGAAGCTACGAGTCTTCGAGCGATCCGCGTGTTCATTTTGGACTAGGCAACGCGACTTCGGTAACACTGATTAGTATTCGCTGGCCAAGTGGAATCGTTCAGACATTGGCAAACACGAAGGCTGACCAAATTCTCAGCGTGACGGAAGGGATGTCATCTGCGAAATAGCGATACAGGCATGTTCAGTTGGACAAGCGCAGGCCTCCTAATTCTTGCCGTCTGCATGGCAGTCGCGGCGCGGGCCTTCCCGCAAGCTAACGGAATGCAACAGGCTATGGTCTTATTTCAGCAACAGCGTTGGGCGGAATGTGCCACGGCATTTGAGAAAGTAGAAAAGGA
>DASYGR010000142.1:0-16659 GCA_035999525.1 Terriglobales bacterium
CCTTATCCTGATATGCCTTCGGCAGACTTTCAGGATGTGTCATCCAGAATCTGAACAGGTCGCTGATCACGCGCTCCGCGTCAACTTTGTCCGGATCGAGCGTCTCGCTGAAATAAAGATTGGTGTGCAGGAATTCTTTTATCCCTCGCCTCTCTTCTTCCACCCTCGGACTTAGCGTGACAAGCCGTTTAGGCCAGGAACGCACTCCATCTAGGCTCCTAATGCCAGCATCTGAGATTTCCCTTTTCGTCTGTTCAATCAAATCTGTGACAAGCCGGTCGAGGACATGCCTCAACGCCTCGTTGAACTTCAGCTTCTCGAGCGCATTTGGATATTGTGCGTCGGCCTGCCGGTAAAACCCCGCAAATACTGGTGCGCCTTCAAGTATTTGGTCGAGGCTCAACAGATGAGCTTCGTATCCATCATCGAGGTCTGCTGTGTTGTATGCGATTTCGTCGGCCAGATCAATCAACTGTGCTTCCATGGGCGGACGCAACTCCAACAAATATTCCGAAAGCTCGGGGTGTTCCGCCGGATCATAGTCACGGGAATGTTTGATAATTCCTTCGCGGATTTCGAAAGTTAAATTCAATCCCCGAAATGACGGGTACCGCATCTCGAAATCCTCGACGATGCGCAGCGCATGCAGATTGTGATCGAAGCCGATTTCTATGTCGCCGAAAAAAGAACCGTGCTCGCGCATCGCACGATCCAGCGCCTGTTCCCCGGCATGGCCGAAAGGAGGATGCCCTACATCATGGACGAGCGCCAGCGCTTCAACCAGATCAACGTTCAAGCCGAGTTGTGTGGCAATGGTGCGGGCAATCTGCGCAACTTCAATGGTATGCGTCAGGCGGTTGCGGAAGTGATCTGAGTAGCGGCGGGTAAATACCTGAGTCTTTGCTTCCAGTCGCCGGAAGGCCCGCGAATGTATTATTCGATCGCGGTCTCGCTGGAAATCGTTGCGGTACGCATGCGACGGCTCCGGATAACGTCGTCCGCGCGATTCGCGCACCGCGTATTCGGCGAGCATGAGAAAAGTCTAGCAGAGGGCCGGTCGCGGTCCGAGGAACTCGAATCTAAAACCACGTACGCGATTCCTGGCGAAAAATCCCGCCCTCTATTTCTGCGCCGAGTCCTCTTTGGCCAATTTCACTCTTGCGGAATCCAGCTTCTTCTGTACCTTCGCGACGTCGTCCTGATCAATTTCCGCAGTCACGGTCTTGTTCCATTCCTCGATGGCTCGCTCCCAGTGCTCCGCGGCAAGCTTCAAGCGGCCCGTCTTCTGATACAGGTCGCCCAGGTGTTCCTGAACCGTGGGATCCGATCCCATTCGCTGCAAATGCGACGCCTTATTCAGGCTATCTTCGGCCTGATCGTACTTGCCCAGCTTGAAATATGCCCAGCCCAGCGAGTCGAGATAAGCGCCATTCGTAGGATCGAGGTCTACAGCTTTCTTCACGAGAGTGAGGGCCTCGTCCAGCTTCACGCCGCGATCGGCAAGCATGTAGCCAAGATAATTAAGAGTCGCCGCATCTTGAGGATTCTCAGCTAGCACCTTTCGAAAACTGTCTTCCGCAGGGCCATATTCCTTTTGCCGCTCCAAAACCGACCCGCGCAAAAAATTCGCGTATTGTTTTTCTTCCGGCTTGGTGGAAAGCTGGTCGAGTTTGCTCAATGCGTCTTCTGCATCTTGCCAGCGCTTCAGCCGCGTATACATCTGAGTGAGGGTGATGTAAATCTCGCGGTCCGCGGGAGTTCCCTTCAGCAACGACTTCACTTGCTGAATACCCTCGTCCGCCTGGCCCATATCAGCCAATTGCAAGGCATACACCATTCTCAAATCGTTGTCTTTCGGAAGCTTGGCGACCGATTCTTTGGAGACATCCGTGGCTTGTTGCCACTGCTTTTCCCCACGATAGGTATCAATAATTTCTTGATAACCCCGCGCGGCATTTTCGTCGCCCAACGTCAACATGGTACGAAACGATTCCAGCGCAGCGGGATCGTTGTTATTGTCCCGTTCGACGGCTCCCAGCCGCTCCAGGAAAACCGATCGCCGGTCTTTCTCTTCCTGAGAGTAGGAGTTGTCCGATTTCTCGGATTTCTTCAATAAATCCTGCAAGACTTGCGCCGCTTCGTCGTAATGTCCCTCGGCCTGGTAGACCGCCGCAATGTTGTAAGAAACTTCAGCAGAGTCTTGAACCATGGATCCGGCCTTCTTCAAATTTTCCAACGCCAGATCGAACTTGCCCTTCCTGCGATAAATCTCCGCGATCTGAATGTAGGTCTTTGCATCTTCGGGATTCGCCTCCGCAACAATCTTGTATTGATCGAGTGCGGCATCCGTTTGGTTGTCATTGAGCAGGCTATCGGCAAGTCCGCGAATCGAGTCGAGGTTGTCCCGGTCGAGTTCTATTGCGTGCCGGTAAGCGTCAATGGCGCTCTTATAGTTTTTTTGCTGCTCGTAGGTATAGCCCAGAGCGGAATAGAGCTTGCCCGAGCGGGCGGAGTCAGGCACCGAACTCAGCGTTTGCGCCGCACGTGCCGTATCGCCTTCATCGTTATAAAGCAGAGCAAGAGTGGTGATTGCCTCTTCCGAATCTGGTTGCAGCTTAATCGCGGTCTTAAATTCCGCCTCCGCCTTCCGCAAATTCTTATTCAGTTGATATAGGCGGCCCAGTAACAAGTGGTCGTCGGCATTGTCCGGTTCAATTTTCAGGATCTGTTCGTACTGGTCTATGGCAGCTTTCAGGACATTGTCCGAACCGGTGCCGCTTTGCATGTCGCCGAGCGAACGAAGATAGATTCGTCCCAATAACTTATGCGCCTCAAGATTGTTCGGATCCCGCTTAAGGATGTCCTGCGCTTCCTGCACCGCATCGCGGATGCGGCCGGTCTTGGCATAAAGCTCCGCCAGTCCGGCGTTCAAATATTCGGACGAGGGATCTGCCTCAATCGCAAGGCGATATTCGTCAATGGCCTTGCTGGCGAGATCGCTCCGCGCATAGACAGACCACTGATCTTCGTACATATGAGCCATCGCATAGTGGTAATACGCGGCCGCCCGATCGACTTTGTGGGGCGGTTCTGCGGTGGCGGGGTTGGATGCGTTTCCTGCTTGTTGGGCTAAACCAGTCGCTACCACAAAAAACAAGAAATAAAGCCGGTAAATAATCTTCATCGGGACCTTTAGTAGATGTGCGAATCCACAGGAATTGGATGCTGAACTAGCTCAAGCAGGTGCTTAGATATTGTAAACCCACAAACTGCCCGGAAGCGATCAAAGGCAAATCGGGAAGAAGAATGTCGTAACCGTAAGTACACGACTATTGGTTTCCCGGGACGAGCCACAAGTCAGGCTGCGGACGGAAGAGGTTCCCACCGGGCTACCAGGCAGCCGTCGGGGAACACCTTAGAGTCGTACCGGATAGGGACTCTCCGCCCGTCTCGAGCTAATAGCAGAAACTGGCCCGATAAGCCCCCGGCATTAACGAATTGTTGGAAAGTCTCGGAAACGGTACCCCTGATCTCGGGCGCTGCAACCTCATCAATCGTCTTGCCTAGTAACTCCGCTCGGCTATATCCTAGCAACGAACAGACACCGTCCGTTACATCTACGTAACGCCGATTTGCGTCCACGAAGACGACATATTCACCGCTGAATTCAGGATGATCATGGCGGGAACCACGGCTCGCGGCGACGGAAGACTTCAGTTCCTGTTGTAGGACGCGCAGGTTCTGGAGCGCGTCGCGGATCGCCCGAGATTCTTCCCCACCGGTCGGGGACTGAAGTCTCTTTTGAATTGCCCCTTCCGCCTTCTGAATTCGCTCCCGCAACTTATCGGAATCCAATTCCAGCAAAGCGGAGTGGTAGTAATGCATCCACTGTTCGGAATTCTCAACTTCGTCAACCAATCGAGGGCCTTTCAGATGCAGAGAATCCCCACAAACCAGCCAAAATTATATACGAACGATGAGAATAGGAAGCCGATTCTAAATTTCCCGTCCTTTGCGAAATCACAGGTGGCCCATTCTAAATTTCGCGCCCTTTGCGAAATTTAGAGTGGGGATGTTGCGTTTCTTCTAGTTCCCTTCCAATCCCCTTCTAATGCCGAAAATGCCGGATCCCAGTAAAAATCATCGCCAATCCCAGCGCATCCGCAGCATCAACGACTTCCTGATCTCGCACCGACCCCCCAGGCTGGATTACGGCAGTCGCGCCGGCCTTCGCTATCTCTTGCACTCCGTCGGGAAAGGGGAAAAAAGCGTCTGATGCCGCGACCGCCCCTTTTAGTGGCAAAACAGCCCTTGAAGCGCCGATTTTGCACGAGTCCACGCGGCTCATCTGGCCAGCCCCAACACCCACCGTCTGCCCGTCACGGGCGTACACGATGGCATTGGATTTCACGTGTTTGCAAACCTTCCACGCGAAAAACAAGGCCCGTTTTTCTTCCACCGTCGGTTGCCGTTTCGACACCACTTTCAGATCCGTTTCCTCCAACAAGTGCGCATCGGCATCTTGCACCAGCATGCCTCCAGAAATATTCTTCAGCACCCATTTCTGAGGGACTGGAGTTATTTCGACCAGCCGAAGATTCTTTTTCGCGGCAAATTTGGCTTTCGCCCCATCATCGAAAGAAGGCGCCGCGATGACCTCCAGAAAGAGTTTCGCCATCTCCTCTGCGGCGTCCGCATCCACCGTTCGATTAACTCCAATTACTCCTCCGAAGGCCGAAACTGGATCGCATTCCAGAGCCCGTCTATACGCTTCCACCAGAGATTTGCCTGTGCCAACGCCGCTTGGATTCGTATGTTTGATGATGGCGCAGACCGGCTCCTCAAATTCCTGTGCCAGGTCCCACGCCGCCTGCATATCCACGATGTTGTTATACGAAAGTTCCTTGCCTTGAATCTGGCGTCCATTGGCGGCTCCGCCCGGTGAACCGTCGGAGTACATCGCAGCTTTCTGGTGCGGATTTTCACCGTATCGGAGGTCCATCACCTTGCTGAATGAGACGCGCAGCGTTTGCGGAAAACCGCCGTCGGGCTCAAGCTGAAAATGGCCGTTTGAGCTGACACGCTCCAGAGTCGAAGCAATCGCCGAGTCATAAGCGGCCGTCACTGCAAAAGCTTTTTGCGCGAGGCGCCACTTGGTTTCTTGAGATAGTGATCCGTTGCTATTGGCCATCTCATTGGCGATCGCATCGTAATCCGCGGGGGAAGTGACCACCGCGACATCTTGAAAATTTTTCGCCGCGGACCGGATCATCGAAGGCCCGCCAATGTCTATATTCTCGACAATCTCTTCAAACGGCACGCCCAGTCTTGATGCGGTTTTTTCAAACGCATAAAGATTCACGACCACCATGTCAATCGGCTGAATGTCATGCTCCGCAACCGCGGTGCGGTGGGCGGGATTCTCGCGGCGGTGCAGAATGCCTCCGTGAACCTTGGGATGAAGCGTCTTTACCCGGCCATCCAGCATCTCGGGAAATCCCGTCAGCTCCGAAATATCCTTCACCGCGATCCCGGCGTCGCGTAAAAGTTTTGCCGTACCTCCGGTGGAGATGAGCTCGACGTTCATTTTGGAAAGTTTTCTTGCAAATTCTACAAGTCCAGTCTTGTCGGTAACGCTGAGAAGGGCACGATTAATAGGCATAGGGATGATCTCGAATACGAAATGACAGCAGCAGAAAATTCTATCAGCTTGGAGAAGATTCGGTTTTGACTGGAGGTGAAACTGGAGTATTTAATCGAGAAGCGGGCTATCAACGCGCGAAACTATATCTTTGCTTTGGCTTTCAACCGCACCTTGCCATCCTGCACTTCGACTGTATATTCCACGGTGTGACAGCCATATTGTTTCCGGATCTGGTCGGTCTTCTTCTGAACGAAGGATGCAAAATTGTCCATGTTTCCGGCAACATCTTCTCCGGCTTTCTGTTTCGCTTCCGTGAGCGCCTTATATAACTTTGCTACTTTATCCAATTCAGCGCGTGCGTCTGAGCACTGCACTGAGAAGGCCTGCTCCTCTTTCGCGGGAGCTACGGCAGCCGCAGCCACAACCGCCAGCGCAGCCTGTGAAACACCATACACTTTGTGTTCAGGCAGATGTTCCTCAGGGCGTACTCCCTGCACCGAAAGAAGAGCGTCCTGAGGCCGCCTGTAGCCTTCCTCTCGTATGCGAGCCTTCTTGCGCCACAAGTCGCTGTAAATCGCATACCGCTGCGCGATTGCGTTGTAGCGATATCGCTGCGAAAAGCTGATACGGCCACCCCCGTCGCTGAATTTCCGCAATAGGCTGAGCACTTTCCATTCAATATCGGTGGGTGGTTTCTTGGTCGGATTATTGAAGAATACCTCGTACTCGATCTTTAGCCGTCGCAGGTGCGACTCGAGTAGTGTGAGCTCTTCGTCAATGACCACGGGACATTCTCCATATACAGTTTAGGAGGTTCGGTGGAACGAAGCGAGATACCGCGGGAGCACGAGAGGGATGGAACAAAAGTTACTATTTCGATGTTGGCCCTGCCCTTTGAATCTTAGCCGGAGCCCTAAATAACCCTGAAGATTAGCATCGCAACTTCTAGCTCCGCCACAGCCTCAAACTTTGTCATTCCGAACGGGCGTAGCCCGGAGGAATCTGCTGTTCTGCGTGGGACCAACGAGAGATAAATCAAAAACCTATTTCGCCGCCATTTTCTTGACCATGGCCAGCACTAACTTGCGGTCGCTATCGTTCAGGCTCACCGCGTATCGGCGGACCTGGCTCAGGAAACGTACTTCATCATCCGAGAGCTGAGGCAAACTCTTCGATCCATTAGTGTGCCCCTCTTCCGAGAAGAACTGCCATAGAGGAAGCGCCATCGCGCCCGCGATCTTCGAAAGCGTATCCAGCGACGGTATCGTGTGGCCATTTTCCACACGCGACAGATAGCAACGCAATAACCCGGTACGCTTTTCGATGTCGCCCTGCGACATTCCTTTTTGCAACCGATAGTTTCTGATCGTCTCGCCGATGTTCATAAAGGAAATAGCCGACAGGTGATGCGGATGGTCTGCATAGTAACCAGAAGAGTACCTTCTGGCAAGAGAAAATTAGTTGCATCAAAAATGCTGCACGGCAAGATTCGCATCAGCCGCGATAGAGATACCTACAGCGAACGGTTTTGTTACTCGACAAGTTCTCCGAGGGAATCGCAGTCACGCAAATCACAATTCCAATTCCATATACATCGCGCCTTCAATCGGATTGGGCCGATAAGAGCCGATCTCCCGGAAACCCAATGCCCGGTAAAGCGCTACTGCTTTCTTCATTTTGGGCTCCACAGTATCGAGGCGCATCTTTCTGTACCCCATGCTTTTCGCATCGGCAATCACTCTCTCTGCCAGCAAACGGCCTAAACCACTTCCACGAAATTGCGGGCGCACATACAATCGTTTCATCTCGCAGATCGGTTCGAGGCCGTCCTGTTCAAAGGGATGTCCAAATGGATGAAGGGCAATGCAACCCGCTGACTCCGCGCCACGCCTTGCTATCAATAGTCTCCCGTGCGGCGGCGCATAATCCCCGGGCAATCCGGCGAGTTCGCGATCAAAGTCCTGGAAACATAAGCTGAAGCCAAGGGATTCCGCATACTCCGTGAAAAGCTCACGAATTTGAGCAATCTCAAGCGAAGACTCCGCCGCAGAAATAAGAATTCCGGTATTGAATACGGTGCTCGTAAAATGCTCTCGCTGCTCCCGAGAAGTGCTGCCCATCGCAATCACCCGCTGATGCCCATGTTATTACTGCACCGAATCCCCCGTCCATCCGGTGGCAACTTTTCGCTACTATAAGCGTCATATCTAGAAGAGAATAAAGTCAGCAATCCAGCAAGCGATCATAACCGTACTTTGAAGAGAGAATGGTTTCATGCTGATAAAAAAGGGTTCCGACATCAAATGGTCCGAAGTTACGCCCCAGCGAATCTATCTGGACCGCCGAAAATTCCTCGCCGGCATGGCCGTTGCCGGTACGACCGCCGCCGCCGGCCTGGGCGTCCGCAACTTGATATCTCCGCCGGTTGTGCGGGCTGATGGCGGCTCCGGACTGGCCCCCATACCAGGACTCCAAAAAAGTCCATTCTCCACCACAGAGAAAATTACCCCGTTTAAAGATGTTTCCAACTACAACAATTATTACGAGTTTTCGACCGATAAATACGAGCCGGCAGGCCTCGCCAAAAATTTCCGGACAAGCCCCTGGAAGGTGACCATTGACGGCCACGTGAAGAAGAAGCAAGTTCTCGACGTGGATGAAATCATCAAGATGGCGCCTCCCGAGGAGCGCATATACCGCCATCGTTGTGTCGAAGGATGGTCCATCGTCGTGCCCTGGATTGGCTTCTCGCTGAGCGAACTGATCAAGCGAGCTGAACCGCTCGACAAAGCAAAATTCGTTGAGTTCACCACCATATTGGATATGAGGCAGATGCCCGGCCAGCGCACCAATGTCCTCGATTGGCCTTACGTCGAAGGCTTGCGCATGGACGAAGCCATGCATCCTCTCGCGCTGCTTTGTTTCGGAATGTATGGCGCCGCCTTGCCGAACCAGGATGGAGCGCCACTCCGGATGGTCGTCCCCTGGAAGTATGGTTTCAAAAGCGCCAAAGCCATCGTTCGCATACGGTTCGTTGACAAGCAGCCGCTGAATACATGGAATCGCTCCGCTCCTAATGAATATGGCTTTTACTCCAACGTGAATCCTCACGTGGATCATCCACGTTGGAGCCAGGCTAAAGAGCGCAGATTGGGAGAATTCTTCAAGCGTCCCACATTAATGTTCAATGGCTACGACCAGGTTGCCAGCCTCTACAACGGAATGGACCTGAAGAAAAACTTCTGAGCGCCCCCGCTAAAATCCGCTGGCTGAAGGTGCTTGTTTTCATCCTTTGCCTCGTGCCTTTGATGAGACTCGGCTGGAAAGCCTACCAGCAAGACTTGGGAGCCAACCCAATCGAGGTCATCACCCACGCCACCGGTGATTGGACGATGCGATTCCTCCTGATCACCCTGTCCATCACTCCGCTGCGCAAGCTCACGAAACAGCCCTGGCTTATCCGTTTTCGCCGGATGTTTGGACTCTTCGCTTTTTTTTATGTCTCGCTTCACTTTCTGACTTATATATGGCTTGACAAGTTTTTCAACGTGCACGACATGCTCGCGGACGTGTTGAAACGAAAATTCATAACCGTCGGCTTTACAGGTTTCGTCCTGCTCATTCCCCTGGCGATTACCTCAACCACCGGCTGGATACGCCGCCTGGGAGGCAAGCGCTGGCAGTCCTTGCACCGCCTCGTTTACGTCAGCGCGATCGCCGGAGTAATCCATTACCTCTGGCTGGTCAAGGCCGACATGACCAAACCCCTGGAGTATGGCTTTATCCTCTTTGTGCTCCTGGGATACAGGCTCGCCGTCTCGCTAGGCGCAAAGTTCGGGCAGAAAGCTTTGATCCCCGCGGAACAGACCCCGCAGTAACCTGGGACCTTCGCTCTGTTTGTAAACATTTCTTGTGGGCTACTTTCGAAGAACTTTTCGCATCCATCAGTGTTAACACAAGTGGGACGCAGGGCATCTTTTTCCCTGACTCGAATCTATACTGGCGCTAAGACGCTAAACCTTATAAGGAGTTACGCAGCTGAAGCTGCGCTTTTCTTTTATGAAGAAATTATTTCTCGCGGCGATTCTGGTGGGACTTGCTTCTGCTTTGGGTTGCGGAGCAGGCCCTGGCATCAATGGCATTCCGCCCGGCAGCGGTAGCAACTCCAACGCCAGTTTGAATGGGTCCTATGTGTACCACCTCTCCGGGACGGATGACAACAGCGGTGCGTCGTACGAGGAATCGGGTGTATTTGTCGCTGACGGAAAAGGAAATATCACCGGCGGTATTGACGACGCCACTGAGCAAGGCGTTGGGACTTCATTTGGGAATACCATTTCCGGGACTTATTCAATCTCGAGCAATGGCACTGGAACACTTACCCTGAATGGTAGCGCGTTTCAAAGCTCCAACCTTGAGGTAACGGTGGCTAGCCCCTCCACAGTTTATTTGGTCGAGGCCGACGCATTAAATGCGTCAGGCACTGCCGAACTTCAAAACGCCAGCGAAACTTCCGCGGCCCCAACCGGCGCCTTCGCGTTCCAGATGCACACCACATCGGCACAAGGTTCGGTCGGCACAGTCGGCCGATTTACTGTTTCGGGCGGGATTTTTCAGAGCGGCAGCGTGGATGTAAATCAATCTGGAACGGCAAGCTCGCCAACCTTGACGAACTTTACTTTCAACGCTCCCATCTCCGACGGCCGCGGCACGGGAAGTTTCAGCGACAGTGCAGGCGTCGTCTCCGCATTCAACTACTACATCGTGGATAGCAACAACATACGATTGCTGGCGACCGATTCAACCGCAAATATTGGAGGCCACGGCCGCGCCGAAATGCAGACCGGAGGCCCTTTTTCGGCGTCCTCTTTCTCCGGAAGCTATGTTTTCACTGCCAAGGGTGACGATAACTTTGGAACTGACTCGGTTAACACTGTCGGCCAGTTCACAGCTTCCGGCGGCACGATCAGTTCGGGCGCCTTTGATTCCGTTGAGGATGGCACGCCTCTTAGCAACGTCCCAATCACAGCAGGGACGTATCAGGTGACCTCGAACGGCCGCGTGGCAGCAAGCGTCACCTCCTCGTCCGGCACGGTGAATAAAGTATTTTGGATCGTCAGTCCGACGAAGGCTTTCTTTGTCACCGCCAGCAATCCGACCGATAGCTCTTTAGTTGAAGACGGAACGGCCAACTTACAGCAGACGACGGCGTTCTCGACTAGTTCCATCAACGGACAGTTCGCATTCATGATGGATGGCTTTAACCCCGCCGCTCTCGTGAACCGCGTGGGTACTCTGCAATGGGATGGAGCCGGCAACCTGAAGCTGAATGAATTGGTGAATGATAGCGGAGTTACGAATAGCCCAGGGCTTCTCACCGGCACTTACTCGGTCGCCACGAATGGAAGGGTAGCCGGCACGATCAATAATCTTTCCGTCAATTCGAATGATCTGGTCTTTTACATGATCTCAAACACCAACGGTTACGTCCTACAGGAAGACTCGGGCACCGAGCTAATTGGGAGAGTAACTCAACAGCAGTAAGCAATTGAAGCCCCGTTGTTGCGGGCAAATCGGACATTAGCCGCATAGCGGCGCGATAACGCTATGTTTACCGGGACGCGGCGAACGTCATCGGAACATCAGCCTTATCAGCCTCTTCCACCTTGTACATGGAACGTGGAGTGAGGTTCATGAAACTGGCAACAAGAGTATCCGGCATCTGTTGGATGCGAATGTTTAAAGTATTCACCGCATCGTTATAGAACTCGCGCCGGTCGGCAATTTCACTCTCGAGGTCAGTAATCCTTTTCTCAACCTGCATGAAATTGCTATTGGCCTTCAGATCGGGATAATTCTCCGCGACCGCGAAAAATCCGCGCAACGCCGAGGTCAAGCCCTGATCGGCCTGGGCTTTCTGGTCAATAGAAACCGCCTGCTGATACATGTTGCGGGCCTGCGTGACTTTCTGCAAAGTGTCCCGCTCGAATTCCATGTAGCCTTTGCAGACATCCAGCAGCTTCGGCAGTTCGTCGTGCCGCTGTTTCAATGACACATCAATGTTCGACCATGCTTTATCAACGTCACTGCGAATCGCGATCAGTCCGTTGAAGATCATCACCACATAGCAGACGATTCCAGCGGTCGCGAACAAAACTACAATGAGCGGTAAGGTCATAAAATTGTGCCTTTCTTTTGCAAAAGCTCAGAGTCCAATCAGAACCAGCCAAAGTATTCCGAAAGTAAATAAGCAGAGAGCACCGTTATCGCCGGTCCTCCCCAGATCATGAATGCCGATTTCCATCCCAGGGATTTCACCACGTCTCGCTGGCTCCTCCACGAAATGTAAAACGTCGCATTGCGCGCACCCTGCATCAACACGGTCGCAGGATGAAGTTCGAATGGTTCGGGAGCGGTGCGAACAGCGGCGGCACTACCCGTTGCAAAACCACTCAGCCGCGAAGACACGCTTGATCTGGGATTGCTCACATCCATCACGCCTGCTGCAGCCCATGCTGTCGGATTGGTGATCCCCGCCCTCAAGAGTGCCGATGCAACCTTGCCCTGCTGGGTCATGCCCGAAGACTCGCCGAAATGATGACTTCCCTGTAACCGGACCACTTCCGCTGCGCTGGTATTTTCCAAAGTCCGATTACTGGTTTCTTCCGTGTGAGAAAGCACGGGTTGGAATGAAAGCAGGGGACTCGGCGGAGAAAACTGCGGCAAATTCGTTACCAGGCTTCGTACCGGTGTGCTGCTCACAGCAACGCCATGGTTTTGGCTTAGGGTTCCCAGAATAAAAAGACTATTCTTTGGCTTGATGCAGAATTCTTCAACTTTAGTTTTCTTGTCGCAGTCAATGCCGTGCCGCGCCAGAAATCCCGCGACGCCTGAGGGAACACCAAGGCTCCCGGAAAATATCGAATTACTGTAGAGTTCGCAAAAATCGCGATGGATATCCATCTCCGCGCCCTGCGGATCTACTAATAACGCCCCGGTATTGTCGTTTACGTAAAACGGGACGTGCAGACTCTCGTCGGCAACCTTTTCCCAATGTTCATTTTTGCCCGTCCGCTTCATTTGCCATGCGACTGACCGGTAGTAATAGCAGGGGATTCCTGTAACTGGGGCCGTGATCGTATACGGCCCGGTAGCAAGACCGTTCACTTCTACCAGTCCCAATGCTGCGCCGCGAATTGTGGACGTGGGGGTATTTTCGATGAGTCGTTTTCGCTGTAAGACTTGGAATCCGCGATAGAACAGGTACACACCGCCAAAGACTCCGAGCATCGCGGCAGCCAGAAGCCTGCCATCAGCTCCATGACCTATCACGTACGCCAAGTAAAAATTCAAGATGGTTCTCGGGGATGCCAGCCTTCACCACACTGGCGCCGCTTCCGAGCGTACCCAAGAAGCCGGCCCGCCGCAGCCCAAAGAGCATTTTCTTACTTACTTCAGTAACGGATTCGAGCATTTCGCCGGGATGCTCATTCCGCAGTGACCTTGGTAATCGGTGGCAGCCGTAACTGATTGATGCTGCGATAACCTGCTCCTAGAATTTTAGAGGCCCACTCCGCGCCCACTTTTTCAATGTCAGACACCACCAGACGACTCGAACGTAGCGAGATTCCCAAGCATGTGGAGCGGGCCGAAAAACTCCTGCAAAAGGGAAAACCTAGCGAAGCCCTCGAAGAATACCTGCAAGTGCTGGCCGCCGATACTTCCAACGACACCGTCCGGCAAATGGCAGCCGATATATGCCTCTCACTGCAACGCATTCCGGACGCAGTCAACCTGCTAGGCGAGCTATTCCAGCGCCAGACGGAGGCAGGCGACGCCACTCGCGCCAGCCTCACCTATAAGAAACTGGCCCGTTTTGCCAAGCCGACCTGCGAGCAACGGATTCGCTTTGGCCAATTGCTTGAAGGTTCCAACCCAAAGCTGGCTCTTGAGACTTACGAAGACGCATACCAGGAATTGATCAAGCTGGAACGCAAACAAGACGCCATGACTGTGCTTGAGCGTGCTGCGTCCCTTGAACCGAACCAAAAGAATCTGCTGCGAATGGCTCAACTCTCGTCGGACCTCGAAAACCACAAGCAGGCCGCACAGGCGTATATGAAAGTCGCGGGACTCGCGGAAAATGCCGGAGCCAATGCAATTCAATGGGTCGAACGTGCTTTCGCCGAAGACGCAGCGGATCCGCAAATCGCGCTAGCTTATGGCAGGAATTTACTCGAGCAGGATCAGATTGGAGCTGCGATTTTCGTTCTCGCACCCCTCGCCAACGCGCCATCCGCGCCGCCGGAATTCTGCGAAAACTACGCAAAAGCGCTTCTAGCCGCAAATCGCCTCACCGAAGCCGCCACCATTATCTGGCAACTCTTCGAGCTCGATCCCGGCACCATGAAAAATGTCGTGAGCCTGATTGGCTCGCTGATTGACGCCGAGCAGGATACGGAAGCTGTCGAGTTGGCTCGCAAGCTTGGTGACCACCAGCGGCTAAAGGGTGATCGCAAACTTTACCTGACAGTGATGCAGGAGGTGGTTGCATCGCACAGAGCTTCCGCGGAGGTTCTGGAGTTCATGAGCGCGCTTTTCAACGCTTCAAATCGTGAAAGCGATTACTTCCAAACCTTGATCCGCCTGTTCGACCTGCATATCAGCTTGAAGGAATACGACAAAGCCGCCGAAGCTCTGGACCGTTCCGCCGAGATTGATGCCTACGAGCCGGGACAGCAAAGACGCCTGGAAATGGTGCATGGAAAAATTGACGAAAACCGCTACAAAGTAATCGCTTCAAGATTCACCAGTTTGGATACATCTATAAATCAGAGCCGTAGCGAAGATAAAGTGCTCGGTGCTTCCACTCTGCAAGATCTAATGCTCCAGGCCGAAATTCTGGTTCAGTACGGAATGCGTTCGAAGGCGATCGAGCGTTTGCAGCGCATCCAGGAACTTTTCCCCCGCGAAGAAGAGCGCAATCAGGACTTGCAGCAACTCTATCTCGCCGCCGGGCTCACCCAATCCTATAATTCTGCGGCTCGTCCCGTACCCGCGGCTTCAGCGGTCGCTTCCGTTCCTTCGTCTGAACGCGCGCCCATAGCAGCCCCCATCCCCCTTGTCCAATCCGCTACCGTTGCACCATCTTCAACGTTGAATGATTCCGCGGAAATGAGCAATTTCACGCGAATATCGGAGATCACCCGCTTGCTGTATCGCCAGGCTAATGCCGATACCGTGCTTTCGACTGCGGTAAATGAAATTGGAGCGCAGTGGAACGTGGATCGTTGCGTGGCAGCAATGCGAAAACCCGGCCTTGGCGTAACTCTGCTCAAGGAGCGTTGCGGCGAGGCCTTGGAGGCGGGCAATATTCATTCATTGGAAGAGGTAGTAGCGGCGGCTCAGGATCTGGCAGCCCCGACCGGGACCTTAATGGTCGCCAATACAATTGCCGCTTCACAATTGACCTCGGTCCGCCAAAACCTCGGACTTTTATCGGTAGGCTCATTGTTGGCAATCTGTCTTTCCGACGGTGCAGATCATGTGGGCGTTCTGTTACTCATGAACAAAACTCCACATACCTGGAGCGCCGGCGACGTCATGATGCTGAAGACGATTGGCGAGCAGATTGTGATTGCTCTTAATAACGCGGGACTGCGCCGGCTTGTCAAAAATCTGTCGGTTACGGACGAAAAATCCGGCCTTCTGAAACGCGCGTCCTACCTTGATCTCTTGATAGCCGAAACTCGTCGCGCCGTTCAGCACAACAATTCTCTGAGTGTTTTATTAGTGCGCCTCGGAGAGCGCGCTGCCATGCTGAAAGAATTCGGCGAAAGCACGGTTGAATCCACTATGCGCCAGATAGGGCAACTCTTCGCGGCTAATATCCGGCAGAACGATCTCGCATTTCGCTATGACACAACAACCATAGCCGTCGTTCTCGGAGAAACCTCCGCAACCGAAGGCATGATAGCCGCCGAGAAACTTCGGAAACTGGTTTCCGCGCTAACTGTCTTTGATAAAGACGCTGCTATTCCATTCCATGCCGGACTGGCCGAAGCGGTCGTGCGCGAACAGTACGATTCGGTGGACATCGTCACGGAAGTGATCAACCGCGCGGAACACGCATTGACGGCGGGGATCACCCATGCTTCCGGACACGTCGAGATTATTGCCCCTGTTCTGGCGACTGCCGCAGTCGCTTAAGCAATCTTTCCGGGCTCGAAATCCAACAGACTCAAATGCCAGTCTCCCCATCGGGTAGACATTCGTCCGATGTGGCTAAAGCGGCTTTGCCACTGCTAGACTAACGCCATCATCAAAAGAGGAATCATGGAAATCAGGAAAGTTGGGGTTCTCGGGTGTGGGCTGATGGGGTCGGGCATTGCGCAAGTCGCGGCGACCGCCGGATTCGAAGTCACTATTCTGGAAGTCGAGCAGAAATATCTCGATAAAGGTTTCGCGGCAATTGAAAAGTCGCTGGCGAAATTTTCAGAAAAAGGAAACTTGAAGGAACCCGTTGAGGCGATTCGCTCCCGACTCAAAGGCACTACGAACAAGCAGGATCTCGCTGACCGCGACATCATTGTTGAAGCAATTATCGAGAACGTCGAAGAAAAGAAGAAGATGTACGCCTCGATTGACGGCATTATCAAGAAAGACGCGATTTTGGCGTCCAATACTTCTTCTATTTCGATTACCGAGCTTTTGACCTCGACCAAGCGGCCAGAGCGCTTCGTCGGGTTGCATTTCTTCAATCCGGTTCCGTTGATGAAGCTGGTTGAAGTAGTGCGCACCATTGCAACATCTGCCGAAGTTTATGATTCCGCTTACGAGTTCGCGAAGAAGCTTGGTAAAGTCCCGGTCCGCACCAGCGACAAGACTGGATTCATCGTCAATCGACTCCTGGTCCCCTACATGCTGGACGCGGTCCGCGCCTATGAAGAGGGTGTCGGATCCATTGAAGACATTGACAACGCAATGAAGCTGGGATGCGGCTATCCCATGGGTCC
>DASYGR010000161.1:0-3569 GCA_035999525.1 Terriglobales bacterium
TTATTGTCCTCTGTCTTTCTTCTTTCGGTTGCGCGCAACAACCATCGCAGCCGCCTGCAAAGAAATCGTCGCAGCCGCAAGTGCGGGTAAACATGCTCAATGTCTGCACCCCGTCGAAGGACGAACAGCAGCAGATCGCTACAGCCTTGTCTCGCGTGCCGAAGCAACCGCTATTCAGTCAGGACTTCGAGGTTGATCGCGGACGTTCCACGTTGGACCAGCAGCCCGACTTTCTCCCGATCAACGAGAGGACGCACGTCTCAAAAGATACCGACAGCGCCGCGTGGGTACGAATTCGCCGCGAATTTGCCGTGCAAGCGTTGTATTCGACTGTGCAATATTCGTTCAGCCAGGATCCCAAGAACATGGTCGAGACTTTGGTATTCAAAGTTCGCGACCCCAAAGATTTACTCCAAGTTTCGATTGAAGACGACGCGTCCTCGGTAACTAGCCCTGCGGCAATGCTTGGAACGAATACTCCGGTAAGCCGCATCCGCCTGGAGCGCTTTGGAAAATCGTCCGTTGTTTTGGCCCGTTGTGCGGCCACCGCAACAGGTCCCGCGCCGGACCAAAGTGCCTACGAGCCACTCTTCCAAACCGCCTCCGCAATCGGTGCCGACTACCGCAACCTACTGAGCGTGCCACAAACGGTCCCCGAGGAGTTGAGCCGAGTCACCGCGGCGAGTTCCTCACCTGCTAAAGGGGCCAAGTCGGTTCGAAAAAAAGTGGGAACTCATCAATAGAAGTTTGTCCCAAAGCGGGTAAAAACAATTCCCTTTTCGGGAGAATTAAGCCTTTCTGGTTCAGCGTCTCAGAGTGATTGGTTCAGTCTCATACGGATTTTTTGTCAAGCACTTGTAATGTTGTATTTTCAATGCCTTACAGGCATGAGTACTGGCATTGAGATTGCCCCTTTCTTCTGCGGTGTCTTTTCGGCCAAATTCTATCTTTCCTCGAATTGTCGCCCATTGCTGCGGATGGCTGGCCGCGCTGTGCTTGGTTCTTCCAACCTTTGGGCAGGCCCCTGATGTGAGCAATTTACAGACAGTTCCAGTTATTTCAGGGGGCGTCGCCTTCGTGCCATTCGTGCAGGGTGGGCAAACGACGCTGGTGAGCATCTTCTCTCCCGTAGTTCTCCTACCTTTGGGCGACAAGTGGCTGATCGAGTCCCGCGGAGCTTTCGAGGGGGACTTTGTGCGTCGCGACGGAACAGGTCCGTTCGGCGGAAAGGTCCAACAATCACTCGAGTATTTGCAGGTTGATTACATCGCGAACCCGTACTTAACCGTCACCGTCGGACGCTTCCTCACTCCGTTTGGCATCTATAACGAACGCCTTTACCCGGTTTGGATACGAGACCTGCAAGCCGATCCGATCATTCTTCCGCTGGAACACGGTTCGAGTGATGGTGCGATGCTGCGTGGCGGATTTTCTGTCGCGCATAACCTGAATCTGAACTACGCCGGTTATTTTTCGACGCTCAGCACAAACAACACGCTCGCCTCCGACCGCGAAATCGGTGGCCGTCTCGGCGCATTTTTTCCCAACCAACGGGTTGAAATTGGATTCTCCGTACAACATCTCTTGCAGAAAAACCGCGCCAATCGCTTCGGCACGCATTTCGAATGGCAGCCCCGCGCACTGCCACTGGATATCAGGTCGGAATTCGCCGATGCCGAATTCGGGCGTGGCTACTGGATCGAGCCTGCTTTGCGGCTTAACGCGTTTTCTCATGCTCAAATCCTCGCGCACACTCAAATGGTGGCGCGTTTCCAACAATTTTTTGCCAAACCCGGCATTGCAAATGGCGACGTACCCGATGTCAACACCAAGGAATCCGAGATCGGAATCAATTATTACTTCATGGATGGCCTGCGAGCTGTTTCCAGTTACGGGCGGCAGTTCAGTTCCGAAGGCAACGCAAACATCTGGACAGTCGGCATCACTTACCGGTTTGCATTTCCCCTAGGCCCCGGAGGCGACTGATGATGATGAGAGTAATCGCGGTGACTGTGATTCTTGTTGCGATGGCTGCCAGTGCGGCTCCCAAGAAACAGGCTGGTCTGGTCGAGACTTCTCCGGTCGTAGTTCAAGACCTTGCCGCCACGCGAATCGAAGGAGAAAAGCGATTTCAGACGAACTGCGGGCGCTGCCACATGCTCCCGCATAAATTTCCACCAAGAATGATGGGGACCATCGTTCGCCACATGCGAGTGCGGGCACTGATTACGGACGAAGACATGCGGTACATCCTGACGTACATGACTGAGTAGCCATGCCCATCGTTCGACATCGAGTCACATTTAAAATTGCGGTTTTGATCATGGTTACTCTGCTGCTGGCCGGGCCGAGTGTGCGATGCGCCGCGCAAAGCGAAATGCGCGTCATTGAATTACTCGCGGATAAAGATAGCCGATTCAAAATCGGTGGCAAGCCGAGCCCTGCACTGACCTTCAAGGCCGGCGAAGAGGTGAAATTTCGCATTACCGCGAAGAAGGCGAAGACCCAAAACCGAAATGGATCCATTCACGGGTTTGCGCTCATCCGCAAGAAAGATGGAGCGAAGGTCCCGGACTGGGACCTTGAACTCAAACCTGGCATCCAGGAATTTGTCTTGAAAGTTCCGGATCAGCCGGGCGAGTATCGGATTGTCTGCACCGTGATCTGCAGCGAAGGTCACGAGGACATGCATATGAAGGTAATCGTTATCGCTTAATGTTTCGGAGGAAGTTTTCATGAAATGCTGGATCGTTGCTACTGTTTTCGCTTTACTCGCAAGCGGCGTGAGCAATGGCGCCACATTCCACGGTGAAATTTCGGACAGCTCCTGCGCTCTCAATGTCCACTCTCTTTCCCGATCTCACAAGGAAATGCTGAAATCTAAATCGTTTGGAACAGATGCTGCTTCCTGCTCGCGGAACTGTGTTGCCAAGTTTGCTGCTTCCTTCGTCCTTGTGGAAAAGGGAAACGTGTACCGTTTAGACAATCAAGTCGTAGCAGAAAAGTTTGCGGGGCAGGCCGTGGTACTGACCGGAGACCTTGACGCAAAAAAGAGCGTGATTACCATCAAGTCCATTCAACCCGATCATCCTGCCAAGTAAGGCGCTCTAAATAGCACTGTAGTTTCGTTTTGCGATCATTGCCCGGTTCACAGAGCCGCATGGCTTCAAGACGGGCATTGCACTCGGTCCTCCGTTTTGCTACTCTCGCGCACTACAAAGTTAGGCGGGAGGAAAACATGGCCTTTTGCAATAAGTGCGGTAAAGATATTGGGACTGCTAGTTTCTGTCCTGCGTGCGGAGCGAATCAATCTGTAGCCCCAGCGGCCGGTTATGCTGCACCATCCACGGAAGGCCTTTCCGAAAATGTTGCCGGATTATTGGCTTATCTTGTCGGCTGGATTACGGGCATCATCTTCCTGCTGATTGATAAGCGTCCGTGGGTACGTTTCCAGGCGGCGCAATCCATCGTTGTGTTCGGGGGACTTTTCGTTGTACGGATCGCCTTGGGTATCATGAGCATCTCTATCGGCGGGCTAATCGGCTTTGGGTTAGTGGGGATGCTTGGGA
>DASYGR010000200.1:0-5088 GCA_035999525.1 Terriglobales bacterium
CTGGAGAAGCAACGCAACGGCAACGGTCCGCAGTTTCTAAGTGACCATCCCAATCCTGGAAACCGGCGAGAGGCAATTGATCGCGAAATTCGAGACTGGCCGCCAAAGACGTTTGCCGGTAACAGCGATGCCTTCCTGCGGGCCAAACAACATGCTATGACGGTGAAGACATATACCGGGCAACAGATTGCCGACGAGGCCAAGCAGGGAATTTGGGAACAAACTAACCGTCAGACTGGCGCAACGCCAACCATGACGGGGAGCGTTAAGGCGACGGAAACCGGGGCGCTGGCTAACATCACCTTCGAGCAAGTGCGTCCAAGCAGCGATGTAACTTCATTGCAGCAGGACGCTTTCACCATTTCGTATCCGGAAAACTGGCACGTCTTCGGAGGCCAGCAGGCGACCATGACTATTGCTCCGCCGGCGGGAGTTACGCAGGGAGCAATTGGCTATGGCGTAGTGATTGCATTGGCTCAAGACCAGAACGCGAACTCGCTCGATGAATTTACTTCGGACCTGGTGACGAATCTCCAGCAATCGAATTCTGGATTGCGTCAGTCTGGTAATTCGCAGAGGATCCAAGTTAGCGGACAACAAGCCGACTCAGTGAGCCTCGCGGGAACCTCCCCTGTGGAGCAGAATGGGCGAAGGCTTCCAGAACGAGATTGGCTGGTGACATTTCAGCGTCAGGAAGGAGGCTTCTTGTATCTCATCTTCATCGCTCCGGAGAGCGATTTCGAACGCCTGCGGCCTGCCTATCAGCGCATGCTGGACAGCCTGGAAATACGATGAGTGGTCGGAATCACATCCGCCAACTGGCCCTATTCCCACTCAATAGTTCCGGGAGGCTTTGAGGTGATGTCGTAAACAATACGATTCACGCCCTTCACCTCGTTTACGATGCGGCTTGAGATTGTTTTCAAGACTTCATGAGGCAGCGGCACCCAGTCCGCGGTCATGCCATCTTCTGAGTGAACAGCGCGGACGGCGCACGTGTAGGCATAAGTCCGTTGGTCTCCCATCACTCCAACTGACATTACGGGCAGTAGCACGGCGAAAGATTGCCAGATTTTCGTATATAAGCCCACTCGCTTTATTTCGGTGACTACAATGTCGTCGCACTCTCTTAGAATTGCCAGTCGCTCGGCGGTGACTTCGCCTAGAATCCGTACGGCAAGGCCGGGACCAGGGAAGGGTTGTCGTTGCAGGACTTCCTCAGGCATTCCCAAGTCTCTACCAATCTTTCGGACCTCATCCTTAAACAAATCCTTTAAGGGTTCAATCAGCTTGAGCTTCATTTTGTCTGGAAGCCCGCCAACGTTGTGATGAGATTTAATCACCTGCGATGGGCCGCGGACAGAACGGGATTCAATCACATCCGGATAAAGCGTGCCTTGCACCAGCCAATCCACGCTGCCTTCCTGCTTTGCGATTCGATTAGCTTCTTCGTCGAATACGGCAATGAACTCAGCGCCAATGATCTTGCGCTTGGTTTCGGGATCGGTGATTCCCGCGAGTTTGTTCAAAAACCGTTCGGTCGCGTCTACGGCGACCACATGCAATCCCAGTTTGTCACGCAAAGACTGCTGCACTTTCTCAAATTCGTTCTTGCGCAAAACTCCGTTATTCACAAAAACTGAAGTTAATCGCGAAGTGCCGTTTTCGTCACGCAGAGCGCGATCCACCAGCGTCGCTGCCACCGCGGAATCCACCCCGCCGGAAAGCGCACAAATGGCGCGGCCTGTTCCGACCGTTTGTCTGACACTGGCGATGGTTTCATCAATAAAGCGTTGCGCGGTCCAGTTTGGCTTTGCCGCGCAAATTTTAAGAGCGAAATTGCGCAGGATGTCGGTTCCCAGCGGGGTGTGGTGAACCTCGGGATGAAATTGCACGGCCCATAATCGCTTTTCGGGATTCTCGATCGCAGCAACTGCATTGGGCGACTGGGCAGTCAACCGAAAGCCCGGAGGAAGTTCAGCCGCTTCGTCGCCATGCGACATCCAAACCGTCAGAACCTTCGGAAGCCCTTCAAAGAGCTGCGATCCGTCTGAGAGTTCCACCTTCGCATGACCGTATTCGCGCTTCTCAGCCGGATGAACTTTGCCTCCGAGCGCATGCGCCATATATTGCAGGCCATAGCAAATGCCGAGAACCGGCACGCCAAGATCGAATATGCCTTTATCGGCGGTGGGAGCGTCATTGTCGTAAACCGAGGAAGGCCCCCCAGACAGGATAATTCCCACGGGAGAATAACTTCGTATCTCGCTCAGCGAGGAGTTACACGGCAGGACAACCGAAAAAATGTTTTGTTCACGGATGCGGCGCGCAATCAGCTGCGAATATTGGGCGCCAAAGTCGAGGACGACGACAGATTGGTTTTCCACGGATAACTGTCTCAAATCAGGGAAGCGCTGTAAAGAGGAAAGGTGAGAAGGAGAACTCTATATGCGAACAGACGGCAGAAAGCTTAAGCATCGTAGTTCGGACGCGCGCCGCCACTGCGGTTCGGTTCGAGGGTGAAATGAAAAGTTGCTCCGTTTTCAACCGCGCCTTCGGCCCAAACTTCTCCGCCATGTCTCTGAACGATGCGCCGCACGGTTGCGAGTCCAATTCCGTTGCCAGGGAACTCTGACGCGGTATGAAGGCGGTTGAAAGGTTGAAAAAGCCGGTCTGTTGAACGAGGATCGAAGCCACTGCCATCATCCTTTACGAAATAGATCATGCTGCCATCTTTTTCTTCGAAACCAAATTCGATGCGTGCCCTCTCATGATGGGAGGTGTATTTCCAGGCATTCTCGAGAAGATTCTGCATTACGATCTGCACCAGACGAGAGTCCGCATACGCCTGTACCTGGGAGGGAACCACGAATTCAACGTGTCGTCCGGACGCGGAGCGGCATAGCTCTTCCATAATCGTTCGTGCGTATAAACTCAAATCAATCTCCTCGCGATGCATATCGCTTGTTGTAACCCGCGAAAGATTCAGTAAGTCATCAATGAGCTCCGACATTCGCCGGGCGGCCGACCGGATGCTTTGCAGGCACTCTTTACCGTTTGAATCGAGTTTGGCCGCATAATTTTTTAGCAGCACGTAACTGAAGCCGTTCATGACTTCAAGGGGACCGCGCAGATCATGCGACACCGAGTAAGAAAAGGCCTCGAGTTCGCGGTTCGAAGAAACCAATTCGCGTGTTCGTTCTTCGACTCTCTCTTCGAGCTCGTCATGCGCTTCTTGAAGGGCGTTGTCACGGTGCTGAATCTGCTGCAACATGTTATTGAAGGCGTCAATCAGCAGGGCAATCTCGTCTTGTGCTGCCGCTGGCGCGGCACGCACAGAATAGTTGTTATCCTGCGAGACCGCCCGCGCAACCTCGGCCAACTGAATAATGGGTTCGGCGACCGACCGCCGAAACAGCGCAGATACGATCAAAGCGGCGAGCAGCGATAGCAGCAATACAACGAACGCAATGGTCGCATATCTTTTCAGGCGTTGGTCCAACTCGCGCAAGTCGGCGCGCAGGTAAACAAACCCCAGAGTCTTGCCTTGAAACACAATGGAGTGGACAAGAACCAGGTGTGTCGTCTTAAACCAGTAGGCTTCAACTCTTCCCTCGGGGGGCGGCGGAATGTTGACAACTGTATCTCCCGCGTCGCGGGAATATTGCGCAAAAGGCCGCTGCTCAACAGTGATGACTCCAGCCGATGCAATATTCGGGGAATTCTTCAGTGCTGACAACGTATTCGTAGCCGATTGCGGGTCGTTAAATATGAGAGCAGAGACACTATTCGATCCAATAATTTGCGCTTGCGCTGAAAGTGTCCGTACCAGGCTTTGCCGAAACGTAATCTGGTCATAGGCGAAGAACGCGGCGCAAGCCAGCAGCAGCGCGGCGGCGCTCACCAGCATGTTCATTACCGTGAGCTTCTTCGAAATTGACTGGCTATAGGGCAGTGTCGCCTCTCACTTTCCTGTCTTCCCAATCACCCTGGTGGCAACTTTCAACAACTCCGAACTAAGGATTAAGCCCGCTTCTTCTGTTGCAGGAAGGTTCACTTCAAAGCGAATCTTGTTTTCCTGAGGAATAAATTCGATCATTCCCCCTTTATCGGCAAAATGAGGGATATCACTGACGGTTAATGTCCCTCCCGCCTTCGCCGCCGCGAGTATGGGTTTCAACCGCGTTTGCTCCGAAGAACTGATAAACACTATGCGGCAATGGTCCGACTCTTGAAGACTCGAAATCTTCTTCGCTGTTACCTGCTTGTCCTCAATATTTCCCCCAGCGACAGTGGAATCTAGAATCACTCCAAAGGGATCTCTTCCAAGCACACAGATCTCAAACGAGGCTCCGTTTCCGGCATTAGCGCCCGGCCACGTGACGAATTTTCCAAAGTTATAGAGGTAAGCGGCTTTGACTTGTGAGTCAGTGGGGTGCGACTGCTGTGCAAACGCAATTCCCGCCATGACAGGGAAGAGGAAAAGTAGCAATGCGATACAGCGAACGGTTCCGCGTGAGCGGTGCGTTCGCACTACTGGCAGACAACGAGATTGCCGCCGCTCGATTTGTGACAGAAGAGTCAAGGTTCAATTCTGCCAGGTAAGTCTTGCGTAGGCGCTTCGCTTGATCAAAACCAGCAGCCCCGGATCGCCACCATCTTCGGCATGATAGGGCTGCAACAGATTCTTGCCCACAAGCGACAAGCGAAGATGGTCATTGAACCGCCATCCAAATACGGCATCTCCGGTTGAGTAGGCCCGAACCGCCTGGCCTGGTAAAGCGCTAATGTACCGGTACGAAAGGTCCATAGTGAAATTTTTGGAGATGTCGAATCCCGATTGAACCATCGCCTGGTGTTTGGGGCTTGATCCCTCAATCCCCGGGGCGGAGCCTATATCCAGAGAGTTGCGTGATTTCTCAATATTCATCTGCAAATACGAATACGATCCACGCAAGCGCCAGAATCGAGTTGGACGCCACTCGGGCGCTATCTCAACGCCTTTGGTGGTCCCGAGAAGCCCGTTGCCGAACTCTGCTGGAAGCAGAATATGAGTCGGGGGAGGATTGTCCTCGATAAATGGCGAGC
>DASYGR010000390.1:0-11215 GCA_035999525.1 Terriglobales bacterium
GAGGAAATAGCGCATGTATGGAACATTTGCGGGGACGTGATACTTGGCGCCGGGATCGAAGTCAGCCTCAGTGCGCTCTACCGGCGGTGCGATGCCCTCATATTTCTCGCGTAAGTCCCACCAGGACTTGTTGTAATCGGCGGGCTTGATTTCGCCTGAAAAAACTTTCCATCGCCACTGGTCAATCATGAGTCCAAAGGGAAGAAACGCGACTTTTTCGAGTGCCTCTCTCAGCAAGATTGGAATGTCGGCCTCGGGCGGAGGAGTCTTGTCGAGCAATCCAATTTCCTTCAAATACTCCGGCGTAATAGCTAAAGCAATAGTGTCGCCAATCGCCTCATGGAAGCCGTCATTCGCGCCGTTTTCAAACATGTATGGCTGTTTCTTGTAGGCTCGTTGATGAAAGTTATGTCCGAGCTCGTGGTGGATGGTTACGAAGTCCACATCGCGCACTTGTATGCACATCTTGATGCGAACGTCGTCCTGGTCGTCAATGTCCCACGCGCTGGCATGGCATACAACGTCGCGATCGGCGGGCTTTGTAAACAGTGACCGCTCCCAGAAAGTTTGCGGCAGTGGAGCGAAGCCCAAAGACTTATAAAAATTCTCGCCGTAGTGCACCATCCCTTTGGCGTCAACATTTTTGGCCTGGAGCAGTTGGGTGAGATCGTAGCCGCGGCTATTTTCGGGCAATCCCAGCAGCGGGAAAATGCCTTCCCACTGCTGCGCCCACGGATTTCCCAGAAGATCGGCAGGAATCATGCCGTTGGGTGGGACGAGGTCCGGTCCGTAGTGTTGCGAAAGCCTGGCGCGGACGAAAGTATGAAGCGAAAGATAGAGAGGGCGAACTTGCTGCCACAATCTCTCGACCTCGGCGCTGAATTGGTCGGGAGGCATGTCGTACCCCGCACGCCACAATGCCCCGGTATCTTTGAATCCCAGTTCGCGGGCGCCCTGATTCGAAAGCTCGACGAACCGGGCATAACGCTCTCGCATCGGAGGAGAAATATTGTGCCAGCCTACCCAAACATCTTTGAGCTCTTTGGGATCGCGGCTGGTTTCCATGATGTGTTCGATTGCGGTGATGTCGAGGCAGTCGCCAGGCTTGCGGCAATACTTGCCCTTGCCGTAATCCGAACCGAGCGAAACCCCGATTTGCGACTTCTCGCGGCGCAGCGCGGGATCCTTCGGAGCCGGTGCCGTTAACGACAATCGCAACAGCATGAATTTGCGTGCCAGTTCCCGCGGCATCGTAAGTCCGTCGAACCGCTTTGCTTGCTCGATTAACTCGGTGGTCGCCGCAGTCAGTTGATCCTGGGCATCGGCCGACATCGCTTCGGTGTCGTCGGTGATGAAATTCATCTGGACCCATGTCGCGCGATTCGCTTTCACATTGAGATCGTTGAGGCGAGCTTCCGCCTGAGTCATAAATTGTTCCGCTTCCGCAACTGTAGGCTTGGAAGTTGGTTGACCTTGCAGGATTAAACACGAGAAGAGAGTGAAAAGGATGATGAACTTCATTCGGATTCCTCGTGCACAGATTAACAGTTTGCGGGAAAGGGTGAGAAATCCGGGGGGATTTGGTGGCTTTGAAAGGGCGCGGCTTCAGCCGCGCCCTTTCAAATCAGCCAGAATTTCAATTTAGGCAAACTGTGTCTTGTTAGTCTGGCAGTCTCTGCTCGCCGACGATACTGAACGTCGCCTCGGCTTGCGGAGCGCCCGTTCCTGGCTGACCGCCACCCACGTGAATCCCATAAGTGCCCGCGGAAATCATGCGGTCTCCGTTGTCATCTCCTGCACTTAACGCGCGTGCATCCAGTGTGAAGTGGACATGTTGACTTTCTCCGCCCCTCAGATGTACTCGCGTCACGCCCTTCAGCGCATGAATCTGCGGGCTGGATGTTTTGGGGAAGCTCAAATACAGCTCTGCAACTTCGTCTCCTTCGCGATCGCTGTCATTCTTGACATCGGCCTCAACAGTGAGTGAATCGCCGGCGTTCAAGCTGGCTGTAGAGAGTTTCACGTTGCTGTAGGTGAACTTCGAATAGCTCAAGCCGTATCCGAACGGATACAACGGTTGACCGTCGAAATAGCGGTAAGTGCGGTTGTTCATCGAGTAGTCTTCAAACGGCGGCAACTGATCTACACTTTTGTAAAACGTTACAGGCAAACGTCCGGAAGGATTGTTGACTCCGGCAAGTGTTTCGCCGATGGCGGCACCGCCTTCCTCGCCCGAATACCACGCTTCCAAAATTGCATTTGCATTTTCGTTCGCCCAATTCACCGAGAGTGCGCTGCCGCTCATGAGAACAACGACGAGCGGCTTTCCACTTGTCTTTAGCGCTTCGAGCAAGTCTTCTTCCGGTTTCGGCAAATCGAGAGTGGTACGGTCTCCGCCCTTGAAGCCGGGGACTGCGACGTCCATCTCTTCACCTTCGAGATCCGAGGTAATACCGACGACAGCGATCACCACGTCCGCTTTCGCGGCTGCTGCAACAGCATCTGCGCTCGGATCGGAACTCGAGCGCGACCAAACCAGTTTTACGCCACGAGCGCGGCCCTGAAAGTATTCGATTTTTATTGCATAGCGGTGTCCTTTTTCTAGGGTTACTTCGGAGACGACGGGGCGGGACGAATGTCCTTTGGGGTCGTCCACAATTGTTTTGCCATCCAGCGAAAGGCGCTCCCTGCTTCCATTCAAACCGAGCTGATACGTTCCAGACTCGGAGGGAGTCAGATAGCCCGTCCACCTTACGGCGTAGATATTCTCCTTGCCAGTTGTGCCCGGCGCGAAATCATAATTTATGTCCGTCTCAGTGCGGGAAATTGCCGGCGTACCTTTGAAGCCGGGGTCGGAAAAATATTCCGCCTTTAGTCCGGGCTTTCCATCCGGAGTCGTGAGCGCCGAACCTGGCACTGCCAGATCCTCGCGCAAAAAGTTAGTGCCAGGAGTGAACGTCACTTCAGATTGCGGAAACTGCTTGCGGATACCATCCAGCGCAGTCGTGGACCGAGAGGGCGTGCCGTTGTAGTTCCCCTGAAGCGCACGGGATGATAAAGCCAGCGGCCCGATGACTGCGATTCTCTTGGTTCCGGCAGCAAGAGGAAGGATGCCGTCGTTCTTCAACAGCACCATAGACTCACGCGCAATTTTCAAAGCCAGTTGGCGATGGGCTTCGCTGTCAATTTCAGAGTCGGGAGTCTGCGCATATTTCACGATCTCCGGCGGATCGAATAATCCCAGGCGGAAGCGGGCGGTGAAGAGCCTTTTAAGTGAAGTGTCAATGTCTTTTTCGCTCAGCAATCCCTGCTTCACTGCGTCCACATATTTTTGGTAATCGGAGTTGTCGGCGGGTTTCTGGCCGAAGTCCGCGCACTCGTTGTCCGTTCCGCGTTTTAGCGAGACTGCGGCGGCTTCAGCTAACGTCTCGGTAAAGTGGTGTCCGCGCTGAATGTCGGCGACCGCGTCGCAGTCCGATACAACGTATCCGTTGAACTTCCATGCGCCGCGCAGTTCGTCCTCGAGTAAAAAGCTGTTCGCGCAAGCAGGCTCGGCATTCACACGGTTATAGGCGCACATCACCGATCCGGCTTTGCCTTCGGTAATGGTGGCGCGAAAGGCGGGCAGGTATGTGTCTGTCATATCGCGCTTGGTCGCTGCTACATTGACGCTGTGGCGCGAGGGCTCCGGACCACTATGGACGGCAAAATGCTTCGGAGTAGAAATCACCTGAATATACTTGGGATCGTCGCCTTGCAATCCAGTTACAAACGCGACGCCCATGCGCGAGGTTAGAAACGGATCCTCGCCATAAGTTTCCTGCCCCCGTCCCCAGCGCGGATCGCGAAAGATGTTGATGTTGGGCGACCAAAAATCCAAACCTTCGTAGATATCGTGCCTTCCGGCGCGGACTGCCTGATTGTGCTTGGCCCTGGCTTCAACGCCAATGACGGTGCCCATCTCATGGATCAGCGCAGGATCAAAAGTAGCGGCGAGTCCGATCGGTTCAGGAAATACCGTTGCTGTTCCGGCGCGAGCAACCCCGTGCAGCGCCTCGCTCCACCAGTCATAGGCGGGAACCTGCAGTCTAGGAATCTCCCGGGCTTGATTCACCAACTGGGAGGCTTTTTCTTCCAACGTCATCCGGGACACGAGGTCATCTACTCGCGCACTGACCGGCAATTGGGGATTCAGATATGGCGCAGTTCCCGAAGGTGTCGAGGTTTGCGCGACGCAAGCGATGGTTAGAAAACCGGAAGCGGCGAGAATGAGTAGACCCTGAGCGGAGTACTTGCGCACGGAATTGGCTCCTTTGACGGAAGAAGTTGAAGAATTTTAATGATTTGAAGTGCGCCGAAGTATACACCGTTAACGCTTACGGTGTATGGCAAGAAAACCGCCGAGAGTCTTCGTGTGAAAAAAGAAAGGTCGACTCTTAGTTTTCAGATTGAGGGTTGGCTCTACTACTGCCCGGTTTTCGTACTCTCCGAAGCCGGCTCAAATTCCTCGCCCATCCATTGTTGGAACGCGGTCATATTCTGTGGACGTCCCAGAAAATTCTTAACCAGATCGTTGGCCGACATGGAGCCTCCTGGTTCGAGGACAACGCGGCGGTAACGCATCGGAGCTTCCCCAGCCAGCAGATTGTCGTGATCGAACTGCACGAAGAAATCTTCCGCAATCACTTTGTCCCACAAGTACGTGTAATACCTTGACGAATATCCGCCCAGATGTCCGAAAGAAGCGTACATGTGTGTGCCTGGCGTTGGCTTAAACGGAGTGTAGCGCTTCGTGTCGTCGGCGCAGACCGCATCTGGGTCAACGTCTTTCGGTTTGGATTTATACATGTCGTAAGAAATTGCGGTGTACTCGTTTTGTGTTGCGACCCAGTTTCCGCGTCCGAATGCCGACGCCCGGTTCATTCGCGCGACCAGTTCCGCCGGAATCGGTTCACCGGTTTTGTAATTCCGCGCAAACGTCGCCAGCACTTGCGGACTGCGCATCCATTCCTCGAGCATTTGCGAAGGAGCTTCGACGAAATCTCCTTCCATGGTGATGCCGCTGATCCCAGCCCACTGCTGCTGGCCCCCGAGGATGTGATGCATTAGATGTCCGAATTCGTGGAAGAAGGTGACAACGTCGCCGTATTCCATTAAGCCGGGATCACTCGCGGTTGGAACCGGCAAATTGCAGACCAGAGTTGCTTCCGGCAATTGCTTGCCGCGAATGCCGTCCAGTACCGGAACCATTTCGGCGTGGCTGAACTTTCCCTTTCGCGGATGCATGTCGAGATAAAATCGGCCAATTGCCTTCCCATTCTCAATCACATCCCAGGTCTCGACGGAAGGGTCCCAAGCGGGAACGTCTGGTTCCTGGCGGAACGTCACATGGAACAGCTTGGCAGCGGTATCCAAAATGCCCTGCTTCACCTGCATATACGGCAGATAGGGACGCACTGTCTGCGAATCGAAGTCATATTGCGATCGCCGAACCATTTCGCTGAGATAAGAGACCTCGTAATCTGAAATCTCGGTCGCCTGGGGATCGGTCTTCTGCTTTTGCGCGAGTAGCATGGCGAACTCACGTTTAACCAGCGGCTGCGTCGCGTTGTCCAACTGCTGAATGAACTCGCCTATGTTCCCGCCCTTCACGATCATTTTGTCGGCGGCGTTGTAATCGGCCCAGGAAGAGTAACCAAGCAAGGTTGCAATCTCATATCGGGTCTGCATCATCTGTTGCAGCACTTCGCGATTCTTGGGATAAGCCCGGTTATCAAGCGCCTCCCACAGCCTGCGCCGCAAGGCATCGCTCTTCGCGAACTTCAACGCCGGAAAAACGTCGGGGTAATCGGTGGTGATGACAATTTTGCCGTCCGCGCCGGGTTTGTGGCGATCAATGTAATCCTGCGGAAGACCATCCAATTCTTTGACGCTGTCCACTTCCACCGTCTTCTGGCCATCGGCGATGTTGCGGTCGAACATGGATTGCTCGTCGGTGAGCTGATCATTCAGCTTTTTCAAGCGCGCGCGAGTGGCTTCGTCCTTGTCAACCCCGGACAAGCGAAACTCAAGGAGTTGACGTTGCACGTAGTAACGCGTCGCCGAATCGGCCTTCGAAAGATCGAGGCTGACCAACGCGTGGTACACACTTTGATTGAGTGACAGCGCCGTGGCAACGGCACTCACCTTACGCGTCATTTCCGTCGCATGATTCCGGAAATCTTCGTCGGGATGCACTTCCTGCATCAATCCCGCAAAATAGGTTGCGGAATCAATCTGGTGAACAGCTTCATCGTACGGGACGAGCGTATTCTGAATGGTTTTATCGCCCTTGACGTCCGTGATTTCATCAATCGAACGCTGTGCGGCCGCCAGCCGGTCGTTCTCAGTTTTCTCGAAGGCGGCAACGTCGGGCTTGGTGATCCATAAAGGCGGCTGAGATTTGGGGATCTCCTGAGCCGCGGCTGCGATAGCGCTCGCGAATACGGTGGCCAGCGCACAGTGAACAAAGAACGACATACGTTTCTCCGTTATCAGGAATAGAAGAACTTTTTAGGATTTTCAATATATATGGGATGCGCAAAATCTTACAAGCAAATCAAAGGCAGAACAGCAGGTGTGCTGAGTGTTATGTTATCGAGCTTCGCGCGAGAGGAAATTCGCGGCGGTTGCGTTGTCATCAGACCGCCTGTTCTTCATTGCCCCGTAGCATCTACTTGGATTCGTTTCAGGATTAAACCCTTTTGTAGATAAATCCGGCCCGAGAAATCGGGATATGCAACTTTCAGCTCCGATTCTTTGGCGGCGCGCCCCTCATTGAGGAGCCTATACGCGCCAGTCTCCACCAAATGACCAGTAAAGTCATTCCAAACGCTGCAGCGATTGACATCGTGGGGAGCATCAAGCGTGCAGCGAACATATGACCCACCATCCGCGCCGCCGAACCATAAGGCATCGCTCGGTACACCTGACGGACGGCTCTTGGGCTCCAGCGAAGCGGGCTTCTGGCACCCGCACAGACTTAGCAAGAACAACAAGCATCCCGTGCTAACCCATGAGGTTCCCCGCATGTTGAATTGATTACGTAAAAATCTCATCACGGAAACACTACGTGAGGGCGATCAAAAAGGAACGACTTTGTGCAGTCCCTTCTTTTTCTTCTTTTTGCTTGAGGAAATATAGCTGTCGTCAGCAGGATCCTGAGACGCTGCCGCATCTGCAGTTTTCGTGTCAGTTGCCGCAGCCGCATCGGAATTAGCCTGCGTAATTTCATTCACCTGTGCCGGCGGCGTCGGGGGCTGTCCATTGTCCGCAGTTACGTTCGGCTTCAGCTCATTCGGATCAGGCGCTGCGTTCGGCGTCAATGCATTGGTATCACTCTGAGGCGGCTGCGCCACTGAATTATCCACCACTGAAGCATCCGCGGTTGTTCCAGTCACTGTAGCGTCACTGTCAAGAGGAGAATCGGACCGGGGCGCTGGCTGATCTGCCGTCGGAACTCCCTTAACGGTCTCCACAGATGCGCCCTCTTTCCCCGAGCCCCCCATTGCTGCGCGACTAGCCGACTGCACTACATCCGCAGCACTGGTCACTTTGGGCTCAACCAGCGCAGGATTTCCGACCGTAGCCGCTGCTGAGGTATCGGGATTCTTCTCGAAAGTTCCCATCACTTTGGAAAATGCCGTGTCCTCATGGCGGCTCGCCTCTTCCGCCTTGTTTTGTGCAACGGCCGCCTTCGTCGGTCTCGGAACTGGCTGCTTCAGAGCTTCCAACCGCTTCTTCGCCTCATCTGCGCTATCCATCAGCGGATAGCGAGTCAGTATCCGGGAATAAGCGTCCGCCGCATGCTTGGTAAAATCCTGGATCATCCGGGACTTAACCACCTCGTTCCCTTGCTTGCTTCGCAAAACAGAGATTTCCCCTTCGTAAGATTGCCCCAGCAAATACAGTGTTTCGTCGGCTTTGCTGTACAAAGGATATTCATCCGCAAGCGACTGCAATCTCGCAATAGCGGCCGGATAAGATTGCCGGGTGTAATAGAAACGGCCAACGCGAAACTCACGCTCTGCGATTACTTCCTGAACCTGCAACAATCGGTGCTTCGCTTCAGGGACCAGCTTGCTGTCGGGCCATTGCAAAATCAGCTTCCGGTATTCGTCTTCGGCGCGCACGGCATGGGTGTAATCACGGTCCGGCTTCTCCATCTGCCTAAAGTGAATATTGCCGATCTTCAACTGGGCCTCGGCCGCCTCCGGCATATTTGGAAAGAACGTCTCAAAATCTTCGTATTGGGCCTCCGCCTGTGCCAACCCAGCAGTACCGCCCTCCGCATACCAGGAATCCGCAACCGCCAGTTTTGCCCGCGCAATGTACTCGGAGTCAGGATAAGCGTTAATCAGAGTTTGCATATCCAGCCGCGCTGTTTCGAACTGATTGTGCTTCATTGCGTCCATGGCGCGGTCGAATAGTACTTTGTCGGGCTGCTTGGAACCGACGTTAGCCAGCGGGTTGCTAACTTTCTTGTTGGTGCAAGCGACCGCAAATATGAGCAGTCCGAATAGAAATGCTGTTGTGATACGACGTGACATAAAATCCTTTAAGTCCTTTAAGTCCTTTGCGAATTGAAATACGGCTCGATCGCTGAACGGTCACACTTTGAGCAAGCTGGCCTCATTGGCAGTCTTCAGTAAATTTTGGGCGTTAGTCTTTGGATCGCCCCGACCGAAGATAGCGTTGCCTGCAACTAAAATTTCCGCCCCTGCCCGGACCACCTCTACGGCTGTATCGTGCGCGATTCCGCCGTCCACCTCGATGCGAAAATTAAGCCGCCGCTCCCGCCGCAACTCAGCCAGGCGACGGATCTTATGGACGGACCCGGGAATAAATTCCTGTGCCCCGAAGCCAGGATTGACCGACATCACCAGCACATAATCCACGATATCGAGCACTTCCGTCAGAAGTTCCACCGGGGTCGCCGGATTGAGCACCACGCCCGCCAGACAGTCATGACTCTGAATAAGATGCAGGGTACGGTTCAAATGCCGGCAGGCCTCCTGATGAACCGAAATCCAGTCCGCACCGGCATCGGCAAATTGCGGAATGAATTCGTCTGGATTTTCGATCATCAGATGACAATCGAGCGGCAGCTCCGTAGCCTTTCGCAGTGATTTCACCACCGGAGGCCCCACCGTGATATTCGGGACAAAGTGCCCATCCATAATATCCACATGGATGATGCTGGCACCGCCTTCGGCAGCACTATGGATCTGCTCCGCTAAGCGCGCGAAATCCGCCGATAGAATAGAGGGGGCTAGCTCAATCAACCTAGGTTCCCGGGAGAATACTTAGGGAAAGTTTACCATGCGGGGAAGTCAGGGTTGACCGAATAATGGGCGTGCGAAATTAATGTGAGAGTTGTCGCCATTGGCGCCGGCGGCATTCGTGAAAAGCTGTAACCACGAAGGACACGAAGGGACACAACGGAAGGCGCGAGGCAGAATTATGGGTCCCTTAGTGGACCTTGGTGTCCTTAGTGGCTAACGACCTTATAATCCCCGACACAGGAAAGATGCCTGCGCCACTCCAACTCGCGCCCGCAGCATTCAGCCTGGCTGCCGTCGCGTGCTGGGGCGCCAGCGATTTTATCGGTGGATACGCCTCCCGCCGCGCCAATGCTTTCCTGATTACCGCCATCGCCCACGCAAGCAGCCTGCTATTTATTACGACAATCGCCGTCGCGAAACACTCCGCGTTTCCCTCGAATCGCAGTTTGGCGTGGGCTTTGGCGGCAGGCCTTTCCGGAGGCCTCGCATTGGCACTCTTTTATAAGGCACTCGCAAGCGGTCGAATGGGGCTTGCCGCGCCTGTTTCAGCCGTGCTCGGCGCCGCAATTCCAACTGCCCTCGGAATCTTTTTGGAGGGCATTCCGGGTCCTGTACAGATTGCCGGATTTCTTCTCGCCGGGCTTGGCATATGGATGGTTTCGCGGCCCGAACATGAAGGGCCGCCTGAAGGCATCGGACTGGCGGTGCTGGCGGGAATCGGATTTGCCGGCTTCTTCATTTGCATCAAGCAGGCCGGAAACGGCTCGGCGTTTTGGATTGCTTCCGCCGCCCGCGTATCTTCTTTAATCCTCACCGGGTCTATCGTGCTGTTTGGTCGAATATTCCGCGGTACGGACTCGTTCCGAACTGGCCTGGCTGTGCTGGCCGGCTGTCTCGATGTAAGCGGCAGCGTAATGTTCATTCGCGCCACCCAAAGCGGCAGATTAGATGAGGCGGTCGTGTTGACTTCGCTTTATCCGGTAGTCACCGTTTTGCTGGCCCGAATTTTTCTGCGTGAACACTTCACCCGATGGAAAGGGGCCGGGATAATCGCGGCATTACTTGCCGTGCCAATGATTGCGTTCAGGTGATCTCGATTGGCCAAGCGAAGTTGCGCATGCTTGTCGGAATGTCCCACACCTGAATTGTCTTCCTGAGCCGAGTCGAAGGACCCTCATTCCCTTCGATTTGCCAGATACGTGGGTTGGAATGTCAACTTCGCCCCGCATGACGTACAGTTTCTATCAACGTCCTGGCTGGCGTTCTTTTGAAGAAGGGGCTTGTTGCTGTTGCACTTGGTTCGGCGCTTCCGCCACCAGCTTGCGAATAAAATTTGTTGGGACAATCGCCGTGAGAACAGCTCGATCTTTGTGCTGCTCGACTTTCAAGCTCCCGAACAGCTTCTTCACGTCTGGATCTGATGCGCCCGAGACTGAGATCTCCGCAGATCCAAAAAGATTTAAGAATGTCGTAACTTTTTCCGTCACTTGCTGCGCTTCTTCTTCACTCCCCGTGAATGCCTCGGCCCTCAAGTGGACTGAAACTAGGTAGCGTGCTGAGCCGATTATCACCGCAGGTTTCGAGAATAGAAAAGACGAATTCAGACCAAGGGGATTCGATCCCGCCGCCACATCTCCGGCCGCTAAATCCGAAGACCCGCCGGTCCGCAAAATTGCCCAAGCAAGACTCCCGAGCGGAACATGCTTGTAATACTGCCGCAATAGCGCTGGTCCGCCAAATGGCGATGCCAGCTTGCGCGAGCGCGAAATGATTCCGCGAATTACGTCGGGATCACTGGTGTTGGACGCTGCCACCGTGTCCACTCCCAGGATCGCAACCCGTACCGTGCGTCCCGCCAATGGAATGATGTAAATGTCCGTCGAACCGTAGTT
>DASYGR010000234.1:0-26172 GCA_035999525.1 Terriglobales bacterium
ACCGATGGAACGCCCGGCTTGCAGTTCGACATAGCCGTGGGAAGCACTGCTGCGCTCGGATCCAGGACTTTAATTCTTCAAAATTCGAGCAATGACGTCACAACATTCGCTGGTGGAATCGAGATTATCCCGTGAAGAACAAAATAATTTATTCAACGCTTTGTGCCTTGATATCGGCGTGTCCCAGTTTCGCCACTACGGTAATTCCGCTCTCCGTGGAGAGCCTGACAGCGATTTCCAGTCACGTGGTTGAAGGTCGCGCAGTCTCGTCGTGGACCCAATGGAATGCCACCCACACGGTGATTTTCACTTACACAAAATTTCAAGTGCAGCGCACATTGAAGGGTGAGGCTGCGGCGACGGTGGTTGTGCGTCAACTCGGCGGCACTCTTGATGGAACCACTGAGAAAGTCGCGGGCGTTCGCCAGTGGAAAATTGGAGAGCGGGCACTGCTATTTCTGCGACCGGGCGAGATTCGCGATGGGAGCCTGGTTGTGACCGGCTTGATGCAAGGTAACTTTTTGATTTATCGAGGTCCTACCGGTGAAGACGTGGTTTCCAACGGCGCTCCGAATGTGTCCGCGTACAAAGCTGGCACCGCGCCGATTACAACCTATAGCGGAAGTGCCATGCGGTTGCAGGAAATGGAAGGCCGCATTCAAAAGGCGGTGCAGCGATGAAGCCTAAATGGATAGCGATAGGATCGCCACTAGCACTTTTAGCGATAGCTCTCATTCTGGTTGTCCCCGCCTACTCGTACCTTCCTATGGGAACAGGCAGTGGGGCTACATTTACAGATTCCACTTGGCCGCAGCCGCCCGCGTGGGTCATCAATCCTGCTGTTTCCGGCGCGAATATCTCCGGCACTCCCGCAGATGTAACGAGTGTAATGCAAGCCTCGTTCGCGACCTGGATGGGTGCTCCTGATACTCATGTCGTGGCAACCTTTGCGGGAACCTCAACGGCGACCGGGCCGCAGACAACTGAAAACCTGGTTTGTTTCACTTGCGGCGGAGTTGACTTCAGTCAAGACGGCACTTTGGCGATAACGCTGATTAATTTCGATGGGAGCGGGAACATCATTAACGCCAATATCATGTTCAACCCGAACGCTTCGACAGGCGGCACTTCCGGGCAGCCCATCTGCTTTACGACAGGTGACTCGAAGACCATATGCCCGACGAACAACAGTGTTCAGGAAGACATGGGCACGGTCGCGACTCACGAGATCGGCCACTTTTTCGGCCTGGATCACTCTGCAATCGTGGACGCAATCATGTTCCCTTTTGCACCGCCATTCTTGCACACCTTAAGTTATGACGACGTTGCCGCAATTTCGTTGCTATATCCAGATCCCAATCCGGCGGTCCCAACCGGAAGCATTTCGGGAAAAGTCACGCTAAACAATACCGGTGTATTTGGCGCCCATGTATTCGCGGATTCAAACACTTCGGCGAACCCATTTTCTGGTTTCGCTCTCATTCGGAAAACACCAATTGGCGCGTTGACATTCCCCGATGGCAGCTACCTGATCACAGGATTGCCGCCGGACACTTATGTGGTAACTGCTGAACCGCTAGACGGGCCGGTCAATGACCCAAACGTGAGTTGGGCTTTGGAATGGGGACAGCCTGCGGTTCAGACCAATTTCACCACGCGCTGGCACTAAGGCTATAGCAGGCCAGATGACGGTTGCGCACTTTGGACGTGCCCTCTGCGATTCCCCTGGGTTGACCCTGCGCTCCTCGTCGCGGAATAATGACTCCTGTTCGGATCCCGTCAATAGCTCGTGGGCTGTTTTTACATCCACAGATTCGAGTGACCTTCATGACCGATTTCAACCGCAAGGTGGAAGAGACTACGGCACGTGTAAACAAGTCCGTATCCGAGGCCGCAGACCGCCTGGAGAAAGAATCCGCGGAGCTGATCAAATATTTGAATGAGGAAGTGGTACCGGCGGTGCGCCAACATTCCACCAAAGCCTTACGCACTGCCGCCGAGAAGTTAGCCCACCTGGCCGACTACATGGAGCAACACCCTTCCGGACGCCGATGAATGCCATCCTTGGTCGGGTTCTGCTTGCGCTAATATTTTGTGTCACGTTCACCAGTTGTAGTCGTCACAAAATTGCAAGCGCGCCCATCCCGGACGCGCCGCCTCCGTCGGCCGGCGAAACGCCCGATACTTCATCGGCTGCACCCTCCGTCGAGCACACCCGAGCGGCTGATAATCGAGTTAACGATTCCGAGGCCGATTTGGAGGCATTGCATTTGCCTCCCGATGCCAAACCTATTTTCGTGGAGACCGGCATCGCCAGCTGGTACGGACCTCCATACCACAACCGTCGCGGTTCGGACGGGACAATTTACAACATGAATGCAATGACCGCGGCGCATCGCACCCTTCCGCTGGGCTCAATTGTGCGGGTGACGAACCTGAAGACCGGGCATTGGGCGATCGTGCGGATTACGGATCGAGGTCCGTTCATCGAAGGACGTATTCTCGATCTGTCGCTGGCGGCCGCAAAAAAAACGGACGTTCAGCGCGCGGGCCTTGCCGAAGTTCGAGTGGAAGTCCTCGAGTCTCCGGTTGCGATCGGAAGTGGGGGACGATGGGCGGTTCAAATCGGAGGCTTCGCCCAGCAGGAGTCCGCAGCAAAGATTGTTGATCAAATTTCCCGAAGATACCGGACGGCCAAGGTTACAAGCTTCAGCAGTCCCGTCGGAGACTGGTGGGTGAGGGTTCGCGTACTTCATGATGACCGAGTTCGGGCCCAGGAAGTCGCGCGGGATACTGAATTTGATCGCAGAAAGGTTTTTCTGGTGAGGTTGGATTGAGAATACGCGCGCACGGACGAGTGCCCTTTCTCATCCGGGGGTTAACTTGCGAGCGGCAATACAGATATTTGAGTGTCTGGTTTTTTGTATTGCATGCATCCCAGCAAAGCAACTAATGCCGTCATCCTCTCGTAGCCTTCCGCCACGCTCATCTTGTTGACACCGGCTCCGGGTATCAGCATCGCGAGGTAAAGTCTCAGAACGCATTGCAGGGCGTTGAGACGGAATCGAATCGCGCTGTTGGCCAGCCTTTGTCCTGCTGCCGCAACGGAGGGATTGGGGCTGTGCCGCGCGGCCTCGCCGAAGCTATGCAATATCGCCGCATTGCCTGAAGCGCAGGCTATGTATTCCACCACAGCCATCATGCGGGCGCGTTGAACCGCGCGAAATTGCGAGCGCTCCAATGCCCCGCGCAAAAAATCTTCATCACGACTGTCAATAAGATTGCGGAAGGCTTCGAGATCAAGCGGCCGGATCCGCTTGCGCAAATTCGCCAGATTCGCGGGAGGCTCGGCGTGTCCTTTCGCGAGGAACAACACGGCGGCCAGCGACAGAAACCCGGCCAGCACGAGGATGATGGTGATCATCATCTGGTTAAGAGGCTTTCGAGTTCGTCGTTCCAGGCTTCCAGGTCAACGTCTGGAATATTGTCGGGGATGGATGGAGGCCTTCGTTCTGGAGTGATCAGATAGTAAAGCCAAATGAGTACTGAACTGAAGTACCCGCCCATATCGACCAGATCAAGCAGGAGATGTGCCGACGACCCCACTTGAGACCGTATCGCGGCGATTGCCAGCTCAAGACTGCAAAGAACACCGAATCCTAGAGCAACACCGAAAACCACTCTGTTCCAAGAGAGACGCAGGTAACGCGAAGCGACAAGTAAGGACAGGACCAGACCGCATTGGACGATATTTGAGCTTCGATCCAGCACGAAAACTGTGAACCATGAAGGATCGGCATTCGAACGTTGGGTATAGAAGACGAAAGAAAAAGCGAGAATCAAAAACGCAGCCGTCGTCCACCGGATGAGGGGCCTCTTCAGATTATGCAAAACGCCGTGCATCGAGAAAACGTCGGCAAAAATCTCGCCGATAATTCCGAACCTCAATGCTGTGCTTATACCGAGGCCGAGGTAATAAAACTGAAAGTACACCGTGCGCAGGGAAACAGAGCGACTCACACAGAACAGGGCGACGAACTCGCACACCCGAAAGGCCGTGTATGCTGTGAAAATCGGAAATTTGCGGTACAGCCCACGCCGCGCCAGCAAGATCAAAATTATGACTTGTAAGGCGCATGGAGCAATCCACAAACAGTAAAACATATACCGTAAGAAGTGCGTCATGGGGACATCGTTCTAGCCTCAAAAGGATATCCCCGCAAACGCCATTCGGGGCAGAATTATTTTCCTGCCTATACCACGAGACTGACGCCGGGGAGGATGGTCGGGTCACCCTCCGTGACAAGGCTCGTCGGGGGTATGGTTGGCTCTCCATCCGCCACAAGGCTCGTCGGGGGTATGGTTGGTTCTCCATCCGCCACAAGGCTCGTCGGAGTTATCGTCGGGTTGCCGTCTGCCATCAAGGCCGTTGGTGTCACGGTTAGTGCCAATAACGCTGCTGCTGCCGTCAGTAAGAGAGTCTTTTTCACGGGATGCTCCTTTGAATTGGAATTGCTACGTGATAATCTCCCTATGGGCGTCGGGGTGCATATTTTTGCGCAATTCTTTTAGCTTTCTGGAAGCGTAACGGCGATGAAACTTCGATCCGCGCTTGACGATTTACATGACACTACAGTGGAAGCACTGGACGGAAGCCTGCGCCGGCTCGAGTATTTTGGAGGACTACGCTCTAAGGATAGAGAGAACTCGAAGGACAAAGAAAAGAAGAAAGACGGAGAATACGAGCATTGGGGACTGAGCAGGATTCACGGGGATTTGCCGGCGATGAAAGCACTGGCGCAAACCCACCGCTCGCTGATCTCCCAAATATTGGCGACACCCATCAGGGTGCTACTTCAAGATATTGATACATCTAGCGCTCTAGCCGGGGTCGCCCCGGTGGATTATATGGAGAAACTTCAACTTCAGAATCCTGATCTGAATCTTTTGCCCCCAGCGCCTGGGCCGGGCTCGGTGCGACATCTCAATTCAGTGTTGCAGGCGCTTTCGGCGCTGGCGAAGAGTCGAACACGGAACGCCATTCGCCGAGCCTCATAGCCACACCCACCACCTGTCCGACAATATCCGCTTCTTGCGGAAACTTCAGAACCCGCGCTGGAACGGGCGACAGAGGATGCGGCTGGAGGATTAGCTCCTCCCTGGTAACTGTGCACCAGCAGCATGTGTAGCCAGCCCGCGTCTCGACAAAGTAAATGGGGCGCTCGTATTCGGTCCTCCATCCACTTTCGGCAACCTTATTTTTGGACTCGTCCACCTGCACGAACGCCCCTGGAGGCAAAAGCGGGTACATCGTCAAATCTTCCGCGCCGATATATCCATACGTAAACTGGCGGCTGGCAAACTTTTCCAGATACGAAAGCGGAACCAACCCCCACTGTTCCACCATTCGACCAAAGTTAGCGGTCCGGCGCGGATCGAAGCCGGGATCAAGCCGCACTGGGACCTTCACATCGGACACCCCCGCTAAAGCGTGAGAAAAGTGGGAGTTAGGAGGGATTGATAAATCGAGATCGTCCGGTATTGTATTGAGATCAACCTCGTACCAGGTTAAAAGCTCGCGAAAGTCACGACGGTATATGACGGCCAGCGAATAAAGACGAAAAATGCTTGGCAGAAGGGCTTTGGTCTCGATATCGGAAAGCCGGCTTGGAGGAATTAGAAATTCTTCATTGTGATGTTTTTCCGCAATTCGCGAACTGGCATTTTCAACATCCCTCATCGTCAAACCGAGTTGCTCGCGCAACACCCGCAAGTTTTGACCGCCCGAATTCATTTGGTCCTCTAACCGTCAAAGAAGTACCTTCAATATAACAACTTATAGCTTACCCGAAAAGGCCACGCTTGTTCGGTATTCGTAACGAAAAAATGAAACAGGCATTTTCGACGCAATTTTCCTTTCGACGTGTCGGTCCAGATGACCAAGTAAGATTAAAAAATTGGCCTACGTAAATCGAGGGCGCTTCTTTTTGGATAATTCCTAACGCTAGTAAACCTCGTCAAGTTCGCCGTGGCTGTAATCGCGCCGGATTGGATCAAGAAGAAGCTTCGTCCTTCACGAATATTGAGGAGTTCTGGCATCGTGGCAGTTAAGGCGGCAAGCCCCAAATCTACTTTGCCGTGTGCCGGGAAGCTCAATATTCTGGCGACCCCGCCAGGGTAATCGGTGATCGAGTTGAGCAAAAGCTCAGCACCCCCGCACGCCCATGCCGCCAAGGCCGCGCGTTTATTGGTTCTCCAGAACAGACCACCCGCCACGGCAAATATTCCAATCGCGATGTAATCTGCAATTGCATGCCCTTCGGGAGAAACAACCTTAGGGAGCCTGCGAGTGATCGTGTCAGCGACCGCGTACATCTTCGGCATCTTTGTGCTCCTCTTTGCTCGCAACCTACATAAGCGCGCAGGTAAAGCCGGAATGAGGATGGTGAATTATCGCAGCGGTAGACAGCTGCGCCACCCAAAAACCTCCTCGGGAGGATTCAAGCGGCCTCTCCCTCGTCATCCACAGCCTCAACCAGAGGCATATTTACCAGATGTTCGCTGACAAACCAAACCTGCAACTCATTGGTGCGAAGAACATCGCTGATTGCTAGGTCATTCGTACCGTCGTCGCCGAGTTTGTCGGCTCTTTCGGCGAGTTCGCGGCATTCGCCGATTATGACTTGATGCGCATCTATCAATCGGGAGATCTGTACGGGAACTTCTTCGCGGCCCCGAGGCGGCCTTTCGATCTTGGTGGTTTCGGCGACGTCGGCAGCCATGGCGATGCTCAGGCCTCCGAGCAATTGAATGCGCTCGGCGATCGTGTCCACGATCTCTGCCTGCTCGTTATAATGTTTATCGAACAGCAGATGAAGCTGATAAAACGTCGGTCCGGCCACCTGCCAATGGGACTTCTTGTAAAGGTCGCGCAATGTCATGGTGTCGGCGAGTAACTGATTTAATTTTTCCGTCATCTCCAGGCGAACGGGCTCTTCCAAATCCAAGGGCAGAGCATGAGTGACGGTGCCGTAGGCCTGGATTTCACGCGCTCTCTGATGAAGACGGGGCTGAGCGTTTAACTTCGAACGATGGTTCCCTGATGAAACTTTCTTAGGCATGGTCGCCCCTTTTGGTTCTGATTTTCGAATAGCCCATTGTATTCGTTTCGGATGCCAATTCAATGATTGCGGCGCAAGCCCAAGCACAAACTCGAAAGAATGACTGACATTCCTGAAGTGGGCATATCTCCTGAGCAAGAATCCGAATTATTGTCTATGATTAAAGGTTCCCGAAAATAGATGGAGAAAACCGACGTGGCTGAGACTTATAAACTGGCAGAAATCCCCACCAGCAGCAATGGGTCGGAAGTGCTCGAAACCCGCGAGTGGCTCGACTCTCTTGATTACGTATTAGCCAAGGGGGGGCCTGAGCGCGCCGGACGCCTTTTGCAGCAGCTTTCGCTGCATGCCCGCCGCGCGGCCGGGGTAAACCTTCCTTTTACGGCGACGACGCCATATCAAAACACAATTCCGTTGCGGGATCAGCCGCCTTTTCCCGGTAGCCAGGAGATGGAGCGGCGAATCAAGAGCCTGGTTCGATGGAATGCCCTCGCCATGGTAGTGCGCGCTAACAAGATGCAGGACGGTATTGGCGGGCACATTTCAACCTTCGCTTCTGCGGCAACGCTGTACGAAGTGGCATTCAACCATTTTTTGCGTGCTCGAACGGAAGATGGCGACCGCGACATCGTGTATTTTCAGGGACACGCAGCGCCCGGCATGTACTCGCGGGCGTTCCTCGAAGGGCGGATCTCGGCGCAAAAACTGGAAAACTTTCGCCGCGAATTGAAACCTGGGGGCGGCCTCTCGTCGTATCCGCATCCCTGGCTGATGCCGAATTTCTGGGAGTTTCCGACCGTCTCGATGGGATTGGGGCCGATTCAGGCTATTTACCACGCGCGCTTCATTAAATATCTGGAAAATCGTGGACTAAAAGAATCTACCGGAGGCAAGGTCTGGGCGTTTCTCGGCGATGGGGAGATGGACGAGCCGGAATCGTTAGGTTCGATAACGCTGGCCTCGCGGGAACGACTCGACAATCTGATTTTTGTGGTCAATTGCAATTTACAGCGACTCGACGGCCCGGTTCGGGGTAATGGAAAAATTGTTCAGGAGCTTGAGGCGATTTTCCGCGGCGCCGGCTGGAACGTGATCAAGGCGATCTGGGGTACAGATTGGGACAACCTCATCCAAAACGATCGCGATGGGCTGCTGGTAAGGCGTTTGGGCGAGATCAGCGACGGACAGTATCAGAAGTACTTCGTGGAGAGCGGAGCTTATTTCCGGCAAAATCTTTTCGGAAGCGACCCCCGACTGCTGAAAATGGTGGAGCATCTTTCGGATGAGCAACTTTCGCGCATGCGATTGGGCGGACATGATCCGATCAAGGTGCATGCAGCTTACCGGGCGGCTGTGGATTACAAAGGTGCGCCGACAATTGTTCTGGCCAAGACTATTAAGGGCTATGGTCTGGGCGAGGCTGGAGAAGGCAAGAACATCACGCATCAGCAGAAAAAGTTAAATGATGACGAGCTCCGGATATTCCGGTCACGTTTCGGGATTCCGATTCCGGATGCTGAATTGCACGATGCTCCGTTTTATCGTCCATCCGACGATAGCCCTGAAATTCAATACATGCAGGAACGGCGGAAGCAGCTCGGCGGATACCTGCCGGAGCGCAAGGTGCGGGCCAAACCCCTGGCTCCGGTCTCGGAAGCGCACTTTGAGGAGTTTTACAAAGGGACGGACGGCCGCGAAGCTTCGACGACAATGGTTTTTGTGCGGTTGCTCTCGAAATTGCTGCGCGACCCGGAGATCGGGAAACTGATTGTTCCGATTATTCCCGACGAAGCACGCACGTTCGGCATGGAAGCACTGTTCCGGCAAGTCGGCATTTATTCCAGCGTTGGTCAACTCTACGAACCGGTGGATATGGCCACGTTGCTCTATTACAAGGAAGCAAAAGACGGACAGATATTGGAAGAAGGCATCACTGAAGCGGGCTCGATGTGCTCGTTTATCGCCGCCGGAACTGCCTACGCTAATCACGGGATCAATACGATCCCGTTTTTTATTTACTACTCCATGTTCGGCTTTCAGCGCATTGGCGATTTAATTTGGGCTGCTGCGGACATGCGTACTCGCGGTTTCCTGGTTGGCGGCACGGCTGGCAGGACGACCCTGGCCGGGGAAGGCCTGCAACATCAGGATGGGCACAGTCATGTTCTGGCGCTGTCGGTTCCGAACCTTCTAGCTTTTGATCCTGCATTCGCTTATGAGATCGCCATCATCGTTCAAGATGGAATCAAGCGAATGTATGTGGATCAGGAGTCGATTTTTTACTACCTGACCGTCACCAACGAGCCGCTGCCGATGCCGGAGATGCCTAAGGGTAAAGAAGTTCGCGAAGGCATCTTGAAGGGCTTGTATTGCTTCAAGACTTCGGAAAAGAAGGATGCGAAGCTGCGGGCTCAACTTTTCGGAAGTGGAACCATCATGTACGAAGTGCTCAAGGCGCAAGAGATCCTTGAGGAGAAGTATGGAGTCGCCTCCGATGTTTGGAGTGTCACAAGCTACAAGGAACTTTATCGCGATGGCAATGACTGCGATCGCTGGAACCTGTTGCATCCGGGGGAAAAACCACGGGTGCCCTTTGTCACACAGTGCTTGAAAGATGCACCCGGAGTGCTGGTGGCGGCATCGGACTACATGAAAGTGTTGCCAGAGGCAATCGCACAATGGATGCCGCGTCCGCTGGTCGCTTTGGGGACTGATGGATTTGGCCGAAGCGAGAATCGTGCTGCGCTACGGGACTTTTTTGAAGTGGATGCGAAGCATATCGTCCTGGCCACTCTCAACGCTTTGGTGAAGGATAAACAAATCAAAGCTGACACGCTGCAAAGCGCCATCAAGGAACTTGGCATCAACCCAGAGAAATTAAATCCAGCAATCAGCTAATACGGAGATTCAGCTCAGTGACAGAATTTAAATTACCGGAACTCGGTGAAAACGTTCATCAGGGCGATCTCGTCCGTTTAATGATCTCGCCCGGCGCGAACGTCACCGAGGGCCAGGCAGTGATGGAACTGGAAACGGACAAGGCGGTGGTTGAAGTGCCGTCGTCCTTGACTGGAACCGTGAAGGAAGTTCGGGTGAAGGAAGGGGAGAAAGTTAAGGTCGGACAAGTTATCTTCACGATAGAAAACGGAGCAAAGGGGAAATCGGCAGCGTCATCCTCCAGCGAAAAGAGTGGGACGGCGGTCGAAGGCAAGACAAATGGAGCGAAATCCGAGAAGGGTGTTGCTTCTCCGGTCGCTTCTCAGGAAAACGCAGGCTTGGGGAACAGTTCCGCGGTAATCGCATCCTCCGCGCCTAAGAAATCTTCCGAAGCTTCTTCGTCGGCGGGACAACCCAAAGCGTCCGTGACAGCGCAGACTGCTTCGGCTCCAGCGGCGAGCGGCGGCGCAGATTTCAAACTTCCGGAATTGGGTGAAAACATCAGTCAGGGCGATCTGGTGCGGTTAATGATTGCGCCCGGCGACTCTGTATCTCAAGGGCAGCCGGTGATGGAGTTGGAAACCGACAAAGCGGTGATTGAGGTTCCGTCGTCGGTGACGGGAGTGGTCAAAGACATTCGAGTTAAGCAAGGCGAGAAAGTCAAAGTTGGACAGGTGGTTTTTACCCTGCAAGGCGGATCGTCCGCTGCGCCCGCAGCTTCGAAACATGCGCCGGTCGAACACGCGTCTGAGCAGCATGGAGCCCGATTATCGTTTCAGGCGGCGATTGAGGCCGAGGGAAAGACCGAGGAAGAGGTTCTTCTTCCCGATCCTCCGCCAACGCGGCCCGCGGATTTCAGCATGCCGGCTCAGCTGGGCAAAGTTGCAGGCACTGAACATCGCGATCCCATTCCAGCGGCGCCGCACGTGCGGCGACTGGCGCGGGAACTTGGTCTCGACATTCACGAGGTGAAGGGCACGGGGCCGGGCGGGCGGATCAGCGAAGACGATGTAAAGGCGTGCTCGAAAGCAATTCTCACCTCGATGGCGGCTCAAGCGCCGCAGACTGGACTTCCCCACCCGAAGCTGCCGGATTTTTCCAAATGGGGCAAGGTCGAACGGGTTTCGATGCGAGGGGTACGCCGCAAGACAGCGGAACATCTGTGGCAAGCCTGGAACACGATTCCGCACGTTACCCAGCAGGACAAGGCCGACATCACGGAGCTCGAACAACTACGGGCACGCTTCGCGCCTAAGGCTCAGGAAGCCGGCGGCAAGATGACGGTCACGGCCATCGCGCTCAAAGTTTGTGCGTCGGCTTTGAAAGTGTTCCCGCAATTCAACGCGAGCATTGATATGGGAACGGAAGAAATTGTTTACAAACAATACACTCACATCGGCGTGGCTGTGGATACTGACCGGGGACTACTGGTGCCCGTAATTCACGACGTGGATAAGAAAAATATTGTCGAGCTTGCGGCGGAGCTGACTCAGATTTCGAAGAAAGCTAAAGAGAAGAAATTAACGCCGGACGAAATGTCGGGTGGGACTTTCACGATTACGAATCTCGGCGGAATCGGAGGCACGGGATTTTCGCCGATCGTGAATTTTCCCGAGGTTGCGATCCTTGGCCTCTCGCGTTCGAGCATGGAGCCGGTGTGGATGAATGGGAAATTCGAGCCACGCCAGGTGATTCCGCTCTCGCTTTCGTATGACCATCGCCTGATTGACGGCGCCGACGCGGCCCGGTTCTTGCGCTGGATTGCGGAGGCATTCGAGCAGCCATTCCTGCTGTCGGTCCAAGGGTGAAGCAAAACCTTGAACCACAGAGGACACAGAGGTGCACAGAGAGAACCAGAGTCAATGAATTCGATTTTCCTTTATGTACCTCTGTGTCCTTTGTGGCTAGAGCCTTTGACTTCTAATACTGAAACTTCAAAAACGTAAACCACCAAGGACACGAAGGTGCACGAAGGAAAACCAGACTCAATGACTTCCCTTGTGAACCTTTGTGTCCTCTGTGGTTAGAGCCTTTGACCTCCAATGACTGAAACTTCAAATATAAATATTGCTATTGTGGGCGGGGGGCCCGGTGGATACGCCGCTGCGTTTCTTGCCGCCGATCTCGGAATGAAAGTCACGTTGATTGACCCGGAAGCCAACCCTGGCGGGGTTTGTCTTTATCGGGGATGCATTCCTTCCAAAGCGCTTCTGCACGTGGCCAAATTAATTGACGAAGCGCGGCACGCCAAGAATTGGGGAATTGAGTTTGGTGAACCTAAGATTGATTTAGCACGATTGCGATCATGGAAAGAAGGAGTGGTCAAAAAGCTTACCGGCGGGTTGGGCCAGTTGTCGAAACAACGCTCGGTGCAATATATCCAAGGAAAAGCGTCGTTTGAGAATTCCAACACGCTTCGAATTACGAAAGCTGATGGCAGCGGCCAGACACTGAGTTTTGACCGAATTATTATCGCGACGGGATCGCGACCGTCGGTAATTCCAACCCTCAAACTCGACACACCGCGAATGATGGATTCGACCAGCGCATTGGATATCCAGGAAGTGCCAAAGAACTTGCTTGTGGTTGGCGGTGGATACATTGGACTTGAATTGGGCAGCGTGTATGCCGCGTTAGGAGCTAAAGTGTCGGTAGTTGAGATGACCGCGGGTTTGCTGCCGGGAGCGGATCGTGATCTGGTCCTTCCGCTTCAGAAACGAATCGAGAAAACATTCGACGCGATTTTGCTGAATACTACGGTTACCGCGGTGAAGCAAGAAGCGAATGGAATCCGCGTCAGCTTCGACGGGGCCGACGTTAAAGAACGAGAGAAAGTCTTTGAGAAGGTTTTAGTTTCTGTGGGACGAAGGCCGAACTCCGAAATTCCAGGCCTCGAGAAGACCGGCGCCGTTGTCAGTCAGCGAGGATTTATACAGGTCAACAAACAATTACAGACTGACGATCCTGCTATTTATGCGATTGGAGACGTTGTCGGCGAACCGATGCTTGCCCACAAGGCTTCGCACGAGGGACGTACGGCTGTCGAAGTCATCGCCGGACACAAAGTTGCTTTTGAGCCGAACGCTATCCCCGCCGTCGTATTCACCGATCCTGAGATCGCATGGTGTGGTCTGACCGAAACTCAAGCGAAGAAAGAGCAGCGGGAAGTCAAAGTTGCGAAATTTCCTTGGGCGGCTTCCGGACGCGCTACAACCATTGACCGCACGGAAGGTGTGACCAAACTTCTCATTGATCCTGAAACCGAGCGGGTATTGGGCGTTGGTATCGTCGGCGCAGGCGCGGGAGAACTGATTGCCGAAGGAGTGCTGGCGATCGAGATGGGAACGCTGGCGAAGGATATGGCGTTGACTATTCATCCCCACCCAACTCTCTCCGAGACGCTGATGAATGCTGCGGACGTTTTCTACGGGACGAGCACCGATATATACCGGCCAAAACGGTAGTAAGTAGCCTCGATGAAAGTTCGCGACTTAGTCAAGCGCTTGGAACAGGACGGGTGGCAGCTGGTTCGAACTAAAGGCAGTCATCGGCAGTTTCACCATCCTGCCAAGCCGGGGACGGTTACCGTTGCTGGTCATCCGTCAGTGGACATTCCGCCCGGAACGTTGAACAATATCCTGAAGCAGGCGGGCCTTAAATGAAGTATCTGGTGATCTATGAAAAATCCGAAACGGGGTGGGGCGCCTACGCTCCTGACCTTCCCGGTCTAGGCGTCGCTGGAGAAACCCTAGAGGAGGCGAAAAACCTGATTCGGGAGGCAATTGAATTCCACATTGAAGGCATGCGCCAAAGTGGGGAAACAATTCCTTCGCCAACCGCGATGATTGAATACGTTGGAGTTTGACTTGGCACTAATTGCTGCGTCGAGATCCCTCCTTTAGTTTTCCCTTCTTGCGTTGAAGTCGGGTGGCAGCGCGAAAAAACAGGCGAGAATAATATTGACTGCCAGACTGGCGGTCACGCTGACCCACGCCAGCGCTACACATCCAAGGTAGGGCAGAGGACCGAAGGCAAACTGGCGGGTGATTCGCTCTATGGCCTTGAGGTCAACATCGTGCGCCAACAAATGACGCTTAGGGGAAGTGGCGTAGCGCCATAGCAGATTATAGAAAATAGCAATGAAGAAGAAGGTTCCGTTGAAGAAGATAGCCGCGAGCCGCTGATCGGCTTTTCCCAAATACATGGACAACACAGCCGTGGGATATGGAACGAAGGTTACTCCTAACAACAGCAAAAGGTTTAATAAGAGAAGCCCGTTATCGCATCGCCGAATATGCGTGAAAAGCCGGTGGTGGTTAATCCACATGATTCCTATGAAGGCGAAGCTGATCACGAAAGAAATGTATGACGGCCATTGCCTCCAAAGCTGGCGTGCCAAAACGCCGGCCGAGGGCGTTGGCACTTTGATTTCGAGGATCAGCAGGGTTATCGCGATAGCGAACACTCCGTCGGAGAAGGCTTCGATGCGGGCGGTTTCGGTCGTCATTCCAAGGCTATACTTCCACTAACATACAAGAGCATTGAGGCCATGAACGACCCCGCCGAGAGATTACACTACGGGAAGCCCATCCAGGAGTTGCCGAAAGCCCGCCCTAGGACGAATTGGTTTAAATATGTTTGCGCAGGACTTCTAGTTCTGTTGATTGCTACGGCTGGCGTGGGTGCCCTCTATCAGGCTATCGAGACCGGTCGTGACCGGAGCAGCAACCCTCCTCCGGGCAAGTTAGTGGACGTTGGCGGATGCAGGATGCATCTCGATTGCCTCGGAAAAGGTTCTCCCACTGTCATTCTTGATTCCGGGCTGTCCGATTCCTCGCTTTCCTGGTATCAGGTCCAGCCTGAGGTCGCAAAATTTACTCGTGTGTGCTCGTATGATCGTGCGGGATTAGGTTGGAGCGCTTCCAGTCCGCTGCCGCGTAATAGCGGAGTTTGCGTGGATGAACTGCACACGCTTCTGCACAAGGCTGGAATCGAGGCCCCATTCGTCCTCGTCGGGCATTCGATGGGCGGTTATGACGTGCGCCTGTATGCAAGTCGGTTCCACTCCGAAGTAGCCGGGATGGTGCTGGTGGATTCAACTTACCCCGACTACGCCATCTGGCTACCTCAACTCAGAAGCAGCCTAAACGCTTGGAGTCGACAGCTTCGCCGGCAGGAATATCTGATGCCGTTTGGCCTTCCACGACTTATGGGTTGGTGCGGCGTTGGTCCACCGGAACTTCGCTCTCAGTTGCGAACTATTGAATGCAATGTAAAACGATTGCGCGAAACCCTGGCGGAGTGCTCAAGCGTGTGGGACGCAAGCGCCGCCCAAGTTCGTGCAACCGGTACGTTAGGAGATATTCCTCTAGTTGTTATTTCGGAAGATCCTGGGAAAAATACAAAAGAGTTTTTGTCGAAGTTTGAAGAGGGGCAGCAACTCTCGCTAGTCTATCGTCTAACAGCCTCCACGTGATTGCCGTTGGGAGTGGTCATCAGATCGAACACGAAAGGCCTGACTTAGTGATCTCCTCCATCAAGAAAGTAGTTGACCAGTGCAGGCAGGCTTCCGGCAATTCGTAATGCTCTTCCTGTTGACAATCACTGCGCGTTGGCTAATGCTGAATTTGAGCATTTAGCGGAGCTACCATGCGTGAAGTAGTCATCATTTCTTCTGTTCGCACTCCTGTGGGGCGCGCGTTCAAGGGTACGCTTCGCGCGACACGTCCTGACGAACTTGGCGCTATCGCGATGAAAGGCGCTCTCGAACGCGTACCGCAACTTGATCCGAAAGAAATCGCCGACGTTATCCTGGGTTGCGCCATGCCCGAGGCCGAGCAAGGCATGAACGTCTCGCGCATCGCGTCTTTGCGGGCAGGCTTACCCGGCGAGATTTCGGCGATGACGATCAATCGCTTCTGTTCATCGGGACTCCAGGCGATCGCGATGGCCGCTGACCGAATCATGAGTGGTGGAGCGGAGGTCATTGTTGCGGGAGGAACGGAATCGATGTCCATGATTCCGATGGGCGGACACAAAATCTCGCCCAACCCCTGGCTCGTGGATCATTATCCTGACGCGTATCTTTCGATGGGACTGACCGCGGAACGGCTGGCGCAGCGGTTCAATATCACGCGGGAGATGGCCGATGAATTTTCTCTGCGAAGTCATCAGAAAGCGCTGGCGGCAATTGAAGCTGGAAAGTTTGAGGATGAGACGGTTCCTGTCCCTGTGAGCTTCACTACCCCCAATGGCTCGAAACCGAAGCGCCAGGAGATTGTTTTCAAGATTGACGAAGGTCCTCGCGCCGATACATCGCTCGAAGCATTGCTTTCACTCAAGCCGGCGTTTCATGCAAAAGGCACGGTGACCGCGGGCAATTCGTCGCAGATGTCGGACGGAGCGGCAGCCGCGGTTGTCATGTCGGCGGAGCGCGCAAATGCTCTCGGCATCAAACCGCTGGCGCGTTACGTCGCGTTCGCTACGGCAGGATACAAGCCGGAGGAAATGGGATTAGGGCCAGTGTTTGCTATTCCCAAGGCTCTGAAGCTGGCGGGACTCAAGCTTTCTGACATTGACGTCATCGAATTGAACGAAGCTTTCGCGGCGCAGTCGCTGGCGGTGATTAAAGAGGGTGGACTCGACCCTGAACGGGTAAATCCAAATGGGGGCGCGGTGGCCTTGGGGCATCCGCTGGGATGCACAGGCGCCAAGCTGACGGCGACGATCATTCGCGAATTGGCGAGACGGAAGGCGCATTACGGTTTGGTGACTATGTGCGTTGGTGGCGGGATGGGGGCTGCCGGAATTTTTGAAAGGCTCAATTGACCACTGAGGATTTCTTGAATTTTGTGCTAGGGTGCGATCATGACCGCCGCCGATGAGAATCCACTTCACGGCTCCTTTCATGTATCCGGCTAAAGCGGCAAGACACTGGTTTACTAATTAACTTTCCGTCCTTCACCTTCGTAACGGCATCAAGCGAATGGTTAGCGGCGCAAATTGGGAAAAGTGACATAATTCTCTGTGACACCCTTGTGCCCTCTGTGGTTGAAGAAAGGATTTAAATGGCCACAACCGCAGTTTCCATTACGCGAGTCGCGGGCGGAAGCTTTTTGATCGAAGACAGAGCTCCGTCCGAAGTTTTTACCCCGGAAGACTTTACGGAACAGCATCAACTCATTGCGCAAACGGCTGAAGATTTTGCGGTTAACGAAATTGTGCCCAACGTCGAGAAGATGGAGCATAAGGATTTCGCCGTCACCCGCGATCTTTTAAGAAAAGCTGGAGAGCTTGGGCTGAGTTCATCCGAAATTCCCGAAGCGTACGGTGGAATGGAGATGGACAAAGTCACGGCCTCAATCATTGCCGATCACATTGCCAAGTACGCCGGCTTCGCAACCACGTGGGGCGGCCATACGGGCATCGGCACGCTCCCCCTCGTTTATTTCGGAACCGAAGCGCAGAAACAAAAATATTTGCCGCGCCTGGCTGCGGGAGAAATTATTGGCGCATACGCATTGTCAGAGGCATCTTCGGGTTCGGATGCATTGAATTGCCGGGCTCGCGCCGCGTTGTCGCCTGACGGAAAGCACTATCTTTTAAATGGCGAGAAGATGTGGATTACCAACGCCGGATTCGCCGATCTGTTCACGGTATTCGCCAAAATTGATGGCGAGAAGTTCACGGCATTTCTGGTGGAAAAGACTTTCCCGGGATTTTCAATCGGCGCGGAAGAACACAAAATGGGGATCCGTGGCTCGTCCACCTGTCCGGTAATTCTCAACGACTGCAAAGTTCCCGCTGAGAATGTTCTCGGCGAGATTGGCAAGGGACACATCATTGCTTTCAACATTCTGAATGTCGGGCGATTCAAGCTGGGAGCGATGTGCGTTGGCGGGGCGCGAGTTTCGCTGGAGAACGCCATCGGCTATGCGAAGCAGCGTAAGGCGTTTGGAAAAACAATCGCCGACTTTGGATTGGTGCGCGAAAAAATTGCAAATATGGCGGTGGGAATCTTTACTGGCGAGTCCATGGTTTATCGAACCGTCGGCATGATGGATGAAGCACTCTCGGAAATCGAGAAATCAAATCCGGAAGCTGCGAAACAAACCCGCAAGGCCATCGAAGAATATGCGGTGGAGTGTTCCATCATCAAAGTGTGGGGATCGGAGATGGTGGACTTCGTGGTGGACGAAACCGTGCAAATCTACGGAGGCTACGGATTTGTCGAGGAATATCCGGCAGAGCGGGCCTATCGTGACGCTCGTATCAATCGCATCTTCGAAGGCACCAATGAAATTAACCGGCTTATCATTACTGGATTTCTTTTGAAGCGGGCGACGTCAGGGCAATTACCGCTCATGCCAGCAATCAAGAAGCTCATGGATGAGGTGTTGTCAGGTCCCTCTCAAAGCGACGAACTTGAAGGGCCGTTAGCCGGCGAGCGCAAAGTGGTGTCGTCGGCGAAGAAGCTCACGCTGTTTGCCGCCGGAGCTGCCAGCCAGAAATATATGCAAGCGATTCAGGACCAGCAGGAAATTATGGGAGCAATCGCCGACATGGTGATTGAAACCTACGCCATGGAGTCCGCGACACTCCGCTCGCACAAGATTGCTTCATCTGCCGGAGAAGCCGGAGCGGCATTGCCAATTGCAATGACGCAGGTCTATCTGTCGCAGGGCATGGAGAAGATCGAAGCAGCGGCTAGAAAAGTTATTGCTGCCGTCGCCGACGGAGACATGTTGCGCACACAAATGGCGATTCTGCGGAGGCTGGCGAAGCGGGAAGCTTTCAACACGATTGAGTTGCGCCAGCGGATCGCGGATAAGATGATTGGGAGAGGGAAGTATGCGTTGGCATAATGGCGCAGTTATAACCAGCCATCGCAGTATGCGGAACACGATCGCGCGATGGGCTTATTCAATTGCGGTGAAGATTCCTACCGGCGTGGTTCTCAGCGACTCGTGTATTTTGATCGCAAACAAAACCCCGATGTAGGTGACGCAAATGTTCAAAAGGCGCATCGATAAATTCCTGTTCTTTGTTGTTGCGGTAGCTATTACAGGTTTGGCGATGGAGAAAGCGTGCGAGTGGTTCCCAGAGTCAACCTTTCAACTAGCGAGTGAGTCGAGGTTACCGAAATGGATTACCCTCCCAGCTGGACTTACACGCGCCGACGTTTCACTTACGATGAGCTACTACACCAAACCATGGCCATGGGGTTGGGATACGACATTCATATTAAAAGACGCCAAAGGGCAAGTACTGACCAAGGTATATGGCAAGGACAAACATCCTCCGCCTGGATTTCCTCCTGGTTATCCAGGCTACGAAATAATCACTGTAAACGGCATAACTGACATTATCGAACATAGAAAGATGGAGCCGATATTTTATGTAACGGATGACCCTGCTATTTGGAAAGAACTGGGAGTAACGCAAAAGTAAAAGTGGAATTCCAGCACAAAGCCGACCCGCTGGGCCGATTAGATAACCCATTTCTTTATGAAACTCTAACTCCCTTTATCTCTTCCATTACGCTCTGAATCAATTCTTTCGCGTTGGTTAAATTCTTCATTACCATTTGGATATCCATCACCGGCTTGCCCGGCCAGCGCTGGCTTTGGCAATAGACGCCGTGCTGTCCAACCAGCGCCATCGCGTCGGTAATCATGTCCATGGTGACGGCGAGGCGGCCGCGGGGGACGCCCATCATGGTCTCGTAGTGGTCGAGTTCTTCACGGTTTTCATCAAATACAGGCATGCCTCGATTGTACTTTGCAGCGGTTGCATAGGATAATTCTCAACGTCGCTAACCGATTGGCATTTTTTACAGTCTAAGTTCTATTAAATTTGAGGGGAGACAAAAATGAAAAAGAGTATCGCAAGTCTGGGCTGCATCATTTTGGTGGCTATGGCTTCCACAATTACATTCGGGCAGGACATGAGCAAGCGTCCCAGTCCGGCGGCTAATGCGCAATGCAAGTTTTCTGACGGCAAGACTGTGACTATTGATTATTCCAGCCCCCGCATGAAGGGGCGAAAGATTTATGGCGGTTTGGTTCCCTACGGTGAAGTCTGGCGCACGGGCGCGAATGATGCTACGACATTTGTCGCGAGTGCAGACGTAACCGTCGGCGGAAAAGATGTTCCGGCCGGGTCCTACACTCTTTTCACGGTGCCGAATCAAGATAAATGGACGTTGATCGTGAATAAGAAAACCGGAGAGTGGGGGATCCCCTACAAGTACGAAGGAGACGAGTTATTGCGGACGGATATGACAGTTTCAAGCACTCCGTCGGCTGTCGAGAATTTCATGATTGGATTTGATGAAAAAGGTGACAGTTGCACATTGCACATGGATTGGGAGAGTACTCGCGCTTCGGTGGACGTGAGCGAGAAGAAATAGGGAATTTGCGTAGGGGTCGGCGATAGTGAACCAGGGCGAGCTCGCGCTCGCCTGCCCAGACGGGGACGTCTGGGCCTACGTGGTTCTGGTGGATTCTAGGCCGGCTTCCAGCGCAGCACTGGCTTTCTGGCTGCGGCGGTTTCGTCGAGGCGGGATACGCGCGTGGTGTACGGCGCTTGCAGCACCATGTTGGGGTCTTCTTCGATTTCTTCTGCGATTGAGCGCATCGCTTCCACGAACAAATCCAATTCTTCCCGCGACTCACTCTCGGTGGGTTCGATCATCAGCGCGCCCGGAACGATCAGGGGAAAAGCCGTGGTGTAGGGATGGAATCCGTAATCAATCAGGCGTTTTGCGATGTCCATAGTGCGAACGCCTTTCTTGGCTTGAATCTTGTCGCTGAAAACCACTTCGTGCATGGTCGGAGTTTTATATGGGAGGTCGTATGCCCCGTCGAGGCCCTTGCGGATATAGTTGGCATTTAGAACTGCATCTTCGGTGGTTTCGCGAAGCCCATCCGGACCGTTGGCCATGATGTAGGCCAAAGCGCGAACAAACATTCCAAAGTTTCCGTAGAACGCTCGGACTCTTCCGACAGAATTCGGACGGTTATATTCGAAGCCAAGACTTCCGTCAGATTTGGTGATCACAACGGGAGTCGGGAGGAACGGCTCGAGTATTTTCTTTACCGCGACTGGGCCGGAGCCGGGTCCGCCTCCGCCGTGAGGAGTTGAAAAAGTCTTGTGAAGGTTGAGGTGCATAACATCAACACCGAAATCTCCGGGGCGCACTTTGCCGACGAGCGCGTTCATGTTGGCGCCGTCCATGTAGAGCAACCCGCCCTTGGTGTGCATGACGTCGGCGATCTTGTGAATCTCCTGCTCGAAGATTCCCAGCGTGTTGGGATTGGTGAGCATGAGGGCGGCAACGTCCTCGTTCATTTGCGACGACAGGGCCTCCACATCCACCATGCCATTTGCGTTTGACTTAAGATTCTCGACCGCGTAACCAACAAGGGCCGCGGTTGCTGGATTCGTGCCATGCGCGGAGTCTGGAATTAATATTTTCTTCCGCGGCGAGCCCTTCGATTGATGGTATGCGCGCACCATGAGCAGGCCGGTGAGTTCGCCGTGCGCGCCTGCGGCAGGCTGCAACGTGATAGCGTCCATTCCGGTGATGTCGTTCAGGCAGTCCGCCAGAGTTTTCAGGATGAGCAGCGCGCCCTGAGAAATCTTCTCCGGTTGGTAAGGATGCGCATTTGCCAGGCCTTCCATCCGCGCCACGACTTCATTCACGCGCGGGTTGTACTTCATGGTGCAGGATCCCAGCGGATACATGCCCAGATCAATTGCGTAATTCCAGGTTGAAAGCCGCGTGAAGTGGCGGATGATCTCGATCTCGCTGACCTCTGGAAGATTCCCTAAATCTTTTCTCTCCGCTGAACCTAACGTCAGCGAGGTATTAACCTCGGGAACGTCGAGCGGAGGAAGCTTCCAGGCTGCCTTGCCGGGAGAGGACTTTTCAAAAATCAGTCCCTCGTTTTGACTGGTGTGGCGAGTGGCTTTGCGGGTGGAGTGTGTCAACGGGCCACCTCCTCAACTTCAGGCGCGGCGGGCTGTTCGTTTTCGGCGACCAAGCCAACAACCGTGTCTATGGCGGCGCGGGGCGTCATCTCGGTACAACACCACAGAGACGCATTGCCCAATTCCGGGAAGAATTTCTTTAGAGGAAGTCCGCCGACGATCTTATGTTTGAGAGCAAGGTTGTTTATCTGGTGAGGATCTTCGGAGGATTGCACGACGAACTCATTGAAACGAGGCGCTCCGTCGAACAACACGGTCGTGTGTTTGCCGAATTGCTGGGCGGCATAGGCGGTCTTCGCTAGATTTTGTTTCGCTAACTCACGAAGGCCTACTTTTCCGTACACTGTCATAAAGATGTTGGCCATGAGCGCGATCAGCGCCTGATTGGTGCAAATGTTCGAAGTCGCCTTCTCGCGGCGAATGTGTTGCTCTCGAGTGGCGAGGGTCAAAACGAATCCGCGTTTGCCGTTCTTGTCGGTGGTTTGGCCGACGAGGCGTCCCGGCATCTGGCGGACATATTGCTCTCTTGTAGCGATCACGCCGCAGTAAGGGCCGCCATATCCGAGCGGGACGCCGAACGATTGCGCCTCCATGGCAATGATGTCGGCTTGGCGCGGAGGCTCGACGATGCCGAGCGAAATTGCTTCCGCGATGGAAACCACGAGCATAGTGCCATGCTTGTGAGCGATCTCAGCGATAGCCGCAACGTCTTCAACGGTTCCGAAAAAGTTTGGTGACTGGATAAGGACGCACGCGGTTTCAGGAGTGATGGATTTCTCCAGCGCGATCAAATCAACGCGGCCGGTGTGTGCGAACGCCACATTGGAAAGCGGCATCCCCTGATGGAATGCGTAAGTCGTCAAAACCTCGCGGTATTCAGGATGTACGCTGCGGGCTACGAGTACGGAGCGGCGTCCGGTCAGCCGCACCGCCATCATTACAGCTTCCGTGGCCGCGGTTGATCCGTCATACATCGAGGCGTTGGCGACTTCCATGCCAGTGAGTTCGCAAATCATGGTTTGGAACTCAAAGATTGACTGAAGCGTCCCTTGAGAAACCTCGGCTTGATATGGTGTGTAAGCGGTCAAGAATTCGCCACGGGAGATCAGCGAGTCAATGATTACGGGCCGATAGTGATAGTACGCGCCAGCGCCTAGAAAAGTGGTGTAGCCGTCGCCATTCTCACGAGAGCGCTCGCGAAACCAGTCCACGATTTCAGATTCGGCCATCTGCCGCGGAACTTTTAGATCTCGCTTGAGACGGTATTCGGCCGGGATGGGAGAGAAGAGGTCGTTAATGGAACGAGCGCCAATCGCGTCAAGCATGGCTTTGCGGTCGGCGGGCGATTTAGGCAAATAGCGCATAGAGATTAGATGTAGGGCCGGACGAATTTGATTGTGGAGCTAAAGCACGAGTCAATTTTGGCCCGAAAGACTGCAATCAATAGCATAGGTCCTTCGCTTCGCTCAGGATGACAAATTTTAATCTAGGCAGTAAAGGACCGTTAATTTTCTTCCGCCACAAACCTCTCGTAGTCCTCGGATGACAAGAGCGAGTTCAGCTCTGCCGCATCTTTCAATGCGATTTTTATTAACCACGCGCTGTGTGCGTCTTTATTGATGTTCTCGGGAGCGGCAGCCAAATCCGCATTCACTTCTGTTACGGTGCCCGAGGCTGGAGAGTATAAATCGGAAACGGCTTTTACCGATTCGACCGAGCCGAAGGTCTTGCCTTTCGCGACTTCTGTCCCAACTTTGGGCAGTTCAACAAAAACAATATCGCCCAGTGATTCCTGGGCATGACTCGTTATGCCGATGGTCGCTGATGAGCCATTGGGTTTGATCCACTCGTGTTCTTTGGTGTACTTGAAGTCGGCGGGATACGTCATTCTTGCTTGCTCCTGGTGCTCGAAAAAATCTTTTTACGAAGCGCTTTTCTTCTTTTACGAAACGCTTTTTTTCGGACGTTTATAAAAAGGTGTTGGCACTACTTTTGCGGCGACGGGCTGGTTGCGAATCTCGACGTTCAAACTTGATCCAAGTTCGGCGAATCCCGGAGGAACATAAGCCAAAGCTATATTCTTTTTCAAGAATGGGGCAAACGATCCGCTGGTGATGTATCCAATCTCTTTCCCCCCATCGTCGAGGACCCTGTATCCATCTCGGGCGATGCCACGTTCCGTCATTTCCAAGCCTACTAACGTTCTCGTAAGCCCCTCGTCCTTCGCCTGTACTAATGCGGTTCGTCCGATAAAATCAGATTTGTCCATCTTACAGAAGCGATCAAGGCCGGCTTCCCAAACGTTTATGGTATCGGAAATCTCGTGACCGTAGAGCGGCAGTTTTCCTTCCAGGCGTAAAGTGTTGCGCGCGCCCAAGCCGCAGGGGACGACACTGAACTCCTTGCCTGCCTCCAACACTTCATTCCAGACGCGGACACTTGTCGTCTCATCGGAAGGAACATAGATTTCAAACCCATCCTCTGCCGTGTAACCAGTGCGAGCGATTAATGTGTTTGGCAAGCCGCATACGTCGCCCTGCGTCAGCCAATAAAACTTCACGGTGGAAAGGTCAGCATCTGTCAGTTTTTGCAGAAGATTTGCAGCTTTAGGTCCCTGAATCGCGATCTGTGTGAAGTCGTCGGAAAGATTCTCAACTTTGCAGTTAAATCCCGCGCAATTGTCTTGCACCCAAGTGACGTCTTTTTTTCGCGTACCGGCATTGATCACGAGCAGATAATCATTCTCGCCGAGGCGGTGAACTACAACATCGTCCACGAACGTGCCTTGCGGATACAGCAGCGCCGAATATTGCGCCTGTCCGATGGCAAGCTTCGAAGCATCATTCATGGAAATATGCTGCACAGCGGCCAGTGAAGCGGGACCGGAAATCCGGATATCTCCCATGTGGCTGACGTCGAAGATTCCGACTCCGGTGCGGACCGCATTGTGCTCGGCGATAATTCCGCCCGCCGACGGATATTCAACCGGCATATCCCATCCATTGAAGTCCACCATCTTCGCGCCCATTTTGCGATGGGCGGCGTTCAGCGCGGTTTTGCGAATTGTGGTGGAGATAGCTTCAACGGCGGACAATGAGATTCCTCATGGAGGCGGGTTCGAAGGACTGGAAACATTTACCCTACCACGCAGAAGTTGTGGCTTCAACCGCCGGAAGAGTGCGCCGCAAAGGGACTTCGCAGAATTGCGCGGCCGGACATCGTCGGATAACGTTAGTAAGATAACCATGTCGAAAATCGGCTTATGTGATTCCCTTATCGGTTACCATAAAGGGTATGAAAACAACGGCTAAAGCCCTCACAATCATGTTATTTCTTGCCGCTCTTTCGGTCTGGTCACAGGATTTGGCCACCGAACTTCATCCGCCCAAGGGCGCGAAAGTTGCCATTGTTGTTTTTGAGGACTTGCAGTGTCCGCTGTGCCGTCAGACTGCGCCTCTGCTGAAGGAGGCCGGGAAGACCTACAAAATTCCGGTGGTCCGCCACGATTTTCCTTTACCTATGCACAACTGGTCGTTCGAGGCCACGGTCACGGCGCACTATTTCGACGCCAAATCCAGAACTCTTGGGCTTGAATATCGCGACTACATTTTTGAGCACCAGCCCGAAATCACTCCTCAGAATTTGCGCTCGTTTTCTGACAAGTTTGCCGCCGACCATAAAATGGCATTGCCATTCGTGATTGATCCGCAGGGAAAGCTGGCAGCTGAAGTACGAGCGGAACGAGATTTGGGAACCAGAATCGGCCTTCATCAGACCCCTACAATTTATGTTGTGAGCAGCAAACCCGGCGGAAAGCCCTACGTCGAAGTGACGGACCGGAGCCAGTTGTATCAGATGATAGACGCTATGGAGCGGGATTAGAATCGCACTATTAATAGAGGCTCAGATTGGCGGATTGACAGATTTTCGAATTGTAGAAATTTAAATGTTCGACGATTCGCACAGTACCTCCGTCGGGTGCTAAATTCTGCAATCCGAAAATCGGACAATTCTAAAATCTGCAAATTCTTTCCTTTTTATTTTCTTTTTCATCCCCGCTCGAACGCGTACTTTTTCTCGATTTCGGATGCGGCCGCTTGCATCTCGGACTCGAATTTCT
>DASYGR010000244.1:0-17953 GCA_035999525.1 Terriglobales bacterium
CCTTACTTGCCGCTGTCCTCTAGTTTGAGAAACGGCCTTGACACGGCCGCTCCCAGACCCCATGCTTACAGTGATTTGGCCGATAAGACTACCGCCGATGGGAGCCCTGAGAAGCGGGCAACGCGCCGTTTTGCGCTGCGGCTTCCTGTTTCTGTATCCGATTCAGAGAATGACTTGGATTTAAAGGCGGCCCAGACGAGGGACGTCAGCGCCCGGGGAATCTGCTTCTACGTTGAGTCGAACATTGCAGTCGGGGCCGGAATCGAATTCACTTTCACCCTTCCACCCGAGATTACCTTGACGGAAAGCATTCGCGTGCGGTGTAAAGGGAAAGTAGTCCGCGTGGACAATGGTAGCGAAAACCATAAAGTCGCCGTCGCGGCGGTGATTGATGAGTACGAATTTCTTTCCGGTCCGCAATAGTCGCGTTTTTTCCTTCACCCGCGAAAGATACCGATCTTTCGTGTTCCTTCCGTCACTTTTCTCTGTAGCCTCGCTGATGTTATTGTTTCTTCTATAGGTTACTTATCCAGCAATGACGTTCTTGCAGCGCATGCGTTTCCCGTTTGCCGTGCTATCCCTTGCGGCACTCCTTGTAGGTTCAGGCTTTGCCCAAGCGGCCGCACCGGCGAATCAACAATCGCCATCACCGTCGGTAGAGACCCAGGCGGAACGTCCAGCGGTAGTGTTACGCGTAAGAGTGCTCCTTACAAAAGATTTTCCGGCGCTGGAAATCGTTACCGATCGTCCGGTGGTGCCTTCTATACGCAAAATTGACGGCCCTTCAAGGCTGACGATTGACCTTCCGAACACCAGCATGTCCCTTCAGCATAAAGAAATTCCGATCAACACAGAACAACTTGGCGACCTTCATTTGGACGAAGAGAAGGGGACAAATCAAGCCGTTCACATGGTTATTGACCTACGCAAGCCTCTGGCTTACACGTGGGAAGCTGCGGGCAACCGGCTAACCGTGCGGCTTCAATCGGCGGAGCCTGCCGGGGCACCTCTAGCGGCCGAGGCACCACCGCTGAAACCGCCGACAACTTCTTCCGAGCCACCTTCGCTCCCCGGCTTATCTTCGGGAGCACAAGTAGGACTTGTCCCGGTCACTCCTGGAGGGTTCGGCGCCGTAATATTCGCGGGCAATCGAATCGAACCAGGCTCGACGATCACGGCAGGAACGGATACCGCCGTCCTCAGTTTGGGAAGAAACGGGGAAGTTCATCTATGCCCACGAACCACGGCCTCGGTCACAACATCGTCGAACGGACATGACTTGATGCTGGGCATGAGTACTGGCGCCCTGGAAACTCACTACAATCTCGGTACCTCGATTGACTCCGTCCTTACGCCCGATTTTCGTATTCTTCTCGCCGGGCCGGGCATCTTTGAATATGCGATTAGCGCGGACACACGCGGAAATACGTGCGTGAGTGCACTGCCGGGAAATACGCGTTCCGCAATTGTTTCTGAATTGATGGGAACCGGAAGCTACGAAGTGAAGCCGAGCGAGCAAGTAATGTTTCATTCAGGACGGCTGTCCGCTGCGGATCACAACATGATTGGAAGCTGCGGATGTCCGACCCCGGCGCCCGTTATGCGCGCGGCAGCACCGACTGGCCCTGTAATCCCAGATTCAAAAGTGCCGTCATCGGTGCAGTTGGCGCAGGCGAGTTCGCCAACAACCCAGCGAGCGATCGGAAGCGAGCCTGAAGCGGGCATTCCAGCACAAGAACCCGCTGGCTCGGAAACTTCGGCACCGCCGCCATCGAAACCAAATGACGTTCAGGCACAGGTGGAGGCGCCGCTGATCTTCCGCGCTTCCGATTTGCCCCCGGCGAAGACCGCACCCGAAGTAAAGGCGAAAAATTCAGCGAGTGAATCTGACCCAGCAGCGGCGCCTCAGAAGGTAGTTCCGCCTCCATCCAGAATCACAATCATCACAACCGAAAAGCAGCACCATAATATTTTTGGGAAAGTAAAAGGGTTTTTCAAAGGGATCTTCCGCTAAGGCCCGCTCCCAAGTCTGGCGGCCCCTTAGTGCGCCGCACGGTTTGACCCGGAGGCAATTCGGCAAGCAGCTCTTGCACAGTCCGCTTCAATACGGGATGGCGCACGCCGGGAGCAATTTCCACCAAAGGTTCCAGCACAAAACGCCGCTGATGAAGCGACGGATGCGGAATCGTGAGGCCTTCAGCATCAATTGTGGAATTTCCAAACAACAAGATGTCTATATCAATAATTCGAGGACCTTTCTTCTGTTGACGCCGGCGGCCCATACTTTGCTCGATTTTGAGAATTGCCGTGAGTAGTTGCTTCGGCATTTTCTCGGTATCGAGTTTGGCGACGCAATTCAGGAACCAGGGTTGGGCCGTGAACTCAACTGGCTCCGTTTCATAGATTGAAGAGACGCCGACGATCTCCCCGACCTCGCGCAGGTAATCGAATGCCGTCATTATGTTGGCCATGCGATCGCCAATATTCGACCCCAAAGAAAGAAATGTAATTTTATGCACGGAAGATGTTGGTGGCCCTTCCTCAGTTTAAACCTGCGACTCGGAACCCTAGCCCTGTCAGGCATTCATTCTTGTCTTCAACCGAAGCTACAATAGCCACTGTGAGCGTAGCTTCCACAACAGCCGTCCCGCCAGCTCAGGCTCCATCCGCTCCAAGATTCACGTTAAAACAAAGAATTCTGCTGTCACTGATCACATGGACTGGAGTTGCGGCGATACGGCTGATCGCGCCAACGATGAAAATCGCGGTTTCATTTGAAGACGGTGGACCCCTAGGGTTGGAAACGCGTCCCATGGTGCTTTCGTTCTGGCACAATTGTGTGTTTCCCGCGATTTATGTCTGGCGCAATTTAGGTATTCGGGTGATGTCGAGCGACAGCTTTGACGGCGAATATACGGGCAGAATTATCCGAAAATTTGGTTTTGTGAAAATTCGCGGATCAAGCAGCCGCCGCGCAGTTCGAGCACTGCTGGAGATGCGGCGAGAGCTTGCAAATGGCCAGACAGTCGCGTTTACGATTGATGGCCCGAAGGGCCCGAAGTATGTTGCCAAGCCCGGCCCGGTGCTTTTGGCGAAGGCCACGGGCGCGCCGATGGTGGCATTTCATATCGCCATAGAAAATCCGTGGATTCTAAAGACATGGGACGGTTGCATGATTCCCAAGCCGTTCTCACGGGCTTTCATGCGGGTGAGCCAGAAAATTCTCGTACCATTGAATGCGGACGACCATCAGATGGAGGCATTTCATTCTCAACTGCAAATGTCGCTGGATCGGGTGCGCGAATTTGCGGAGGCCAATGTTCGCAGGTAATTGTTCCCGCTTCATGCGAAACTTGAGGCCAAGATATTTCAAGCAAGGCGTGGTAGAGAAATGAGGATAAGACTTTTAAAAACGAGGACGGAGAGTTCATGGCAGCGACGATTCTAGATGGAAATAAAATCTCCGCGCAGATTCGCACCGAAGTGGCTACCGAAGTGAAAACCATGACGGATGCGGGAATTCGCCCAGGGCTGGCGGTCGTGTTGGTTGGTCATAATCCTGCTTCCGAGATTTACGTCCGCGGGAAAGTAAAAAGCTGCGAAGAGGTCGGCATCTACAGCGAGAAACATACTCCCGCAGAAAACGTCTCGACGGAAGAATTGCTGGAACTCGTAACCGGACTTAATCTGCGAGACGATATTGATGGAATTCTTGTCCAACTGCCGTTGCCGCCGCAGGTTGATTCGAAGGAAGTGCTGATGGCCGTAAACCCCGCGAAAGATGTTGACGGATTTCATCCCATTAATGTCGGTTTCTTATCAACACAGCGCCCCGGGCTGGTTCCCTGCACTCCCGCGGGAGTCATTGAAATTTTGAAGCGAAGCAACATCCCTATCTCGGGTCAAGAAGCTGTAGTGGTCGGACGGAGCGACATAGTAGGCAAGCCAGTGGCAATGTTATTGATCAATGGCAACGCGACGGTTACGGTATGCCATTCGAAAACTCGCGATCTGCCGAGCGTCTGCCGGCGTGCGGATATCTTGATCGCCGCGATAGGGCGCGCAGGAATGATTACACGCGATTACGTGAAGCCGGGAGCAACCGTGATTGATGTCGGAATGAATAAGGTTACGGATCAATCCGAATTCGAAAGGCTGTTTGCCGGAAACGCCAAGCGGGAAGAAGCATTCAAAGCCAAGGGCTCGACGCTGGTGGGGGATGTTCATCCGGAGGTAGCACAAATTGCAGGCTATCTTACGCCGGTTCCCGGAGGCGTGGGGCCGCTGACCATCGCGGTGTTAATGTCCAACACGGTGCGGGCGGCGCGGCTGCGACGAGGCAGCGGAGTTCGGCTGAGCGTCGCGTGCTAAAGATTGGTTTGACGGGAGGAATCGCGTCCGGGAAGACGGTTGTCGAAAAAATGTTTGCTGACCTTGGTGCGTATGTCATTCGAGCTGACGATATTGCACACGATCTCATGAAGCCTGGGGAAGCGGTCCACCAGGAAATAGTCCGACGCTTCGGGAATGACATCCTTAACGCGGATGGGACAGTCAATCGTCCCAAACTTGCGAAAGCTGCGTTCGGATCGGGTTCATCCACGTCGGCAACTCGCATTGAGGAGCTGAATCAGATCGTCCATCCTCCGGTAATTCAGAAGCAGGAAGCGTGGATGGAAGAAGTAGGACGGCGAGATCCCAAGGCCATTGCCATTGTGGAAGCGGCCTTGATACTGGAAGCAAACCTGGCAGACCATTTCGACAAACTTGTGGTCGTCACTTGCCGTGCAGAGCAGCGCGCCGAACGATGGGCGAATAGCAGGAAAATAGCTATTGAACACGCGCGACTAGAAATAGCCCGGCGTCTCGCCGCGCAATGGCCAGATGAAGTGAAAATTGAAGCTGCAGATTATGTGATTGATAACTCCGGATCGCTGGCGGAAACGGAACTCGAGGTGAAGGAAATTTATCAGACGCTACGCCGAATAGTTGATCATCAAACGCAGTCTTGCTAAACGAGCTCAAGGCGAAACATCTCTATTTCCGATACATGCACACGATGGAGTACGGTCTCTTGCGAACAGCTACAATGGACACGCCATTCCCAATTACCAAAGAGGGGAAACTTGCTGAAATTCAAGACAAGGGCTTTTGTGTTCTCAAGGGCCATTTTGCTCCCCCTGTGATTCAAGGTTGCCGGGAAGCGTTTTGGCCCATCCTCTTAGATTATGTGGAGAGAAATCACGACAAGCCTAATCGCGGCGAGAATCGTCACTTTCTAGCTATGCCGTTTGAGCCCCCGTGTTTTGCACCCGAGTTTTTCTTCGACGCCGAACTTCTTAACATCATTCGCGGTGCGATGGATGATTGCGTGATAGCCGATCAATGGGGTTGTGATGCTCCAGTGCAAGGCTCAAAGCATCAGGACTTTCACGTGGATTACCAACGCCCTTTGTTTCCAGAAGTTCCCAACTTGTCCGTGCCTATTTACATGCTGGTGGTGAACTTTGGACTCATGGACATCACGAAAGAACATGGTCCAATCGAAATTGCGCCCGGCACACACAGAATGTCGAGAGCCGAAGCCTTGCGCTCTATTACAAATCGAGAGATTGAAACGCAGGCAGTGACTCTGAATTCAGGCGACGTGCTTATTCGTCATCCTTGGGCCTTGCATCGCGGTACTCCAAATGCGACAGATATTCCGCGAGCGCTTCTTACTATTCGTTACGTGCGACACTGGTACGCCGACTGTAGCCGGGAGGTCAATAAGATTCCCTTCGGGGTCTGGCAATCGCTCACGCCAGAACAAAAGAGCATAATGCGCTTCCCGATTGCAAATGGTTGATTGTTCAACGACTAATGCCTTATTTCACAAGGCCAGTTTTCGACTCAGCGCCTACTTCCTGTGCCAGCGGACCCCTTCTTTGCTGTTTTCAACAACAATGCCGGCGGCTGCGAGCTCGCCGCGAATTTTGTCGGAGATATCGAAAGTCTTAGCTTTTCTAGCAGCTTCCATGTCGGAGAGTTTCTTTTCAATGTCCGCATCAGACAGTTGCTGAGCCGCAACGGACTCCAGGAGTTCGCCGCTGATCTCGGCTTCGCGTCCTTCCTTCTTCGCCCATTCCGCAATGGCCTTCATCTTTGGACCGTCGTCATCTTTCAACACCGCAAATATTTCATCGAACTGGGCAAGGGCATCGAGCAAAAGCGGCACATCACCCTGTTTGAGCTGCCCTGCATCCATGGCGGCGTTTGCGGCGCGTATCAGATCGAAAATCGCCGCTTGCGCTTGGGCCGTATTGAGATCGTCTTCCATTCCGGCGCGCATGCGATCTTGAGCCTGCTTTGCCAGTTCAGTCATGGCATCAGTCGAGCCTTCCGGAAAGTGACCGGCCGAAATGCGACTTTCAAAGTTTCGCAAACGTTCCACGGACGCCGACGCCTGCTGCAATCCATCGAAAGTAAAGTTGACTTGATTGCGATAAGGAACCGAAGCCAGCAAGTAACGAATGGCCGATGGTTTGTGCCCCTTTAAGACGAGATCACGCAGGGTATAGAAGTTTCCCTGGCTCTTTGACATCTTCTCGCCTTCAACCAGCAGAAATCGCGCGTGAAACCAGAAGCGGGCGAACGGCTTCCCCGTCTGGGCTTCGGATTGGGCGATTTCATTTTCATGATGGGGGAAGATGAGGTCTTCTCCTCCAGCATGTAAATCGAAAGTCTCGCCTAATTCTTCCATGGACATCACTGAACACTCGATATGCCAACCCGGCCTTCCCGGGCCGATCTCGCTCTTCCAAAATGCTTCACCGGGCTTGGGTGCCTTCCAAAGCGCGAAGTCCCGAGCATTATCTTTTTCGTATTCGTCAACATCTACCCGCGCCCCATCTTCCATTCCGGCAAAATCACGTTTAGAAAGTTTTCCGTAGCCCGGGAACTTCGCTATACGGAAATAGTAAGATCCATCTTCGGCGCGATACGCATACCCCTTCTGTTGCAAGTCCGCCACGAATTTAGCCATCTCCGGAATGTGGTCTGTCGCATGAACCAGTTCCGGTTGCTTGATATTGAGTGCTGCCAAATCTTCCAGGAATGCCTTTTCAAATTTCGCTGTGTATTCCTTGACTCCTACGCCATCCCGCGCGGAATTGCGGATAATCTTGTCATCCACGTCGGTGATATTCATGACGTGACGCACGTCGTATCCACTCTGCCGCAAGAATCGAACGAGAAGATCAATAGCGACAAAAGTTCGAAAATTACCGATATGGCCATAGTCGTAAACCGTTGGACCGCATGCATACATACGCACTCGGTTCGGTTCAAGAGGAACGAACTCTTCAATACCCGCAGACATCGTGTTGTAGAGCCGCAGGGCCATGGTTAAGGACCAAAACGCACAGAACCAGTTCTAGGGGGACGGCGGAAATGCGGTCAAACGCTGCCTGCGGATTTTGTTGAAGGTGCCGGTTGCGGGCCGTGCAGACGCTGCCCCACGAGTACGATGTAATGCAGCGCGGAAATTATCGTGAACAGGAAAGTGGCGCGCAAAAACGTCGTGCGGGCAATCCAAATCCAGCGCGCCGGTTCCACTTCGAGCAGCATCACAAAAAATACAGCGGCCACCTGCGCAAATGTGTTGGCCTTGCCAAAGATGCTTGGGCGGAAATCGCGCAGCCCCGCAATAGCAAAAAGAACGGCGCTGGCAAACAGGATGGAGACGTCGCGGCTAAACACCACTACCGTAAATTTCCATGGCACCTTGCGAAGGATTGAAAGCACAAGAAACATTGTGCTCAGAAGCAGTTTATCAGCAATCGGATCGAGATACTGCCCCAACAACGTCTGCTGCTTCAGCGTGCGCGCGAGCAGGCCATCCAAGCCGTCGCTAAGGCCTGCAAGCACGAATAGAATCAGGGCCGCCACATAATGGCCTTCCACCAATCTGATTACGATAAACGGCAGGAACGCCATTCGCAGCAACGTAAGCTGATTGGGCGCGGTGAGCAGATGAGAGAATTTCACGAACGATCCTTGTCCTTAGGATGTCTAGTATTGCACGTCGGGATAGGGTTCAGCCGCCCGGAATAGAGCAGTCAAGCCAAATGACGTGCGACATGAAGCTGATCAGGCAACCTGCGAGCGTTCCTGACCAGCATTGGTCTTTCCGCTGCGTTTGCGAAATATGGTTTTCAGATTGTCGCGCCAGCGCTCATCAATTCCCACCAGCACCCAGTCAATTTTAGGAGAGAAATAGTGCATCAAGATGTCCGTCGTGGGGTGAACACGCAAGGCGGGAGCAACGAGAAACAATAGTGGATCGCGCCCCGAAATCTCGACGCCAGCAAAATATCCGAATCGCGCGAAATCCCCGCGAGCGTGATGCCAAGCGACTCTTGACCAATAATCGAGGCCTTGCAATGGAAGATGTATGTCTTCATCGGCTTTGAGTTCGACCACGGCAAGGCGTCCTTCCCGGGTGGTCGTCAGTACGTCAATCATTGCCCTGTCCGAAGCCGAAAACGCTGGGACTTGGGAATATTGGAGTCTTCCCCCAAGTTCTCCGTCGAGATGGGCGAGATTGAGCACCACCAAAGATTCCAGCCAGCGCTCTGGATGCATCCGCCAGAGAGGATGATCCCGCGGGCCTTCGGGATGACGGACTTCCCCAATGCTTCGAACGAGCGCCCTGAAATATTCCTGATTCAAATCGGTGAGGACCCTTTCGGCCCGCCCCACGCCGAAAATAATCTCGGTAGAACTACGAAACGACGCCGGATCGTGAGTGAGCCGCGCTTGAGCGAACTCCAGACCATGGCGTCGAAAGGCAATTTCCGCCGAAGACAAAATAGCAATTTCAGCCTCCGGCATAATGTCGCGAATCTGTGCGATTGAGTCTGCGAAACGCTCACGGACGGCAGTTTCATCAGGCGAGTGAACGAGGCGAGTTGCTATATTGCCGCGGTCCGAGATATCTATTTCGACTAGTTCGGCGTCTCGCTCTTTCAGTTCGTACAATTGCCACTTGGCTGCGCCGGGATTCAGATGGGCCATCCGCTCCTTGATGACCGCCGAGCTCTTCTCTGGAACAAAAAGCTTAAGGCCTTCCACGACTAGCCTCGCATGCGTTTGCCGGCAATGATCCAGCCACAAAATGCCGAAAGTGAGGGCTGCGTCAATAGATCCCTGAGTTTCCTGAGCATTTACGCCCAAAACTGCGAAGGCAGACTGGCCTCTCTGCACAATCCCCCTCGTGTAAATCGGGCCGAACGAATGTTTCAGATCGGTTGCAGTAGTCAGGTGCGAAACGGTGAATCCCGGGAATCGTCGTTGAAGCACTCTTTGGAGCAACCGTTGATATCCCAATCTCGATACTTTTTTCGCCGACGGGGTTCGCCAGTCGCGGTTGCGGAAAATTTCCAGCTTGGTCGGTTTGTTTTGCCCCAACCTTTGAACGTGCAGCAGCAGGACATCCTTTTTGGCTTCGGCATCGAGCACGCGCCGCACAACGTTCCTTTCCGATGACCACATATGCAGCAGGCACTTATGAATCTCTCCCGATACGGAGTACTTCGTTTGCGCGAGATCAAAAATAATGTCCCCGTCTTCGACAACGACGGCGGTCTCGGTGGCCAGGAGAAATTCTTCCACTTCGCGAGCCAACGATTCAGGAGTCATGCCGGCATTGTGTCAATTCGGCAAAGCTCTGTCTGTGACGAGTGACCAATGATTCAACCCCGCCGGTTTCGTCCGTAACTTGATATGGGATAATCTAGAAACACCATCAAGGGAGTCTTTCCCGGCAAGGCGGCATCCAATTAACGTGGATAAAAATAGGTTTTTTTTCGAACATTACGGACTAACCGAGCGCGGCTTGGAGAGCTACCTGGCGGCGGCGCTATCAGCGGGCGGAGACTACGCCGACCTGTATTTTGAATATCTTTCTTCTACGGCCTTGAGCATGGATGAATCCATGGTCAAGTCGGCATCGCAGGGCATTTCGGCTGGATGTGGCGTTCGTGTCATTTCGGGCGAGCGCACCGGATACGCCTATACCGACGACCTTTCGCCGGAACGCATCTTGCACGCGGCGCGAACCGCGGCGTTAATCGCGACCGGCCCGGCCAAGACACCGGTTGTGGGTTTCCAGGAAAAACCGGCTCGCAGCCTATACCCAATAGCCCTTCCTTCCGTGGATGCCGAAATATCCGCCAAGGTTGAGCTGGTAATGCGCGCCGACAAAACAGCACGAGCTTATGATCCCCGAATCAAAGAAGTTCGCGCCAGTTTTATGGACGAGCTTCGCAACATCCTGGTAATTGGGTCAGATGGCGCTTTCGCTGAAGACTCCCAACCACTCGCGCGATTGAACGTATCCTGCATCGCGAAGACCGAAACCAATTCCGCGCGCGGAAGTTCAGGCGGGGGCGGCCGCGTCGCACTGGATTTCTTTTTCGGAGAAAAAACACCTGAATACTTCGCCAAAGAAGCTTCCCGGCAAGCGATTTTGCAATTAGACGCTCGGGAGGCTCCGGCTGGAGAAATGGAAGTGGTCCTCGGGCCGGGGTGGCCCGGCGTGCTGCTGCATGAAGCCGTGGGTCACGGATTGGAAGCGGATTTCAATCGCAAGCAAACCTCGGCGTTCGCCGGCCTGATCGGCAGGCGTGTAGCCAGCGAAAAATGCACCGTGGTGGACAACGGAACCATGCCTGGCCGCCGGGGTTCGCTGAACGTGGATGACGAGGGGGCACCCACTCAGAACACTGTGCTCATCGAGAATGGAATCCTGAAGGGATACCTCAGCGATAAGCTCTCGGCTCGCCTTCTTGGTGTGGCAGATACCGGCAATGGCCGCCGCGAAAGCTATGAGCACATTCCCATGCCGCGCATGACCAATACTTACATGCTTGCGGGTGACGACGCTCCGGAAGACATTATTCGTTCCGTCAAGCACGGCGTTTACGCCGTGAATTTTGGGGGAGGACAGGTGGACATCACTAACGGCAAGTTCGTCTTCGCCGCTTCCGAAGCCTACATGATCGAGGATGGCCGGATTACGGCTCCGATCAAAGGCGCTACTTTGATCGGCAACGGCCCGGACGTTCTGACGCGAGTGTCGATGGTTGGAAATGACCTCAAGCTCGATGAAGGGGTCGGAACCTGTGGAAAAGATGGGCAGGCTGTCCCAGTTGGTGTCGGCATACCGACCATAAAAATTGATCGCCTGACGGTAGGCGGTACCGCCAAGAAAGATGTTGGCGGGTTCATGCAGTAGCTTTTCCAACATTGTCATTCCGAGCCGTCGGTAGTCGCGCTTGCGCGGTGAAAGCGTGCCGAGGAATCTGCTTTTGATCTTCTTCCGAAAAGGATTCAATGCCAACAACGCAAGTCGAAACCAGCGATTCAAAACTAGAAACTGACCTTCGCAATCTGGCTCAGGATATCGTTAAGCGCGCGATGGCGGGAGGCACTACGGCCGCCGAATGCGTAGTCCGCGAAGGCGATGAATTTTCGACACTAGTCCGCCTGGGCCAAGTCGAGACATTGAAGGAATCCGGATCGAAGTCCATCGGTGTCCGCGTATTCCACGGCAAGCGCTCAGCCAGTACCTACTCCAGCGACTTTTCCCGCGACGGACTGAATCGAATGTTGAATTCAGCTCTCACACTGGCCAAAATCACATCCGAAGATCCGTACTCGGGGATTCCCGAACCATCGCAACTCGGTTCACTGTCTGGCGACCTCGATTTGTATTCGGCCGACGTCTATTCTTTGCCCGGCGAAGAAAGAATCAACTACGCGCGCCGCACCGAGAAGGCCGCGCTCGACTTTGATCCTCGCATCAAGAATTCCGAAGGCGGATCTTTCGACGCTGCGACCGGCCACAAGATTTTGGCAAACTCCCATGGTTTCGTAGGCGAATATAAACGTTCGTATTGCTCGATCGCAGCGATTCCCATCGCGCAATCCGAGAACGGGGCCATGCAGCGTGACTACTGGTTTTCTGTCGCAAGAAGCCTGGGGCGATTGGATTCTCCTGAGCAAGTTGGCAAGATCGCTGCACAGCGGACGTTGCGCAGGCTCGGCGCGAAGAAAGCGAAAACGGCGCAGGTGCCGATTGTGTTCGATCCCATGGTCGCGACTTCGATCCTCGAGCACATCTTTGAGGGAATCAACGGAGATTCGGTCTATCGCGGAGCCTCATTCCTAGCCGGAAAATTAGGGCAAAAGATCGCAGGCGATCAAGTCACAGTTATTGATGATGGAACCATTCCCGGCGGCTTCGGCACGAGCCCTTTTGATGGCGAAGGCATTCCTACAAGGCGCACTGTCGTCATTGAAAACGGCGTGCTGAAGTCTTATCTGCTGAACACCTACACCGCAAAGAAACTTGGGCTGGAGACAACTGCAAATGCTTCACGCGGATTGGCTGGCACTCCAGGAATCGGTCCGGGAAATTACTTTTTGCAGGCGGGCGAGAAAACTCCGCAGCAGATCATCTTAAACATCAAAGAAGGACTCTACGTAACAGAGTTTCTCGGACACGGCGCAAATCTTGTCACCGGCGACTATTCCCGAGGGGCTTCCGGGATGTGGATTTCCGGTGGAGAGCTGGCGTTCCCCGTAGAAGAAATCACGGTGGCTGGCAATCTTAAGGAATTATTTTTTAACATCTCTGAGATCGGCAATGATCTCGAATTCCGCGGCTCGGTCGCCTGTCCAACGATTCGCATTGATGGCCTGACCGTGGGCGGGGAATAAGCGATCGGTCGTCTATCGCTTCATTCTCACATATCCCCATTTGTTGAAATCTAGCCGCGCTATTGCTGTGGGGGCGGAGTTGGCTGCGTCTGCGGCGGTGACGCTGGCATTACTGACTCCACATCTTTACGGGGAGCTATATCGGGAACTTTGGGCATGTGAGTAACTTCTCCGCGTTCGGCATCGTCTATGACGATCTGGGCGTGGTCGAGAAGCAGACCTGTTGCGCGATCCATCTCAACGCGCGATTTCTCATAAGCCGCCATTGCGGATACTAGATTCGACTCTGCGGTCGTCAATGCCGACTGATTCTGCAGCACCAGGGTTGAAGTCGAAGCGCCCAACGCCAGCTTTTTCTGCTCGGCGTCGAGAGTCTGCCGGGCATATTCCGTAGAGGCCCGTGCCGCTTCCACGGCTGCGCGATTCTGCTGGAGTGAGAATTGTGCTACCCGCACTTCGATGCGAATCTGGTTTTCAATCTGTTGCAGCCGCATCTGCGCCTGGCGAAATTCCAATTCCGACCGAACCTGAGCCGCTTGCGCGGCGCGGTTTCTCAGGGGGACGTTCAGAGTCAGGCCCACGCCTTTATCTGGCGCTGCTGACGTGACCAGATTATCCAGCGCCGTGCCATAGCCAACGGCACGCGACGTAGCGAACTGCGGAGGCAGCGCAGAAGGGTTAAGGCAAAAGGCGCTGGGATTCGTAGCGCTACAAAGCTGGGCGTTAGGGTTAATGTCGCCGCCCAATCCTGATCCGCCATAGTAGGCAAACAAGTTTAGCGTTGGCCGCAATGCATTACGAACCGCTTTGTTACTCATATCCCGGCTCGTGAGGTCTATTTTCGATTCCGCGAGTTCGGCCCGGTGATTCAGCGCATCATTGATCAGATCCTGAGTGGGTATCACCGCTTCCTGCGCGGGCAATTGAAGATCAGACGTAGGAATGACTTCCGCCTCGGCCAGCACTGGATCCATCAATGTGCGACTAAGAGCGTTTTTCATGAGCAACTCTTGTTGCTCAAGATTGGTCTGAGCCAGAATCAAAGCCTGCTGGTCAGTCGCGACGGTGCTTTGCGCGCCCACCACTTGAATTGGCGCCATGCTCCCGATTTGTACCTGCTTCTGCGTGTCGGACATGGTTTTCTGGGCAAAGGCCAGCGCTTCTCGTTGTACCTTCACGTTCTCGTAGGCGTAAACGAGGTTCCAATACATGTTTTCGATCTGATCTACAGTAGTGATGATCTGGAGGCGGAAAGCGACATCAGAAATCTCCCGGTTATTCTTTGCCAAACGGATAAATCGGGTGTTAGGGAGAAAACCAAAACCCTGCAACAAAGGTTGCGTAAGCTTGAATTGGAAATTGGAACTCACAACCGGGCTTAAGGTACTGAAAGGCTGATTGGTGGTTTGATGAATGTTATTGAATCCCACCGACATAATCGTGCCCGAGCGAAAACCCTGCTGATAGGCAACGTCCGCGGTCCCGGTATTGTTACTGAGAATGGGAACACCATTGAACGCACTGGTAGAGAGAGAGTGGCCACGATCCATCTGGAAAGTACCAGTAATGATTGGGTCGAAACTCGTGATGGGAGCGCCGACGCCGAGAGTCGAATTCACCAATCCGTTGGTTCCGGCGCCAATTCCGCCAGATGCTGGGGCCGTGCCACCAGCACCAGAACCTACGGTTCCACCCAGCCCGCCGACTCCGCCGCCCGGGGTATTTTGTACTATTCCCGAATTCACGCCCAGGATATTGGCTCCCGCCTTCGCCCGTAAAATGTCGGTATCGGCGATATTGAGGTTATAGCGCGCAATGGCGATGTCGAGGTTGTTCTCAAGTGCCAGGGCGACAGCGTCATCCATGGAAAGCATGAGCTTGCCGTCATGAAGCAATTGATCAATGCGAGAGGTATTGGTGAGATTCGGCTCTTCGACGGTTCGTGACTTATAAGGCGCGAGAATGTTCGGGAATGCCGAGCGCGGCTTGGAATAATCTTTTACGACGAAGGAGTGACCCTGCGGCGTTGGCGTGGCAGGGACTGGCTGGGCGGCCTGTTGCGCATCTTGAGAAAAACAGCTGCCTGAAACAAGTCCCGCAAGAATAACTGCTAGGGCGAGCCGCGGTGAAATCAGACTGGACAAAGACATTCGATCATCTCCAAACATTAAGGCTGAAAATAAAGACTGCTTCTCCCTGGTCAAGCGTGTTACGTATAACACTACGGTCAGGTTTCATTTATTGTCGGGCGCAATTGCAGAGCTTCATTATTGTAGAGTGTCAAAATTGTGCGACTCCAATGCAAATGCCTCGACATGCAGGATAAGACTGGAATGCCACAGTATAGCTGAACGTGCATCCAGTTCTAATATGGCAACTTGCTCAAACCGTACAGATTCGTAAAGAGTCCCAGAAGCTTCAAGATTTTATGGAATCGCGGTTTCCTGCATGCGGAATCTGAAAGTAGTTCTAACCTACGACGGCACCGATTTTTGCGGATGGCAGGTGCAGCCGGATTTCGCCAGCATTCAAGGAGTACTGTCCTCGGCTATTGGACGCGTGACCGGGGAAAACGTTTTGCCGCAGGGATCTGGCAGAACGGATGCCGGCGTGCACGCGCTTGTGCAAGTGGCCTCGTTCTGCACGGAATCGCCGATACCGCCGGAGAATCTTCACAAAGCACTCAATGACGTGCTGCCGGATTCAATCCGGGTGCTTGGCGTAACGGAGGAGCCTGCCGAGTTCCACGCGCGAAAATCCGCGCGAGCAAAAACCTACCGGTATCGCATTTATAGGGGCGCGACTTGCTCGCCATTTCTGTCCCGTTATGTATGGCATTACCCCTATCCGCTGGACGGGGATACGATGAAGCAGGCCGCCGATCTTGTGGTTGGTGAGCATGATTTCACATCTTTCGCCGCAGTTGATGCCGAGCGTTTGCGGGAAGACGGGAGCGTGTCGAATGTCCGGAGAATCTTCGATTCAACCTGGGAGCAGCAGGATGAGGAATTCGTTTATACCGTCCGCGGGAACGGATTTCTTCACCACATGGTGCGGAATCTGGTGGGGACATTTTTACTTATAGGCAAAGGAACCCTTCAACCGGAAGACATGACACGAATCTTGCAGGCGCGAAATCGTTCGGCTGCTGCGGCGACAGCTCCTGCGAGCGGGTTGTATTTGGTCAGCGTTGAATATTAGGGCATGGGGACCGTAATCGAGGCAAGATCAGTAATCGGCCTGGCCGTGAGTCGAGCTGCGATTTGTGAGGAATGAAAAGTCGCCTGCCTGCGCGGTCGTGGTTGCCGAAAATCTTAGTAGAATAAAAAAGAGCGCGAAGATCCTGCGTGAAGACCTCCCAACTCATTTACGACTGGAATCAGATTTCACCGGAAGCTCTATCGAAGTCCCGCCCGGTTCTCCTGAATGACGAGAGCTTACGTGATGGCCTGCAATCTCCTTCGGTTCGGGATCCTTCTATCGAAGAGAAAATTCAGATCCTGCATTTGATGGAGGCCTTGGGAATCAATTCCCTCGATCTCGGTTTGCCCGGCGCGGGACAGCGTGCGGCGGAGCACGTGGAAGCGCTCGCAAGAGAAATTGTTCAGGGGAAGATGAAAATCCGCGCCAACTGCGCCGCGCGCACACATGAGAATGACATTCGCCCCATTGCTGACATCGTGCAGCGGACTGGGCTTCCGATTGAGGCAGCAACTTTTATAGGATCCAGCCCGATTCGCCGTTATACAGAAGGATGGACTGACGATTTTCTGCTTCAGACTACCGAAAAAGCTCTGAAATACGCTCTGTCGCTAGGCCTGGATGTGATGTATGTCACAGAAGACACTTCGCGTTGCGATCCGGAGATGGTGAAGCGTTTGTACTCTTGTGCGATTGGATGCGGTGCGCGCGCAATTGTGATTTGCGATACTGCCGGACATTCCACCCCGGCTGGAGCTTTCGCGCTGGTGAAGTTTGTGTTGGACGAAGTTGTGAAACCCTCCGGAGAAAAAATTCGGGCGGAATGGCACGGTCACTGCGATCGCGGATTTGGGGTTGCGAATTCCATGGCTGCACTCATGGCGGGCGCGGATTGCGTGCATGCTTGCGCCTTAGGCATTGGCGAGAGGGTTGGCAATACTCAAATGGATTTGATGTTGGTCAATCTCAAACTGATGGGAATTCCTCCCTGGGATTTACAGGACTTGACCAGGCTCCGCGATTATTGCGAAGCCGTGTCGAAGGCAACAGGAGTTCCGATTCCGCCAAATTACCCGGTCATTGGTGAAGATGCATTTCGCACCGCAACCGGAGTTCATGCATCGGCGGTGATCAAGGCATACAAAAAAAATGATATTGAGTTGGCGAATGCAGTTTATTCAGGTGTGCCGTCGCATGTATTCGGGATGGAGCAGGTCATTGACATTGGACCAATGAGCGGAAAATCGAACGTTCTGTTCTGGCTGGAGCGGCGCGGATTGGCGTGTTCCGATGAAATCGTCGAAAGAATTTATAAGCGCGCGAAAGCGTCGGACCACACGTTGAGCGAAGCGGAGATAATGGAGTGCGTCGCAACCGCAAAATCCTAATGTCTCTGTCATGCTGAGCGAATGAGGCCTTCCGCTGGCAGAAGGTCTGCGAGTCGAAGCACCTCTATTCCCGCAAGGCTCCAGACCTAGACGGCAGCGTTTGATTTACACTCTCTATTCCGCTTCTATTCCGCAGGAGATCACATGCGACGTCTTTTGTTGATTTTGCTATCCGCTTTGTTGCCCGTTCCACTCCTCGCCCAGAAACATCCCTTCACCTTCGATGACATGATGGCGCTCAAACGCGTCGAAGAGCCTGAACCTTCTCCGGATGGCAAATGGGTATTGTTTGCTGCGGTGGACGTGGATTTGAAAGCAAATACGAGAACGCCGCATGTCTGGGTTGTGCCTCTCGCAGGCGGGAAAGAGCGCGAAATCATCGGTGATCAGGATGCGGATCGCCCGCGGTGGGCGCCGGATGGAAAGCGATTCGCATTCCTCTCCACGAAAGAAGGTGGATCGCAAATCTGGGTCGCTGATTTCGACGGCGCGACTGGAACGGTGACGGGCACGCACAAGCTGACTTCGATTGCGACCGAAGCCAGTGGAGAACTTTGGTCGCCGGATGGGAAGAATATTCTTTTTGAGTCGAACGTCTA
>DASYGR010000256.1:0-23944 GCA_035999525.1 Terriglobales bacterium
TACCGGATCATCAGGATCATGATTTTCCATGTGTGTTGCCTCCGATTAGAGCACAACTGTCGAGAAAACAGACAACGCGATATTTCAACAACGCAATTATGGCAGACCGGAAGTCACACAAGGCAGTCTCGTCCAGAAGTCGACTGCGAACTCCATATCGCAATCTCGTGAGGCCAGACCGTCCCGAGCGGAATCCAGAGAGATCGCCTTACCCTAGGCTGGATTCCCATCGCACTCCACGTTAGGATAAGTTGAGACGCGGCGAGCATGTCCAGAAAAATCAAGCCAAGCAGGAACTCCGGAAATAATAAAAAGCGAAAGGCATCTCCTTCTCACAACATCGGAACCGGAAACGGGAACGCTAAGGCCACAAATCCCCAGCAGCGAACCTACACCGTCCCAGACTATCGGCTCGAGAAGCCCGCCTTCACCGTACAGCAAAACTGCGAAGAGTCCCCTGTCTGCTATGAGATTACCGGCGATCTCGACGCACCCGTTCCTCCAATCCGCGAGTCGAGATCCCTCGACAAAAAGCAGTGCATCGAGATCTACCGTTGGATGGTTCTCAACCGCAAAATGGAAACTGCCCTCGAAAACCTTTACAAGCAGGGGAAAGTTGTTGGCGGGGTGTATTTCGGTCTGGGTCAGGAAGCATGCTCGTGCGCCTCCGCTTATGCGTTGCAGAAAGACGACTGGCTCGCTCCCATGATTCGCAACCAGGGATCGCTGCTGGTTCGCGGCTTCGCTCCGCGCGACATGATGATGCAGTATATGGCGAAGGCTGACTCGCCGACTAGCGGCCGCGATGGCACTTCTCACTTCGGAGACATTCAGAATCGCAATATAGTATCGCCAATCTCAATGCTCGGCGATCTAGTACCGGTCATGGCCGGCGTCGCGCTAGGGGCGCGGCTTCAGGGTCGCAACATCGCTGTCATGACGTACATCGGCGATGGCGGCCAATCAACCGGCGTCACGTACGAAGGCATCAACTTCGCCGCAGTGCAGGATCTCGGCCTGGTGCTGATTATCGAAAGTAATCATTGGGGATATTCAACCCCATCCGAGATGCAATTTCGCGTGAAAGATCTCGCGGAACGAGCGATCGGATACGGCATTCCCGGAGTAATCGTAGATGGCACCGATGCATGCCAAGTTTACGATGCAGCCCATGAGTCGTGTGAACGGGCGCGGTGCGGCGCAGGACCAACGCTCATCGAAGCAAAGATGATGCGCATGAAAGGCCATGCCATCCACGACAGCGCGGATTACGTTCCTAAAAAAATGTTTGAATATTGGCGCAAACGCGATCCCATTGCTCGTTTTGAAGATTACCTCGTCAAGGTCAAGAAGTGGTTAACGCCCCAGGAAAACCAGAAGCTGATCGCAGACGTGGAACAATTTATGGAAGAAGAACGCGAAGTCGCGGTTAACTCGCCGATGCCTGCTCCAGAATCTGCCGCAGGCGGCGTATATTGCGACGCCGGATGCCACGACATAAAACCGAAGTACGCGGTACCGAAAACGAAAATGAAAATGAAAAGCTCAGGCGCAGTGAAACCCACTGAAGCTGCGTTGCATTTCAAGTAAGGCCAATTCACGCACTTGCTTTATTTTGACACTGGCTCCCCCTGCCTGCCGCTCGAATTGTCCGCCGGTGCTTTTTCAAGCCTTGAAAGATACTGTTTAATAGCTTTTTCATCTTTAGCGCCCGCTGACAGCTTGAGACAAGTCCGAAGCTCAGTCATTGCGTTTGCTCGTTCCCCCTCTGCGTCGTAGATTTGCGCGAGCAAATAATGCATCCTTGGATCAGGATGAGCTTTGTCAATATCCAAACCCTTCTTGATGCTGTCTTCGGCTTGGCTAAGCAAGTGCAGATTAAATTTCGCCAGACCATCGTAGAGGTAAGTCACGCTGTTGTTCGATGGATCAATCGTAAGAGCCGTCTTGCTCTGCTTCAATACCTCGTTCCAGTCTCCTGACCGAGCAGCAATGTCAGCCAGGCACAAGTAGCCCGGCAGATAGCTCGAATTTGCTGGCGAAGCGTGCCCGCAAGCTTCCCGTGCTTCTTGTAATTGCTGCCGATTCTCCAGTACTTGCCCCAGCAAGGCCCACAGTGCGGAATAGTCAGGATACTTTTCGGTCGCCGTCCGCAAAGTTTTTTCCGCCTGTTCGAACTTTCTTTCGCTCAGAGCGTCGCAGACCTTCTCATATTCGCCCCTGGCCTTCTTTCGCATTTCCAAAGCGGTAATTCCGATTGTGAGATTGTGAATGCGGTCCAGAGGAGGAAGAAAGCAATTTGCTTCTTCGGTTTTCTTTAGAGGAAAGTCGCCGGGATTTCGGATAGTTAAGGGTGCTTGGTCAAGATCCGAATAGCCAGGTGACGATCGCATTGGGTTGGGTTGGCTCGGGTTCGATCCGCTTTGCCCCTTTTGAGCCACCGCACAAGGCGAAAAACTGATCAGGACAAGAATGCCGCACAGGAATCCTTGAAATTTGGACGAACGAAATATCCTCAGCATAGTGCCCTACCTTAAAGATGCCCACATTATGATCCTGCTTTCTCCCAACCTTCAAGGCGTATTCGCACCGAATCAATCAGCGGAGGAGACCGCCGCGAACGTACAGAAACCGCTCTTTGAGTTAACATTCTGTGGAAGCCGTGCCGTAATTGCGCTTTCGTGGACTGGATCACGAAGAGAATACTTCCATGAAATACACCTTCCTCACAGAAACTTACGAAACCGAACGAATCAAAGTCATCAGTGTCTGGAGCGAATTCAGAGACGAAGATCTTCCGGTCCGCCCTCGGCAGGGTGATCCCTCCGGACGAAGCGTTCTCGAACAGATGGTGCATCAGTGTATGAGCGAGGATGCATGGTTCCGAAATATGCTTGGAATTGATGTAGGAGCGCCGCCGCTGCCAAAGCAGGAAACTCGTTTGGAATTTATGAGGCAATACGCCGGGGACAGCGGAAAGCGCTCTTCTGAATTACAGAAACAAGAAGACACATGGTGGGAAGAGATGACGAAATTCTTCGAGGTCCCCCGATCTCGAGCATGGGTAGTCACGCGCCGTCTAACCCACACCTCGCATCACCGCGGTCAGTTGATGGCGATGCTCCGTATGCTGGGACGCACGATTCATAGCAACTACGGGCCAACGGCTGACACCGGAGGATTACCGAAAGACCACGCGCCTACCATTTACGCTTATCCGAGTCTGGATGCTCTTCTAACCGGAGAATTCGCAGGCGGAGCGAAATCCACGCTGCCAGAACACGGCGATGGCCCGGTTACGGAACGTCCCAGCACAAAATAATTTTTCAATGACCGTTCGGGAACGACAGTGCAAGCAGCGTCTTTTGCTCCATCTCGTGAGCTTTCGCTGACCCCGTCGCAGGACTGGCACTGGCAGAGCGCTTTACCGACAGCACAGGGCGCGCGCCGGCAATCCTCCGCAGGCGCGGCAAAATGTACGATAACGCGCCCATGTTTGCCGGCTCTTCCTGCACCCACACAATTTCGCTGGTGCCATGGCGGTCAAACTCCGCAGTCAATTCGGCCTCCGGAAAGGGATACATCTGTTCCACGAACACGATCGCAGTGGAATTATCGTTTCTCTTTTTTCTTTCCGCCCGCAGTTCGTGTCCAATCTTTCCGGTACAAAGCAAAATGCGCTTGGCATCCCCAACTTCGATGTCGCGGAGCACCGTCCTGAACTGCTGATCGGTTAGTTCGCTAAGAAGCGATGAAGCATCGGGATGACGTAACATGCTCTTCGGCGTGAAAATCACCAGTGGCTTACGCCACTTGCGTAATGCCTGCCGCCGCAACAGATGAAAATATTGCGCGGCAGTTGAAGGTTGTGCAATTTGAAAGTTATCCCGGGCCGCGCCTTGCAGAAACCGTTCGATTCGTGCACTTGAATGCTCGGGTCCCTGCCCTTCATATCCATGAGGCAAAAGCAGCACCACGCCTGAGAGCAGGCCCCACTTATCTTCGCCCGCGCTGATGAACTGATCTATTACCGCCTGCGCGACATTCACAAAATCACCGAACTGCGCTTCCCACAGAACGAGCGCTTCTGGGTAGTCACGGCTGTATCCGTACTCAAATCCAAGAACACCGGCTTCAGAAAGCGTGGAATTGTAAATAGCGCAGGCGGCCTGACCGTCCGAAACGTGTTGCAGAGGCACGTATTCTTCTTCGTTTTCGATGTCCAGGAGCACTGAATGGCGTTGATTGAAAGTTCCACGACGGCTGTCCTGGCCGCTCAGGCGCACTGGCACGCCGCCTTTCACAAGGCTCCCAAAGGCCAACGCTTCAGCCATCCCATAATCCACCGCGCGTTTGCCCAAACCCATCTCCGCTCGCTGTTCAAGCAGCTTTTTCACCTTGGGGTGAATGTGGAAGCTCTCCGGATAAGTAGTGAGCCGCACCGAGATCTCGTGCAGTTCCTCGGCGGATAAAGCCGTTTCCACTTCATATTCAGACTTGTACCGGCCACCTTTGTAAGCATTCCAGTACCCTGGCAATTCGCGTAGAGTTGGCTTTTTCTTGATTGAGCCAGCTTTCTGCTGCGCAGCTTCGAGCTCAGTCTTAATTTCCTGAACCCGATCGTCAACATCCATCGCGCCGATATTTCCCGCGTAAATCTTCCACAATGGAGGATGGTCTTTAATCGCTTTGTAAAGCAGCGGTTGGGTAATCGTAGGATCGTCCACTTCGCTATGGCCATGCCGGCGATAACCGATCAGATCCACGACAACATCGCTGCCAAATGTATAGCGATATTCGAGAGCGATGCGCGCCACGCGTACCACGGCGTCAACATCCTCGGCATTGACATGGAAGATTGGAATATTTTGTCGGCGCGCGAGTTGGGCCGCGAAATGCGCAGAATGCAACTCACCGGGCGTCGTAGTAAATCCGATCAAATTATTGACGATTACGTGAACCGTCCCGCCCACGCTAAAGCCCGCTAGATCGGCATAATTCAGCGTCTCCGCAAAAATCCCCTGCCCAGCGAACGCGCCGTCTCCATGCACCAAGAGCGGCAGAAATTTTTCGACTCCACCTCGCCCGGCTCGATCTTGTTTCGCGCGAGTACGCCCGATCGTTACCGGATCAACCGCCTCCAGGTGGCTCGGATTGGAAACCAGATGAATATGAACCTTCGCTCCGCTGCGAGTGACGTATTCGCCCGTCGCTCCCATGTGATATTTCACATCGCCGCCCCCGAGCGTGCTGCGCGGGTCAACATCTTCGAATCCAGCGTAAACCTCCGCAGGATCGCGTCGCGCGATATGGGTAATAACATTCAATCGGCCGCGATGACTCATCCCCATGACGAGTTCAATCGCCCCGCGTTCGCCGGCGCCTTCGAGAATTTCATCTACCAGCGGAATGAGCGCGGTGACGCCCTCTAACGAAAAACGCTTGCTTCCCAGATAGCGCTGCTGAAGCACTTGCTCAAAAAGATCGGCGCGAATAAGCTGATCCAAAACGTGGGTTTGATTCACTTCCGGCTGAACAGCTTCCATTCGCTGCTGTATCCAGCCACGCCGTTCCTGATCTGGGATGTGGGTGAACTCCGCCCCGACGCTGCCGCAATAAAAGCCGCGCGCTTCGTGCGCGAATTCCCCATCAATTTGCAACTCGGGATGCCGCTCAGACTGGAGGAATTCCAGAGGATCGAGTCGAGCCTCAAGATATCCCCAGCGCCGGAATAAGTCGAGAACTCGCTCCCGCTCGTTTTCAGGAGAATCTATAAGTGCTGCCCCGCCGGAACCGGCGGCGTTTCTTCGAGGGGTCGCCATAAGAATGTGCTTATAGGATAACGGATGCAGCAGAAATTCGCAGGATTCGAAGGTAACTGAAAACAATATATAAACCGGCCCTGTTTATCGTCGTAGGCCCCGCCCAAATATTTCTTCGAACTTCGTCAAGATTCCCCCGTATCAGCTTTTGCCGGCCACTCCGGCCAGGTTTCAACTTAGGGGAAAAGGACATGAATAGATTTCGTGTGAAGGGAGTAGCACGCCTATGTCTCGCAATGTTGGCGATGGGAAGCCTTACGCCGTGGTCTGCTTCCGGAGATACGCAAGAGGCAAACGTATCTGGCAAGTGGTCCGGCAGTTTCGTCATCACCATGCCAGATGGAACCGTCCAACCCGATACGGCATTTTTCATTCTCCGGCAGGATCGGAACACCATTACTGGAACGGCCGGCGGCAACGAAAATCAGCAATCAGAGATTAAAGATGGCAAAGTGGCCGGCTCAGAAGTTCAATTCACCCTCGAAAAACCAGGCCAGATGCATCTGGTCTTCGATCTCCACTTGAGCGGTGATCACTTGAAAGGCGCTGCCAGTGGAGATATGAGGGGACAGAAAGTAAGAATTGAAGTTGATACGACGCGTGTGAGTATTCAATCCAAGCAAATTTCATCGCCATCGCAAAAGTTATACGAGGAAATTTCTCACATGGATAGCGTCTTGTTTAATGCATTCAATGACCGCGACCTGCGCACCCTCGAAACATTATTCACGGACGATCTCGAGTTTTACCACGACCGGGATGGTCTCACTTCTTACCAGCAAAACATGGAATCCTTCAAGCGGCATTTTGGAAGCGATACGAGAGTGAGAAGACAGCTCGTAGAAGGCAGTCTTGAGGTATATCCCATCAAAGGTTATGGCGCTGTGGAAGTTGGAATTCATCGTTTTTACTCCAGTGAGAGAGGCCAGCCAGAGCAACTAACAGCAACAGCTAAGTTTATGCACGTCTGGCGGCATACAAATGAAGGGTGGAAAATTTCGCGCGTGATTAGTTACGACCACAGGTAGCGAGCGCAGGCAAAAAAAAGCAATGGCGACCAGGAACGTGTTGTCCTGATCGCCGCGGAATTTGAACAATGTTTCTTACGGGTGAAAGTTGAAAGCGCTAAACAAATCATCCAGCGCAGGTGTGTTCAACGGCACATACGGATTGTCAGATGCCGTCTTTGGATTCGGATAGTTGTCCCGGCTTCGCGCTGTCAAGGGCTTCAGCTTCCAGTTCCGCTCAATGAATTTCACCAGCGAAACGTGATCACTGTAGCTGTGACTAACGTGGCCGCCCTGGGCAAATGGAGAAACGATGATCAGTGGAATCCGGGTGCCGTCTCCGAAAAAGTCCAGCGGTTGAACGTAGCCCGAATCGTAATAGCCGCCGCCCTCGTCGAAGGTGACAAAAATCGCCGTGCTCGCCCACACTTCAGGATTCGCCTGTATCGCCTCTACAATCTTCTTCGTGAATCCCTCGAATAGATCCAACTTCGAAGAAGCTGGGTGACCGTCCACAAATCCGCTCGGCTTGATAATGGAGACCGCCGGAAGCTCGCTTGCCTTGACGTCCTCATAGAAGTTCGCCAAGTCTGAATGTGCTCTTGACGAAGCGTTGCATTGGTCATGATGTCGGTCGCGTATTGGAACGGATTGCAGATGTTGCAATAGGCGTCCGCAGGATTGCTCTCGGTGGGATCCGACAGGTAAAGACTCCAGCCGTCGCCATAATATTTAAATGAAATATTTTTCTCCATCAGCGCATCTCCGATGTGGCGAACGGATGTAGGAGGAATGGTGAACGGAGACAGCGCCTGCGCGGACGATCCGTCGCCATTGAATCCCGGATTGTAGTTATTCAGGATGTAATAGTGTCCGGGATCGCAATTCGGCTTGATCGGCCGCGTCAGAGATTGCAAATAATTCACGACTGCAGCCACCCCCGGCTGAGTCGTGTCGGCGCAAGCACTGTAGGTCCCGCCGCTGTACCCATCTTGCGTGTACCAATTGTTGGTCCCAGCCTGCGGGTCGGGATTTTCAATCTGGTTTGCTGGTGGCACTATCGCGTTTCCTTTCCCGTCGCTGTACCAGATGTCATCGGCGAACCCGAGCATAATGTGGTTGGCTCCTGTGCCGCCCATCACTGCTTGATGATAGTTATCGCTAATCGTGTAATTGTTGGCCAAAAACTTCAAGTACGGAGCGTCTCCTTTTTGCATGTTGAAGAACTCCATCGAGGTTCCACCTTCATGCGTGCTGAGGTTGTTGAATCCTGCAGGCTGCGGATTGCCATTGGTGCCTGCGCCAACCGTCACTTCCACCCATGGAAATAAGTCCGCCAAACATCCACTGGGGTTATTTTCAGTGGAGTAGTTCACATCGCAATCTTCCTGCTGCCACATTTGATAGAAGCGATGCACCGGACTGCTCGCATAGTCGTCATACTTGACGCCGTGGGGGTGTCAGCTGAAACACACCATCGTTGAGGTTGTTCACGTTCGGAATGCGTGTATCAACGCTGCCACTCGGTATTCCTGTAGCGCCGGTGGTCAGAAATTTGTAATAGCCGTTTGCCAGGAATCCCGGCTCAAGTGCTTTCGCAACTGTGATGCTCGGCGCCAATTGCGAACCGCTCGACGGCCCTCCGGCAGCCACAGGCGGAACATTGGCGTACAGACTCTTTTCGGGGGGACTCAGTGAGAATTTGCCAGTTCCCACAGTAGTGCTGTCCACCGCGGAGTACTGTGCCGAGAAGGAATAGTTCGGGCCTGGTGTCCCATCGGCATTGATGATTTCCTTGGAGAGCAGATTGTCAACCGTCTCTCCAGGCTTGGGTTTATAAGTAGCGAAGACGTGATCGAAAGTACGATTTTCCCCGATAATGATGATCACATGTTTAATTGGCGAAGCGGTTTTCGTATTTTGCGCGGCAAGCCCTGCGGGATCTAATAAGTTAAAAACCGTAGACAGCAACGCTCCGCTCAGCGCAAGAAACCGCCATCCCGAACGGTACAGAGTTTGAAACTGCATCGTCATCCTCCAAAATCACTTGCGAATTTTCCCCTGGGGGAATGGAACTTGGTTCGCCCCGATTCTGGAATACGAAGGTTACGGAAAAATCAATCGCAGTTGAATGGATGATTAAAAAATCTGCACAGCGAAAAACGGTGCACATCCACTGGCAATGCTGCGAAGAAGGGCATAGGATGTTTGGTCGTCGTTCTGAACCAGCCACGCATTCCGCAAACGGTGCATCATTCACAGATCACGAGGTTGTTATGGAACCGAACGCAAATCCGACACCAACCGAAGTCAACCGACTGCCAGCCGCAAACGGGTTGGCACTTATACGCGTGACGATTGGGGCAATGTTTGTGTGGGTATTTTTCGAGAACCTGGGAAAAGGCCTCTACAGACCGGCGGGCTATGCGGGTCTGATCAGTTATTACATCCAGCATGATCACGCCCCTGGCGTCTGGAAAGCGGTGATGGGTCTGGCGGCAAGCCACGCCGCAATGGCTGCTCCCCTGCAAGCCGTGACCGAAATTTCTCTCGGCGTCCTCCTCATCATCGGTCTGCTCACTCGGCCGGTCGCGTTTGTGGCGTTCCTCTATCTCGGCAGCCTTTGGGTTTCGGAGTGGGGCACCACGTGGATATGGGAATTGCTTGTCCCGGTTCTCGCATCGCTAGGCCTCGCCATCGGAAGCGCCGGCCGGCGATGGGGCGTTGACGCATGGCTCTCGCAACGATGGCCATCTTCTCTTTGGTGGTGAGTGGACCAAGTTCAGGTGCGAGTGTCCGTCATCATCCCTACACATAATGAAGCGCAGGCGATTGCGCACGTTTTAGCGGACATCCCGTCCGATCGCACGACGGAAGTGATCGTTGTTGATAGCAACTCGAAGGACGGAACGCCCGAGATCGCCACACGAATGGGAGCGCGCGTCATTCAGGAACCGCGCCGCGGATATGGACGAGCGTGTCTCACCGGTATGGCCGCGGCAAATTCTCCGGACGTGATTGTGTTCCTCGATGGCGACTACAGCGATCGGCCCTCCGAACTGCCGATTCTATTAGCGCCCATCATCGAAGGGCGTGCAGACATCACGCTCGGTTCCCGCCTGCGTTCTGTCGGAGCTATGCCTTGGCATCAGGTGTTTGGTAATCGTCTCGCCGCTTTTCTGATTAGTCGCCTTTATGGTTTAAGAATAAATGACCTCGGCCCGTTTCGCGCTGGCAGTGCCGATGTATTACGCGCGCTCGCCCTCGAAGAGACTACCTACGGCTGGGCGGTTGAGATGATCCTCAAAGGGGCGCTGGCTGGATACCGTGTGGTTGAAGTCCCGGTGAGCTATTACCCGCGTATCGGAAAATCGAAGATCAGCGGTACGCTGAAGGGCACAGTCGGCGCCGCCTGGTTCATTCTCAGCCTGATAGTGCGCTATTATTTCCTCGGATTCCCCTTCGGCTGAGCGCACGTCTTCGGCAAAACAGTGCAGACCCCCGCCACACGCGACTACCAATCGATCCGCTTGGTTCCGGCCACCAAATCGACAAGGGCAAGCCGATACCAACCAATGACATCTGGATTGCTGCACTCTGCCGCCAGCATTCTGTTCCCCTATTAAGCCGCGATCGCCACATCTGTCATAGCCTCTTGCCGTAACAATAAGAGTGCTGTTGCGTCAAAGGCGCTCTTAACTTGACAGTCCCCTGCGTTAACCATGTTGATGGCTACATTCGGCTTCTCGCCCACCCGGAATGGAAGATATGGATCGTTTGTAACCGACATAGGATCGTATAACTGCAAGTAAGTATGCCTGGATTTGCCCGTGGCGCTTTCTATACTTCCAAGTTGGGCTGATAGCCTCTCTGATGCTTGGTAGGCACGGTACCCCTGAACGCTGCCAAAAAGTACAGATAAGCAGAGCAAAAGAAGAAAAAACGGCTGCGTCCGCTTTGCAGCTACTGGAAGCTCTTTGGGTTTCCTGGTGGTCAAGCGGTAGCTAACAATAGCGACGATTGCAGCGACGAGGGCCTGACCGATCTGGAGGAGTACGTCCAACAAGGCAGGCCGATTGTACCGCACGCGAAAGTGTGATGAGAGTATGTCTTTGCCGGACAAATAAAGGCCAATCACGGTTGGCATTTTCCTTTTAATCATGTGGAGCGGACACTCTTGTCCGTTGCTTTGACGGTATGCCTTGATTGTTGGAGCCGCGTGGAATTATCCTTAGAAAAGGTTCTGGTATGGCCACTCTTGATTGGTCGCAATGTTCGGCTGTGGAGAGCATCCCGGGCAAGGTTAGCGGTGCGTGGGTTCTAAAAGGCACTCGCATGCCCGTATCCGCCATCTTCGAGAATCTTGAAGCCGGAGCAAATATCGATAACATTATGAAGTGGTATGACGGCCTCGACCGCGAGCAGGTCAAAGCTGTAATTGAGTTTGCCGCCCGCAGCCTGGATGAAGCGCCCGCCTATGCTCCGTAGGTTCGCTTGGGATGCTTGTCCTTTTTGATCAAGCGACGCCCGTTCCGATCCGCCCTTATTTAGTTGGACATTGTGCGCACCGCCGCGCAACAAGGCTGGGGTACGTTCAAGAATGGCGAATTGCTCACTGCTGCAGAAGAAGCAGGATTCGAACTGTTGCTGACGACAGATAAAAACATGCGCTATCAGCAGAATCTTGAGGGCCGCCAAATCGCAGTAGTGGTTCTAGGGCTGCAACAATGGCCCGGCCTTCGTCCACATGTCCGGCAGATAATGGAAGCAGTGAACGCGGCCAAACCTGGCAGTTTTACGGAAATCGATTTCCCGACAAATCCCGAACACGGAAGTTAAGCACCGCAGCGCCGATTGTACTGCACGTGAAAGTGGTGCGAGTCCTTCGACTTCACTCAAGATAAAATCCGGTCGTTGCCCGCATGAAATAAAGGCCAATCTGAGAAATCAGGTTGGCCTTTTCCTTTGAGAGGTACCTTCGCACGGAGGACAGTAGATCCCTTGTGTCGGGCGTCGCTCGCGCATCGGAATGACAAGGACCTGGCTGCGGGCTTTTTCCCGTTGGCAGCCATGATTTTCCGCTCTACGGATTCGGAGGAGGGTTCAATAACTCACAATGCTCGACGCACTTTACCGTGTCGGCCTCGACAGTGGCTTTCTTGTGGCCGGAAAAATCGGTGTCCGGGAGGATCAGCAGGGTCTGCGTGCCATTGGCGACATTAAAAGTGCAGTTGAAGTTCATGGACTGGACGCCGCGTTCCTTGCATCCGGTTTGGTCGAGGGCGTCTGTTAGCGTCACGGTCTTGTCATAGACCTGGTCGGCAAGATGCGATGGCAAGAGAGCGACCGTCAGAGGGATCGGCGACTTGATCTTCACGCTGAGTTCCTGGCCGTCGTGGTCTGGAGTCATCAGACTGTAGACCTTGGGTACCGGCGTGATCTGGTATTTTTCGTCGAGAATGCGCCGCCAGTGGAACTCAGGCTGAACGCACCTATAGTACTGGATGTGGAGATCGTTGGGCGAAATGAATTGCCGCGCTCCGGGTCCAAGGATGGCGCCAATCGTGGCGAGGACGGGCTTCTCGGGCCTGCGCTCATCTCGGAAAGTGATGATCATCGGCCGATCGGAGGGAAGATGACACTCGTAAATCGTGCTGGTGACATGCTCCTTCACGCAGAGGAGGCTGAAATTTCCAGGGGCTCCGGGCTGCATGGCGGCGTTCCATTCGTCGGCCCAAGCCATGGCCACGGTGACGGGATATCTGGAGTCAATTTGCACATGCATGTCGCCGCCCCCGACAGCGGGATAGTAGACGCGGCCGGCGTGCAGGCTGGCAGGCTCCAAAGGAATAGTCGCGCTGTCGGCAGCAGTCCAGACAACGGGGTTTTGCGCGTACAAGTTCGTGGCGAAGGCGCAGAGCAACAGCGTGGCGAAAATAAGAGAGTTCCTCATCCTAGAAGTATTTGCTGGTTCGATGGTCTACCCTAACGAATTCGCGAGCGGAGAATTACGAAGGTACCGAGCGCCATGGAAGGCGGGATGTCGGCTGGGGACTGGTAGTCAAGGTGCTGACTTTATGTGGCACGGAGAACAGCCCGTTCGGCTGCTTGAGGCAATGGGACGGGAACGAAATATTCTTCCGGATAGAGGTAGTCTTCTCCGGACTCGTCTACTACTCGGATCTGCTGATGTTTAGCAGCTTCTGCATCAGAAATGACTCGGTACAGTTTCCTCAATTCCAGCGAAGCAGGATAATCTTTGTTCCGGATACAGACTACAAATTGTGGTTCTGTTCTCTTCATACTAATCACTCAGGATACGCTTGATCTTGAATTCCCGCGTCCCGACGCCGAGTTGGGCCGGTTTTTCCGAATCACTTCATCCTCTAAGTTGGTTCTTGCACAGCTTCTCCACAGCAACTTGCTTCATTTATATTCACAGCAGCGGCTTTCGGCCTCACACTTCCAACTGAGTTAATTTTTTTCTCATGGCAAATCCTGGCGACTTCGCATACACGGTCAAGCAGCAGGCGGATATCGTCCGCGTGATTGGCGAGTACGTAAAGCTGCGGAAGGCTGGGGCGCAGAACTACACCGGGCTTTGTCCGTTTCATGGGGAGAAGACGCCTTCGTTTTCGGTTCATGCCACGCGGCAATTCTTTCATTGCTTCGGATGCAGCGCGTCCGGGGACGTCTTCAGCTTCGTGCAGAAGATCGAGAACATTACTTTTCCGGAGGCGGTGAGAGCCGTCGCGCAGAAGTTCGGCATCGCGATTCCACAGGTCAGCTTTAATAGTCCGGCGGAAGCCAGGGAAGCGAAGCTGCGGACGGTGCTGCTCGAAATCCATGAACGCGCTTGCAATTTCTTTCAGGAATGTTTGAAGCGTTCCGAGGGCAGCCGGGCGCGTGAGTATTTAGCGGGGCGCGGCTTGGATGACGCAACCATCCGGGAATTCCGAATAGGCTACGCGCCCGATTCTGGATTTCTTTTGAGGGACCGTCTGCGCGGCGAGTTCTCCGAAGAGGTAATGCGCGAGAGTGGACTGTTCTCGTGGAAGCAATCGGAAGACAGCCGTCAGGAACAGCAGATTTTCCAGCGGCTAACGCCACCTCGGAATGACAACGAAGGGAGGGAAAGTACTGAGGACAGCACACCAGAAGCTGGCAGCGAGAAGCCGGAGGCCTTCGCATTACCGGAAGTTGCTCTGCAAGCGATGTACTCGAAGTTTCGCAATCGGGTGATGTTTCCGATTGCCAGCGAAGCGGGACGAGTCATTGCGTTCACGGGCCGCACGCTTGCGACTGACGAAAAAGCCGGGCCAAAATATCTGAATTCACCGGAAACTGGCATCTATTCGAAGTCGAGGGTGCTGTTCAATTTGAGCCAGGCGAAGGAAGCGATTCGCAAATTGGATTATGCGATCCTCGTCGAAGGTCAAATGGATTGTATTTCGGTTTTTGCAGCAGGATTTCACAATGTGATTGCCAGTTCCGGAACGGCGTTTACCGAATTGCAAGCGAAGCTGTTGGGAAGGTTCAGCAAGAATGTCGTTGTAAACTTTGATCCGGATACGGCAGGCGCGAAGGCCACGGAACGAACCCTCGGTTTATTAACCGAAGAGGAGTTTCAAATCAAGGTGCTCACGCTCGAAGCAGGATTTGATCCCGACCTCTATGTTCGTCGCAAAGGCAAAGACGCCTATGCCGAGGCTCTCCGCAATTCTCAGCGTTATTTCGATTATCTGATTGAGCGGGCGCGGACGCAGTTTCCTCTTCGCAATGCCGAAGCGAAGGTAAAGGCGGTCAATTATTTGCTGCCGCATATTCAGCGCGTGCCGAACCGTATTGTCCGCGACGAACTCTCGCATGAAATTGCGCAAAAGCTCGGCATTGATTCCGCGATTCTGCGACAGGAACTGAGGCACGCCGCGACTAAGCGTTCCAGCGCGGTGCTGAAAGCGCCAGTCGAAAATCAGGCGACGGATGCGGAGAGGATTCTCATTCGTGCTCTGGCATCGGCCACGGAAATGATCGCTTCCGAAGAGCGGACTTCGTCGCGTGAAGGCGCTGATGAGGAATTCGATCCGGCCCGGCAAGCCCAGTTTGCATTACATTCCGAACGGCTTCATGATGGGTTGGCGACCGAATCGCTGATTGAGGCACTGCTGAAGGGAATGCCGGAGCAGTCGAACATCCTGGAGCTGGAAATACCCGATAGCGACCGAAACCTGCTTGCCGCCATCCTTATGAAAGAGGAAGAGGATCTTACGGCGGAACGCATCGAAGGGGCGGTGCGGGCACTGCGCCGCATTCAACTCCGGCGCAAACTGGAGCAGATACAGAACGAACTACAAGGTTCGCGTAATCATGAGCCAGAACGCATGCAGGCGCTATTGCAGGAAAAAATACGCCTCAAGCTTGCGCTACGCAGCCCAGGCATGAGTGACGTCGCGTAGGCGTTCACGAAAGCAGTATTCCGGAAGTTGAGTCCCGCCGAAGCTGGTACCCTAGAGTTGTTTCCCGAGTGACCGTCGTATGAACCCGATCGCAGAGATCACCTCCTACGAGAGCGCCGTTGCTAGGATGTATGCGCTGGGCCACGAACTGGCTCAAACGCCTTCCCACAAGTTTGACCTGGCGCACATGCGGGTGCTGCTGGCCGCTTTGAACCATCCGGAGACACGGTTTCCGGGAATCCTGATCGCTGGAACGAATGGAAAAGGTTCCACCGCGGCGACGCTGGCTGCGATTCTGGAAGCGTCGGGTTTAAAGACCGGACTCTACACTTCTCCGCACCTGCTGCGGATTAACGAGCGCATCCGGATTAATGGCGCCCAGATCAGCGACGGGGATTTTGCTTCGTATCACGACTTAGTGGATCGGGCTGCCGAGAGGCTTGTTTCCGAAGGCCATTTGCCGTGGCATCCCAGTTTTTTTGAGATGCTGACCGCTATTGCGTTTGAGTATTTCGCCCAAAACAAAGTTGATATTGCGGTGTTGGAAGTTGGCATGGGAGGGCGGCTTGATGCAACCAATGTTGTTGAGCCTTTAATCAGCGTGATCACGGATATTTCTTTGGATCACCAGAAATTTCTTGGCGACACGGTCGCTGAGATTGCGAATGAAAAGGCGGGGATTATACGGCCGGGAGGGGTTGTCGTCACTCTGCCGCAGCATCCCGAAGCTAATGATGTGATTGGTAACAAAATTCTCGAACTCGAAGCGAGAGCAGTGAGTGCAGTGCCCTATGTGCCTCCGGTGAGTCCAGGAAGTGCGGATTATTTTGGGATGGACGACGTGGCGCTCTCGCGCTATCCCATGCAAGTGATGGGGAAGCAAATTATGGTGGAGACTCCACTCATTGGCCGCCATCAGTTCAGAAACGTGGCTCTGGCCATAGCAGCAGCCGCCGAACTTGGCGCCATCCCAACTTCCGGGCGAGGGTGGGGTGGGCATTTCCCCATATCCGCTGAGTCAATCGAGATCGGCATTCGGCAGACGAATTGGCCCGGACGTTTTCAAGTCTTGCCGGCGCAAGGCGACTCTCCGGAATTCATTCTTGACGTAGCCCACAATCCCGCCGGAGCGTGGGCGCTGCGATCAACCCTTTCGGCCCGCTACGAGGACAGGCGCCTGGTGTTTGTCTTCGGAGCCATGCGCGACAAAGCGATTGGCGAAATTGCCGAGATTCTTTTCCCGCTAGCCCACACAGTAATTGCGACCAGGGCCGATAATCCGCGATCCGCCACGGTGGAGGAAATTCGTGAGGCGGCGGTTCGGGCCTCGACAGACATCCTAGATGCGCCAGATGTCGCGACCGCCCTAGAGAGCGCGAAGGCCTTAGCGGGACACGATGGAGTAGTGGTGGTTACTGGATCCATATACGTAGTAGGAGAGGCGATGCGGGCTCTTGGCGTGGATCTGGAAGACGCACGCCTGAGCCACAAAGTGCAGGCGGGGCGCAATTCGTGAACCTACGATCTGAGGCTGAGGTTAGTCCGCCTTCTCCAATTCCGCAGACGAGACATTCCGAAAGTAAAGATACTCACGCAGCTCTACAGAAATATGGTTTGCTCAGCCGCCTGCGCTCGTACTTAATTTTCGATCCGCTGATTTGGATGTACACCATCGTTCTCGGAATCATCTCGATTCCTGTTTCTCTTTCCAGTCAAAAGGGACGGATTTTGCACGCCTTTGCCCGGTTCTGGTCCGAGCTGATCATGAAAACCATTGGCTCACCAGTCAAAGTCATTGGAATGGAGAAGCTGGATACAACGAAATCCTACATTTACGCAGTCAATCACGCTTCAGCACTGGATATTCCCGTGCTGTACGCAAATCTCCCTTTTCAGTTCAGGATCGCGTTCAAGAAGGAATTGCTTTCTTATCCCATAGTGGGGTGGCATTTAAAACGGTCGGGGCAAATCTGTATTGATCAGCAGAATCCGGCGGCAGCGGTGGGCAGCATCCGCGCGGCATTGAAGACCTTAAAGGACGGCATACCGCTGGTGATTTTTCCTGAAGGTGGGCGAACTCCTGACGGTGATATCAAACCGTTCCTCCGCGGCGCGTTCTTCCTCGCAATTAAGGCGCATGTGGACGTGGTTCCGGTGGCGCTCGTGGGCACATTCGAATTGCTTCCCATGGATACGTACCACATAAAATGCCGTCCGGTGGAAATGCGAGTCGGTCAGCCAATCTCAACTGCTCCGTATAAGCGCGAGGACATGGATAAGCTGTCGGACAAGGTTCAGGCGGCGATGGAAGAGCTTTATTACGGTCAGGAGCCGGCATAGAGGCGGCCGTGCGACGGTCCGGATTGCCCCCTGCCGACGACAAAAGGGCCATTGAACTTCTCTCAACTGGACAGCCGAGGGCGGCTGGCCCTACGCAATTTGGAAACCCTTCGAGGTGACTTAAGGTCAGCCTCTATTGACCCCTCGTAACGTGTTACCGTCCTATCTTCATTGACTTAGCGTTCCGGACAAGCTAACTTCGCGTTATCTCCCCGTTCCATCAAAGGAATCAATTTGGCGCGGAAAATACTGCTCGCCGATGACAGCGTGACGGCTCAAAATATGGGCCGTAGAATCCTCAGCGATGCGGGTTACGAAGTCATTACCGTCAATAACGGGTCTGCGGCGCTCAAGAAAATTGCCGAGATCGTTCCCGACCTGATCGTTCTGGACGTCTACATGCCAGGATACGGCGGGCTGGAGGTGTGCCAGCGGCTGAAAGAGTCGCAGGCGACTAGCCGCATTCCCGTATTGCTCACGGTTGGAAAGCTGGAGCCTTTCAAGGTGGACGAGGCGAGAAGGGTGCGGGCCGACGCTCACATCGTCAAGCCGTTCGACTCAACGGAACTTCTTGCAGCGATTATCAAACTGGAAGACAGAATCGTTCCGCAGGCATTTGCGGGCAAGCCAGGACGTTCTGCTAAAGCCGGCAGCGGTATCGAAACGCCGCGCCGAGGCCGGGACAAGTCAACCGACCCGGGAAGTGAGACCACTTCTGGGTGGAAGAAACGCTTAGGCATCCCACGAAGCGTTCCTAAGGAAGATGTTGGGGAAGATGTTGGGGAAGATGTTGGGGAAGGTGTCGAAGAGAGCCGACCTAAAACTGTCAGCGCATCGTTTCAAGATCTAAGCAGGCGCGGTAACCAACAACCCGCGGAGGCAAAATTACCGGAGGCTCCTGCTGCTCAAGAAACTAGTCCGGCCAGCGAAAATCCAGCGGCGAGACCGTTCGAGAATTTTACTGTCGAACGGCTCATTGCGATGGAAACGAAGGCCTCTGAGACGGATGCTGCGTCTTTGTCTTCTGAAGGTATTGCGAAAGGAGACACGAAATTTGCAGACACCGCCGATCAAGTGGCTTCCTCAGCGGCAGACACCTCGGAAGCGCCGGCAGTCGTTGAACTGCCATCGTCTGACGCAATAACGTCAGAGGTCCCGGTAGCTCCGGCGAAGGAAGTCGGCACTGAACAGTCGCCGAGCGAAGCAGAGGTCATGGCGGCGGTTGCATCGCTTTCTCCAGCAGGCACCGATTCGGAAAAAGCCCGAGAAGAAGACCCGAACAATGCACGCGCCGAAAAGAGCACTGTCACCGCCCTCGACGCCGCGCTGGCCGCAGTAGGAGCCGTCTGCGGACCAAGATGGATTGCGGAACCAGTTCCGCTGTCGGATGGCGATTCGCATTTGATTCTCGAATCCGAGATGGAAAAAACCTATGCCGCCTTGGCGGCCGCCGAGAGCGCGCAGGCTGTCGTGGCAGCGGAAATAAAAAGCAACGTGAGCGCGAGCGAGAATGCACCTGTGGGCGCGGTGCAAGGCCTCCCGACAGAGAGTTTTGTTGAGTCGCAATTGGCTCGCGAAGTTCGAGTGGAGGAATTGACACCTATCGAAGCAAGCGAACCTGCGGCATCTGAGAACGCTGTCGCTCACGCAGATTCCGAACCGCCGTCCCAAATCGCGGTTGAGCCCAGAGCTCAGGAATCCGTGGCCGAAGCAGTAGCAAGTAGCCCCGCCGAACCCACTGATGTCAAACCGGAGTCCGTAGAAGTCGCGGCAGCGGAAGACACATCCACTGCCTACCGCGAGATCGCGTATGCGGCAGCTGCATCAGGTTCATCGAGCCAGGTTGAGGCGAGGCGAAGCGAGGCGGCTTCAATTCCGGCCGAATTTACCGTTGGTGCACCAAGTCCAGCCACAGCAGAGACACCGGAACCCTTTAGGACGATTTCTAGCGATTCTGCCATGCCCGCGGCAGAGGCGTCCGGGGCCACCGCAGCAGTTGTCGAGACTGCACATGTATCGCTCGATACAAAAGCCCCAACATCGGAAAACGAATCTCAGCTTGCTGCCGCCTGGCAGAACTGGAGACAGATTCGCGAATCCGTGGCAGGCCCGCAACTTACTTCGCAAATAGCGGAAGCGGCTGCTGCCGGGTTCAAGCAGATACGCGGAGAAGAAAAATCCGACCCGCAGGATACCGAAGGTGCCGCGTCCAATCGCGCCGCCGCAGAGGCATCCACAATCGCCGGAATCGTGGATAGCGTATTCGCTGAATTAAAACCCAAGCTCATGCAGGAAATCGCCAGGAAGCTAGCCGAAGACCGCAAGTAGGCTCGCAGCAGTTTCGCCATCCTTAACCACCAAATGTTGATGAATGAAGTTGATCTGCGCAATTGCCTGATTGCAACAGTTAGTCTGATCGCTAATGATCCCCGTTTTTCAGCAACTCTTCCACCGCCGCCTCCACCTTCTCAAACGGCTGGTCCGGACCTGGCGCGGGTTGCAATTGTCCTTTTCGGTCAATCAGAAACATTGCCGGATAACGCGCGATATCGCGATACAGATTGGGAACCTCTCCGCTCAGTGTGAGCAATGGATAGCTCACCCGAACTTGTTCCAGAAATTTCTGTTGCACCGGGACGCTTTCGTCCGACAGGCCGAAGACGATAAATCCCTCTCCCTTCCGCTGTTGGTATAGACGGTCGAGCTTCGGCATCTCCGCCCGGCACGGTCCGCACCAGGTCGCCCAGATATTGACCAGCACAACCTCGCCTTTATGATCTTCGAGGCGCTGCGCTTTTCCTGATATATCCGGCGTATTGAAGAGGGGCGCGGCCACGTCCCGCATCGCCAGATTGCGGGATTGCTTCGAGCGGGTAACGCCGTCACTCATCGGCTTCCACGCCAGTCCGAGGGAAAGAATCGCAATCACGAGGCCAATTTTCCCGGATAGCGTAAGCGCATGCCGCCGGTGCGATCTGATCGCGAGCGCCAATGTCACCAGAAACGGCACCGCCATCGCGAGAATTGACACCGAAAGACGAAATAGCCAGTCGTGTTCCAGGTCGGTGCTGCGCCGGGTCAATACCGTGTAAACGAGCGCGTAAAGAAGAAGCGCGGCAAGCGGCGAAAGAATCCCGCAGATGAGAACGCCATACTTAGAGAATTTAGACATTTATTGAAGCCTCGTCAGGACTCAGATTACCTTTGTTCAAGCCTTCCTGCTCCAATTAGGGGCGATTCAGCTTGGCCATCTTGCGGCTGTTGAGGAGCGCAAAGCTCGCGCCAAGGAGCATGACGACCCCAAAAGCAATCAGATAGGCTGACAGGAAGTGGAATTTGGAAAACAAGCCAAAGCCAATGAAAACCGCTGCCATCATTGCTAACAATACTGCACTTCGCAACTGCGTCTTGGGGGCGAGCCCATACATTTTCCGGTTTCGCTCCACCATTTCCTGAATGGCCTTTACCTCGGATCCGCATGTCGCACTACAGACCATCCCAACACCGCTGTCCTTGGCGCACTCGGCGCACATCCCCTTGTAGCAATGCTTACAACTCGCGACAGCGTCCACTTGCGAATGGACGAAGCATTTCACATTAGCCTCCTTGTGACACGGTGGTGAGACTCTACAACTCTTAAATGCTAAGGTCTAGTTACAAACTGAGTCGAACAGCTCCTTCCCATCTTTATCATCCGAAATAAAACTTTCCGGTTACAGCAGTTCACTCCATTTCTGCATTTCCTGTGCAGCCTCTGTGGAAATGACGATTCTAAGAACTCCGGTCCGATATCCCGAAATCTGTTTGTCGGACTAAAAGCATTCCACAGCGCGGCTTACATAACTTTGGAAGGATTCCTCAATCGCTACTCCTGATCCGGAACTCCCACTTCGGAATTCCCGCCCTGTGCACCATACCTGGAAGTTTTGCGGGTGTATATTCGTCCTCACTTCAACCGAAGATCAGTTACGAAAAATTATTAAACTTCAACCATCAATCTTTCCCTCCCCCAAGGGTGGAAGCCAGGTGAAAACGACGAACCAGAAGACGAACGGATGGAAGACGTATCGCACACGATTTTTAGTTCGAGCCAAACAACTCAGTGAGCCGCTCACCTTTATTGACATTCTTGGACGCGAGCATCGCGGAGAGCCAGGGGACTACCTGGTGGAATCCTCCGACGGAACGACGCGAGTCGCACCCAAGGCAATCTTCGAGGACATTTATGTCGTGATGTCCTCCACTCATCAGCATCGCGAAGCTTCAATCAATCCAGAAATAGCGGCGCCCAGAAAGAGAACCCATGCATTTATCGCAACCGCCTAGGGGCGGCCCAGCCTGTGTGGCAATGGTTTGCCCAGCCATACAGCGCAGGGTCGCCAGTTCTGTGGAAAATTGGATTGACACGACGCACCAGCCCAGTCAATTCTTTCAGATACAATATGTAGTGATACCCTATTGACAGGCACCATATACGGGAGTACTGTTTGGCAACCCAGTTCATAAACGCCTCCAAATAATGGTTGCGAAATCGAAAATTCGAGCCTGAAAGCGAGATAGCCAAACGTTGAGGTGACGGGTGGCGGCACTCGAAACTCGAATTAAGAGAATGAACTTGGATTTTTGCGGTGGCCGTTCCCGGTTCGGCACAATCCATTTGGCCGTTCATCCCCCACGGGAGCGACAACGCTGACTGTCAAATACTGGCGCAGCCCCTTCGTCGGAGCGACGCCACTTTCGCCCAGTGGCGCAGATTGAGCATTAGAAAATAGAGGAGTCTCCATGGAAGGTATCGCACACTTGGTCTCAGCTTCCCTGGCCCGTCACGGCTTTACCACTCAACTCGACCATCGCCGCTTGCAATGGTCAAAGTGGTTCCGCTGCGAATCGAGCTTTAGCGTTTTGCTAGTTCCGAGTAAGCCGGGACTATTCGCATTGGCCGAAGAAGTCACAGTTGTGCACACATCTTCGCTCGATGAGAAGCGCACCCTCACCCTGTTTCGAATTTCAGAAACGGATGATCTGGGCATGGCTCTAGGCCGCTTGTTTTTGCCCAATTCACCCGAGCGGGATCTCTTATCAAAGAAGTCATGCTTCGTCCGATACGCCGTTATTGAAGATGAGGATCAACGCCGGGCCAGCAACCGCTCTTTGCAGGAGTGGATGGCCACTGCTTCTGAATCCACCAACGAAATACCAAATAACCTTACGGTACACAGCTTCGCAAAAGAACAAGCCGTAGAAGATGCACACAACGAATCGCCGCTGGCCCGAACCGGAACGTAAAAATGCAGCTCGCGATCCGGGACCAGATTGTAAGTCGAGCAGAAATATTCGGATCGGCACCATCCAGCCCCGAACGGGGCGGAATGACAGAAGCCCAGGACGTAAGTGCTGGGTAGGCAACGAAGCGAATTACGTGCCCCGAAAGGGCGCAATCCTCGAATCAAGGCGAAACAGATCACAATCTAATACCTAGGACCCTGCCATGGAAAAAACGATGTCCGACGTCAAAACCACTTCTGCTAATCCGACGACCTCTACGGCCGAAGCTAGGAAAGCCCCCGGCTTGGCCGTCCGCCGTCTCTTCACTAAACCCGGCGTCTCTCCATACGACGAGGTTGAATGGGAACTCCGTCTCGCCCAGATCACCGATGCCAAAGGCAACGTGATCTTCGAGCAAAAAGACGTTGAGACTCCGAAAGATTGGTCCATGACTGCCACGAATATCGTGGCCAGCAAGTATCTGCACGGAACAGTAGGGACTCCAGATCGCGAATCCGGCGTCCGTGCCCTAATCACGCGCGTCGCTGAAACAATCCGCGATTGGGGAATGTCGCAGGGATATTTCAGAACTGCCGAAGACGGCGCCACTTTCCACGACGAACTCGCCCACATTCTCGTCCGCCAACTGGCGGCGTTCAATTCTCCGGTCTGGTTCAACGTGGGATGCGACCGAATCGAGCCCAATTCGGACGCTCAAAATTGGCACTGGAATCCCGTAGCGGGACGCGTCGAATTCGGCGTTACCGGATACAAGACTCCGCAATGCTCTGCCTGCTTCATCAACTCAGTGAAAGACTCTCTGGATTCAATTCTGACCTTGGCTAAGACCGAAGGCATGCTCTTTAAGTGGGGATCCGGCACAGGCACCAATCTTTCATCGCTGCGATCTTCCACCGAAGGCCTGAGCGGAGGCGGAACTGCCAGCGGTCCGTTGAGCTTCATGAAGGGTTTCGACGCTTTCGCCGGCGTCATCAAATCTGGAGGCAAGACCCGCCGTGCTGCCAAGATGGTCATCCTCAACATTGACCATCCA
>DASYGR010000261.1:0-18750 GCA_035999525.1 Terriglobales bacterium
GTTGGCGGTCGCAGTACCCATGACGGCGTAGCCCATGCGCGCCATGATCGCCTTCACGTCGGCGAAGTCGCGATTGATGATGCCGGGAATAGTAATGATGTCAGAAATTCCTTGGACGCCCTGCCGCAGGATGTCGTCTGCTACGCGAAAAGATTCGAAGAAGCCGGCATCCTGCGCGACGCCGAGAAGCTTTTCGTTGGGGATGACGATGGTCGTATCCACGGACTCCATCAGTTCGGCGATGCCGCGCTCGGCCTGCTGCATGCGGCGCTTGCCTTCAAACGCAAACGGTTTGGTCACCACCGCAACCGTAAGTGCACCCATTTCGCTGGCGAGCGAAGCAATGATCGGAGCCGCACCGGTGCCGGTGCCGCCGCCGAGCCCAGTAGTAACGAACACCATGTCAGAGTCTTCGAGAGCCTCAATAATTTTTTCGGAATCTTCGAGTGCGGCTTTACGCCCTACTTCGGGATTCGCGCCGGCGCCGAGCCCGTTGGTCAACTTGACCCCGAGTTGTATTTTTACGGGTGCGCGAGACATCCGTAGTGCCTGGAGGTCGGTGTTCGCAACGATGAATTCGATGCCTTCCATCCCCGCGTCAATCATGCGGTTGACGGCGTTTCCGCCGCCGCCGCCTACACCGATAACCTTGATTTTTGCGTCGTTGCGAGCTTCTTCAAAGCTGATGCGAATGTCGTTTTCTTTTTTCATGATCTGCCCCTCCGTAAACTTTGGTTCGTTCTACACATTGTCATTTCGAGCCGTTCGCAGCCGCCCTTCCGCGGCCAGACCGTGCCGAGAAATCTGCCTTTGGTCGAAGTCGAAACCATCCCTGTTCAAGCTCCCTTGCCCGCGAACAACGACATCAATCGCGAACTCCAGCGGGAGTCCTGCATGCCCCTGGCATTGCGCGCGCGATGTCCGTAGAAAATCATTCCGATGGCCATCGCGTATTCGGGCTGCGCCAGAGTCGAGGGCATCTTCGCCAACGGCAATGGCCATGACAAGCGCACAGGCCTCCGCAGAACTGAATCTGCTATATCGAGCATGCCGGGGAGGCGTGACGCCCCGCCGGTCAGGACAATGCCAGCCAGGCAAATTTCTAACATGCCGCTATGGCGCAAACTGTCCCGCAACATTTCAAAAAGCTCGCGAGCTCGCGGGCCCAGAATTTCTCCGACCATGCGCTGCGAAATTAGGCGAGAGACTCGGTCTCCAACGGACGGGACTTCGACTTCATTGCCTTCGGGAATCAGCGTGACAATCGCATGCCCGTAGAGTTTTTTAATCTTCTCCGCTTCCGCGAGCGGAGTGCATAAGCCGACAGAAAGGTCGCTGGTAAAATGGTCGCCGCCAACCGGCAAGACGGCAGTATGCGCCACCGCGCCTTCCTGAAAGACAACCAGACTGGTTGATCCTGCGCCGATGTCGGCAAGACACACCCCTAGTTCTCGCTCATCGGCACGCAGCACGGAGTCCGCACACGCAAGGGGCTCGAAGATCGTGTCATCCACATGCACTCCTGCACGATTGACGGCTGTGATCACATTTTGAGTTGCGCTCGCCGCGGCGGTAATCATGTGAACGCGAACTTCAAGACGGCCAGCCAACATGCCGAGAGGGTCATGCACGCTGGTGTGATCGTCGAGAATAAATTCGTGAGGAAGCAGATGAAGTATTTCGCGGTCGGCGGGCATGGCAATTGCGCGGGCTTTGTCCACGGCAAGGCGAATTTCGTCGCGGGAAATTTCGCGCGTGCGAGTCCCAAAACTCAAGCCTCCCTGCGTGTTCACTCCCCGGACGTGCGCTCCTGAAACCCCCAGCAATGCATGCTCGATTGGAACTCCGCAGGCATCTTCAGCCAGCTCCACGGCCTTTTGAATCGAGCTCACCGCTTTTTCAAGATCAACAATTACACCCTTTCGCGAACCTCGTGATTCGGCAATGCCATGGCCCCGGTAGCGAAGGCCGGTGTCCGTAGCCTCAGCCACCAAAACACACGTCTTGGCACTGCCTACATCAATCCCTATAAGAAGATCTTCGTGAGAATTCGGCATTGTCGTTTCTGCTAACCCTTACTGTTGTTTCGCAATTGACGGGCTTGGTTTTTTCTTTGTGGCGACCGTCACGGATTCCTGTGGCGCCCTTTGAATTGCTTGCGTGTTCTGCGTTTTATTGACTGTTTTCGTTCGCTTTGAAGCGAGGATCATCCTGTGCGGCACGCTTCGATGGCCCCGCCGTATCATTTTTCTCTGCACTGCCGGCTTGAGGCGTGTCCCGGAGTGTTGCGTTGTTGCACTCGTCGTTGTTTTAGGCTGAGCAGTTTCTTGACTGACGAATGCGACGGGTTTAACACTGGCTGCAATCGCCTTTCTTGCAGCCGAGGTCGAAATCGTCGCTTGCTTGACGGCGCCTTCAGAATCAGGATTCACGATAATCTGCCGGTCATAACGAAGGTCCACCGACTCCACTTTTTCGAACTGTTGCCGCCACTCTTTCACGTGCGCGACGTAAATTTTGTAGCGATCCAAATACTTTGACCTTCCGAGATGAACCAGAACATCTCCGTCAGCATTAGCGGCCAGAACCTTCACATCATCCAAATCGGAAAGATCAACTTCGCTGAGGTCCTGCGAATAATGCGCGCCGTCTGAATCGAGCTGGCTCACCAACTCGTTGTAGATTTTCATGCGAGCCTTGCGGGTGGAAGGCGGTTCGTTGGCGTTCATCCCCAAAATCACGGGAAAGGAAAACTTATTCCTGCCGGTGGGCAGATCCATCGGCGTGCCCACCTCGTCAATGAGGAAGATTTTCGATCCGATTCGTGCGAATGCGACGGGAATACGCTCGACGATTTGTACCGCGATGTGGTTGGGGGCAAATCTCATCACGCTGGCAGAACGAACCCAGGGGATCTGCTCCAATTGCGCCTTCCGGCGCGCTAGCGGGATGAAAAATATGTTTCGGCCAATGTCGCCGCCCATAATTTCCATGACTTGGGCGCGGGTCACGTTGTGAATGCCGGATACGTCAATGTCGTCGCTGGATTCTATGCGGAATCGCCATGAGTGCTCACCGTAATGGTAAAGAGCAGCGACGCCCGCCATGCAAAAGAACGCGACGCAGATTGCGAGCGCCGTCCATGCCAAACCGGTTGCAGTTTTCTTTGGGATCGTGCCCCGGCGGACGGAGACACGCTTTTGTCCGCGCAAGAATGGCGATTCCTGTTCCGCATCCAGATCAAGCAGCCGCGCGTCATCCAATTCTTCACGCACGTGCTCGTCCGAATGAGGGTACAACTCTTCCTGCGAGATGGTGGAACCGCTTTTCCTTGCCATCAACTCAGGTCAGTTGTCGTCAGCGAATCGCGAGCGAAATTACTATAACGGCTTTTTGCCGCCGGAGATAGAGAAAGTTTGGTTCGTTTTACACAGAAGGGCGGGATTGGTCCCTTACTGCATGGATCCGGCGGCCTTCATTTCGAACCACGCCGCCACAGCCAGAGGCATACCAGAAAAAGTGGGATACCGACAACAAAGACTATGAAGAAAATTACAAGTAGATGCATCGGTTGGAACAGTCCTTCAAACATCATCGCCTCTCTTTTTAACCTTCAGCACTCTTTGCCACACGGCTCTCAGGCAAACCATGCAATGTCCGAAGATTCTCTAAAATCGTTGGCGGAAGCCAGGCTGCCTCATTCTTCGTCGCCTTTGCGAAGAGTGGGAGGCGTACGGCCATGATCACACACCTAGTCCGAAATCATCCCGATCGTCCGCAACCACGTCTCCACCAACTGAGGCCAGCCCGTAATCGGAAGCTTCGTGCGCCGTAGCCCAAACGCGTGCCCGCCATGCGCATACAAATGCATCTCCACCGGAACTCCGGCCTTCTGCAGCGCAGCATAGTAAACCAGCGAGTTTTCTATGTCGTCAATCGGGTCGTCTTCCGCCTGCACTATGAATGTGGTCGGCGTTTTGGACGTGACAGGAACATACGGATTCAACTCGAAATCTTTGGAAGTATTCTCCAGCATGTGTCCCGGGTAAAGAGCCACCGCAAAGTCGGGACGGCAGCTTTCTTTATCGGCTGCATCGGCAGGCGAATACAAGCGCTTCTCCCAGTTCGTGCTGACCGCTGCCACCAGATGCCCGCCTGCCGAAAAGCCAAGCACTCCGATCTTGTGAGGATCGATATGCCACTCAGCGGCGTGGAAGCGCACCAAGCCAACAGTTCTTTGTGCATCTTCCAACGCCATGGGTGACTTCGGATATGCGCCCGATCTCGGGGACAGGTGGTCACCCGGAACGCGGTACTTTAACAAAACACACGTGATCCCTTTAGACGTCAGCCAATCGCAAGCCTCTGTCCCTTCAAGATCGATCGCTAAGATCCAGTAGCCGCCGCCAGGAAAGACAACGACCGCCACGCCCGTATTCTTTCCCTTTGGCGAATACACCGTCATCGTAGGCCGGGAGACCTTCTCTACATAGACCCACGGCTTGCCGGCAACCAGGGGCTGATTCTCTGTGGCAGCAAACTCGGAACCCGCGACAGGCTGCGCGTCAGGCGGCGTCCCCGGCCAAATTGCCACTTGCGCGTGTCCCGGAGATGGCTGCCAGATGGTTTTTTGCGCAATAAGGGTGCGACAAGCCAACAAAACGTAGAGACTAAGAAGGACTCGGGGCGTGGCAATCCAAGCATCCTGCAAAATATTTCTCCTCTGTTGTTGCGCGCACCTCATTTGCTTTCAGCGGAACTAAGCACCCATCTCGGCGGCTCCGGTTCCAGCCTCCCGTTCACCTGCACATTCAGCTCTTTCGCCCAACGGTAGCCCCACATCCAGCCATACTGAGTGATGAACGTATCTTTGATGCTGTACGCGGCGTCCGACTGAGCAGTCGCCAAAGAAACGAACTTGTAGTTTTTCCGAACAAACAGCTCAAGCAAACTGTTGATCACATCTGCATTCAGACGATTATCGTGCAACAGCATGACCTGAGGCGGTTCATATCCCAATACTTGCATATTTAGGGAAGCGTAATAGTCGATTTCTGAACTAGTGTAGGAAAGGTATTCGAGGCGGAGTTTCTTTGCGGTTTTCTTATCTCTTTGTGCCAAAGTACGGACATAAGCGTCATTAAACAAGTAGTCGGAGTTGTCAATAGTGCAAGTGGCTAGCTTGTAGCCATGCTGTGCCAGGAATACCGCAACGTCATCGTGCTTTGCCTTGGTATCGCCCGTGTGGTTCATCGGGAATCGAAAGAATTCGGGTTTCTTGCCGGCCTCTTTCATAAGGAGCGCTACGATGTTTTCTCCCCGAAGAATCTCGTCCTCGATTTGAGGAACCAAAAGGTCGTTGATGTCCGAGTGTGAGTAGGTGTGATTTCCTAAGTCGAGGCCTTCTCTTATCCATTGCCTCAGAATTTGCGACCCGGCTTTCAGCCCCAGACCTTCGACACGGCCTTCGTTTACGAATCCCGTTACTGGGACCCGATACTTCTTAAACGCAACTAACAATTTTCGGTTGACTCGCCGGGCGTTGCTGACATCGGTCAATGTCAGTGCAGTGCGGGTATGGCTAACGTAAGGTAGATCGTCAACCGTGATCGAGACGGTTCGCTGCTGGGCGGATGCTCGCAGGCACAACACGAGCAGGGTGAGTACAAAACACCGGACAAGCTGCATGTGGTTAGCCTTCGATTCGTTAATGCCTTGCGTCAATGGCGAGAAAAAGCGTGAAATCATCCCGATCGTCCGCAGCCAAGGTTAAATCGAACTGGCGGCGTTGGTTGAGTTCTTCATGATTTGAAGTTTCTCTAAAATCATTGGGGCGAGTTGTCCAACGTTTCCCGCACCGAGGGTGAGAATCAGGTCCCCCGGCTCAGCTATGGCCGCAACTGAGATGATCGCCTCTTCGAAAGTGTTGACGTGACCCGCAGGAAGGTCGCCGCGAGCTACAATTTTGCCGGCTAATACCGCACTGGTAACTCCATCAATAGGATTTTCGCTGGCAGGGTAAATATCGAGCAGGAAAAGCGAATCGCAATCTTTAAAAGCGGTTGCGAATTCTTCCATCAGCAACTGAGTACGTGTGTACCGATGCGGCTGAAAGACTACGTGAATTTTTCCGTAGTTGCATTGCCTTGCCGCGGCTAGTGTCGCGCGAATTTCTGTAGGATGGTGACCGTAATCGTCCACGACCGAGATTCCAGCAACTTTTCCGCGCAACTGAAAGCGTCGGTCTACTCCCCGGAAATTCTCAATACCAGACCGGATGTGCTCAATGTTTATATCGAGTCCTACGCCCACCGCGATAGCTGCCGTGGCATTGAGGACGTTGTGCAATCCGGGGACGTGCAGTCGAAATTCGCCTAGTTTTTGGTCTTTGTAGGCGACGGTGAAGTGCGAAGTAGGATAATCGCCGTCAATGGAGGGCCGGGCGTCCCCGCCCGGCAGGACGGGCGGGGCACCCATCTCTCCATCGAGAATCTTGATCTTGAAATCGGAACCTCGTCGGAGTCCATACGTAACAACGCGGCGGCGAATTTGCGGAATGATCCCGCGCAGCACGGCATCATCGTTGCACGCCACGACCGTTCCATAAAACGGAACTCGATCACTGAAATCGAGGAACGCGCGCTTTACATCTCGCATGTTGCGATAGCAATCCATGTGTTCGCGATCAATGTTCGTGATCACGGAGAGAATCGGAGACAACTTAAGGAACGACCGGTCGCTTTCGTCGGCTTCCGCAACCAGATATTGTGATTTTCCGAGGCGTGCATTCGATCCCATTGCGTCAATGCGTCCTCCAACCACCACTGTGGGATCAAGCCCACCTGCGGCCAGCACCGCGGCGACCATGGACGTCGTGGTGGTTTTGCCATGCATTCCGGCGATTGCGATTCCATACTTCAACCGCATCAACTCGGCCAGCATTTCAGCCCGCTGAATCACCGGTATGTGAAGCTGCCTCGCCTCCGCGAGTTCTGGATTTTCTGCTGAAATCGCCGAACTGGCGACCACAACTTCCGCGCCTGCGATATTTTCCGCGCGATGTCCTTCGAATACGATCGCTCCCAGGCTGGCAAGGCGCTCTGTCACCGCGCTGACTTTCAGATCCGATCCGGAAACCTTGTAGCCGAGATTCAGCAGCACCTCGGCGATGCCGCTCATTCCGATGCCGCCGATACCAACGAAATGAATTCTCTGAATTTTGGCAAACACTTAGATGGGTTCCTGAGTTTAGATGAGCTTCCTGGACGTTTCCACGGCTGCCTTCGTTTGATTGATTCCCGCCAATCGAGCAGCTATCGCAGCAATATCCCGCGCGGCGTCGGGATGGGCAAGGCTTCGCGCCGCGTCTCCCATTGTCGCGAGGCGCGCAGCATCGCCTAGCAACGAGGCCACGACTTCAACCATTGCGTCGGAAGTCAGCTTGGATTCCTCGAGCATCACCGCCGCGCCGGCCTTTTCCAATGCTTCCGCGTTACGTTTCTGATGATCGTCAGCCGCCCGTGGAAACGGAACAAATACCGCCGGCTTTCCCGCCGCCGCTATTTCCGCCACCGTGCTCGCTCCCGAGCGGCATAGCAACAAATCAGCGCGGCCGAAGAATGAAGGCATGTCGTCAATGAAACGGTAAACTTCGACCTCGCCCTCAGCGTGTTCGTCGGACGCTGCGTAAGCAGCTTGCGCCTCATTATAGTCGCGCTCTCCGGTCTGATGAATGATGCGAAGCTGCGGGATTCGCGTGCGCAATAATGCGGCCGATTCCAATACAGCGCGATTGATCGCATGTGCGCCCTGACTTCCCCCGAATACCAGCAGCGTGGGACCGTGGTGAGCAATGCGACTGTTTGCTTTGTCGAAGAAAGCTTGCCGCACCGGAACGCCCGTCACCGTGCAGTGGCGGAAGTACTTCGAAGTTTCCTCGAAATGCACGGCTGCTTCCGAAACAAACCTGGCGACCACTCGATTGGCGAATCCCGGGACGACGTTGGGTTCAAACGCGAGCGTCGGAACGCGTCGGAGAATTGCCGCCAGCATTGCCGGACCTGACGCATATCCCCCAACGCCGATCACCACGTTGGGTCGAAACTCGGACAATATTCGTCCCGATTCCCAGACCGCTCGCGGCAAATCGAACATCGTCTTAACCCGAGTAGTGACGCTGACATTCTTGAGAGCACCTACTTTTACCAATCGCAATGGAAATCCAGCCGCGGGCACAAGACGGTTCTCGATTCCCCGGGAAGTCCCGATGAAAAGCACTTCTGCGTTGTAATTGTTTTTAAGTTCCTGCGCGATGGCGAGACCAGGGATGACGTGTCCCCCCGTTCCTCCGCCCGCGATAATTGCCCGCATCCAGTGACTATAAACCGGAATAGGCAGGGGTGGGCAATCGGAATAGGGCCAACAGATTAATCACTTTTGAGTCCCGTCGGCGTCTTCACTCTGACCGGCAAACTCAACGTTTGTAACCTCTATACGCGCTTTTTTGGGGACACATTCGGAAGGGCAATCGTCAACGACATATCCAAACTCGCGGACGTAACCGGGCTTTAGCGGATCGCTGTTACCTTCGAACAGCGAGGCCGTACTGCTGGCAAGAACCGGCGTGTAGGTTTTTTCAAAAATCGTCTTACCACTCTTATCTGGGAAATAGACGGTAACTCCTACTTCGCGTAACGTGCGGCCTCCTTCATTCTTAATTTTCCCGCCGAATGACGCGCACTTCCGTCCCTCGTATTCGGGGCAAGTAATGCGGCCATAGGAGTATCCACCGGAAGCCTCGTAAAGCTTCACGCTCGGCAGATATCCTTTCTCTTCGACATCCTCCTTACTCGGTCCGGTCGAAGCCGTCACTGATTTGGGCGACTCGCCTCCTCTTCGGCTTATCAAATAGCTTATGCCTGTGACCACAACTAACACGCTTAGGGCTGCAACAAGTTTCGTGCGAACTGCCGAACGAGAAGGCTCATCACCTTCCCATGCTGCTGTAGCGATCAACAGCGTGGCTCCGATAAGCAGGACAGACCAGCCCCACTGAATCTGAATCGATTGCACCGCCAGTTCGCCAAGGCCGGCAAACGGATTGCCGGACATCTCTCGCTGTACCTCGGACCGCATTCCCGAGATTCGAAATACGAGGGTAAATAATGTGAAAAGTAGGATCCCGAGCGCACCCGTGCCAGTGAACCATAATGGCTGGTATCTCTTCAGGAGGGTGAAACCAGCAGATAACACCGCTAGGAACAAAACGATGATGCCGTCCCCATGTCCATTTTGAAAATAGTTCATACCCCCGACGATAGGGAAACTAACAATTGGCAAAAAAACGCCGCTAAAAATCAAGACGGAGGCGAAGACTCCAACGACTTGCCTTCTCGGAGACTCCATATCTCTAATCCTTAGAAATCAAACCGGGCCATTATTGCACACGATTCGCGGATGTCCCTCACTTAAGGTGGACGTATGCCGTTGGGGAAACCAATAGTGAGCGATGTCACTCCGCCTGCTTGGTCACATTCAAAAGCACGCCCACGCACGCCAGCGTGATAAAAAGCGAGGACCCGCCATACGAAATGAAAGGAAGCGGAATGCCTTTGGTGGGCATCAGGCCGAGGACGACGCTGATGTTAATGAACGCTTGCAGCACGACCATGCTGGTGATGCCGATGGCAAGAAAGCGCCCGAAGCTATCTTGCGTTCGGATGGCGGTGCGAATGCCGCGCCATAAAAATATCGAGAAGAGCGCAACGATGATAAGCGCTCCCACCAGGCCAAGTTCCTCGGCGGTCACGGCAAAAATAAAGTCGGTGTGCGGCTCCGGCAAATAAAATAATTTCTGCTTGCCCTCCATCAAGCCTACTCCCGTGATTCCTCCGGTGCTTACCGCGATCAGCGATTGAATGATGTGGAAGCCGCGTCCCTGCGGATCAGAATAAGGATCCCAAAACGCGAGAATGCGCGCACGCCGGTACGCGACATGAAAAATCAAAAAGTACAACGGCAGAATCGAGGCGGCGAATGCATATCCCAGATAACGCATGTCGAGACCGGCTACGAACAGTATCGAGGCCGTGATAGCGGCGCAGGCGATTGCCGTTCCCAGATCTGGCTCAAAGACAATGAGGCCCAGAAATAGCATCGTGGGAAAGATGGCCGGCAACAATGTACTTCGCCAGTCTCCCATGGCTTTTGTACGGCTCTCCAGAAAGAACGCCAGAAACAGGATGATGGCCGGCTTCGCGAGTTCGGACGGCTGAAAAGAGAATCCTCCCAGATGTATCCACCGGTGCGTATTGTGGGCGCGGTCGAGGAAGAATACCGAGATCAACATCAGCGTGGTGACCCCGAGCGTGGAAAAAACCACCGCTGGGTGTTTGTAGCGGCGATAATCCACCTTCATCCCGATGACCATCGCGACGAGACCAACGATCGCCCATCCCATTTGCCGGAATAAAAAAAAGTAAGCGGAGCCATAGCGTTCCTTTGCCATCACCGCCGAAGCGCTGAACACCATCACCAGGCCAACAAACACAAGCAACAGAGTCGCCGTAAACAGCCAGCCATCAACACTGACACGCTTTGCCATGGGAAGATTTCATTTCACCACGCGGCGAAGAAAAATGAAGTCTTTAGATCGCGGTTTGTTGATTGTCTTGGTAACCCGTGCGTTCGGTGCTGCCCATCACGGCCAGCGTCATCTGCCGATCCCTTGAACTTTGTCCTTCCGAACGGGCGCTAGGCCGCAGGAATCTGCTGTTCTGGAGACCGACCGCGTTGCGGTAGATTTTGATCTCCTCGACATCAAGAAAACGGGGGTGCCCATTCCTTGCGCGGTGTTTGCAAGGGTGGGAGGCAGACTGCCGCATTTAAACCAGTGCCTTCACAATCTCTTTGAACGTCTTGCCCCGGTGTTCATAATTTTGAAATTGGTCGAAGCTCGCGCAGGCTGGGGCCAACAGGACAATATCGCCCGGCTGGGCAGCCTTTGCGGCACGCTTTACGGCGGCATCCAAAGTCTCGGCGTGGACGATCTCTACTGTTTCTTTAGTTTGCGATTCGATCTTGTCGGCCGCCGCGCCAATGGTGTAAACGCGTTTTACTCTTTGCCGCAGCAAGTCGTTCAAAACCGAATAGTCGCTGCCTTTATCTTTGCCGCCCAGAATTAAATGAATATTTGCCGGGAAGGACTCAATGGCTTTAATAGTCGCGTCAACATTGGTAGCTTTTGAGTCGTTATAGAACGCCACCCCGCCAATGGTTGCGACGTATTCCAGTCGGTGCTCCACCGCTTTGAACTCGCCGATGGCTTTGCGAATCTTGGCGGGATCGCATCCCATCAGCATGCCCGCCGATGCTGCCGCAAGGACATTTTCGACGTTGTGGGATCCCTTTAGCGAAATTTCGTTCAACGGGATAATTTCCGTTTCATTACCGGCGTCCCGAAAAAAGATGCGGGCATCGCGAACGAAGGCACCTTGCGCTACTACTTTCTTCCGGCTGAACCAGAAAAGCCTGGACTTGGCGGATCCTGCCAGACTCACGCAGGCCGGATCATCGGCGTTCAGAACTGCGAAATCATCCTGCCGCTGATTTTCGAAGATACGAGCTTTCGCGGCGGCGTAGGCGGCGAATGTGCGATGTCGGTCCAGATGATCGGGCGTGATATTCAGCACCGTAGCAATATAGGGCCGGTAGCTCTGGATAGTTTCAAGCTGAAAGCTGGAGACTTCGAGCACGGCGATTGTTTCCGGGGTGGCATCGTTGACCAGCGATATTGCGGGCGTGCCAATATTCCCACCAACCAGAGTATGAAAATCGCCAGCGGAAATAATTGCGCCAGTCAGTGCGGTTGTAGTGGTTTTGCCATTCGATCCGGTGATGGCGATTATGCGTCCCGGGAAAAATTGGGCAGCCAGTTCGATTTCGCCAATTACATTCTCGCCCATGGCGCGGGCCTGTTGCAGAAGAGGAGCATCGAAGGGAACGCCAGGGCTCACTACGATCAAGTCTTGTTCCCGGAAAGTGCGCTCGCCGTGTCCTCCGGTCTCGATAGCGATGCCGCGATCAAGTAATAGAGAAAGTTCGTCGCCGAACTGCTCTCGCGGCTTCGAGTCCGAAACCGTGACCTGAGCTCCTCTGGATTTCAGGAATAGCGCCGCCGCGATGCCTGATTTGCCGAGGCCGACGACCAGAACATTTTTGTTGGCGACTTCCATAGCTGATTTGCCCACACAACAGGCATTTTACTGAAGTTCAATGTGCCGATGAATTTTGTAGCGGAAGGGCTCGCCGCATTTTGTGGCAGTTTCGTCGGTGCAGTCACGCTCCAAGACTTCCAAAGGATTGTCGAGGCTGCCGGAGATCATCCGACCGGTCTTTAGATCCACTTTCATTTGCACTTCGAACGTTTCTTTTCCGACCGAAGCGGCGTATTTGTCAGCGGCAGACTTCGAGGCAAAATTCCTGGTCAGTTCGACCCAATTGTTCGGAGTATCGGCGACTGGCGCCTGCATCCATGGAGCGGGAAGCTTCACCTCTGGCTGCGGCGGAGGAACGTGACGCACTGTCAACATGGCAGTCTTTTTTGTGTTGTCAATGGAGTCCAGAGTTACATCGAAGTCAATCGAATCTTCTCCAATCAGCGTATAGTTGCCATCCGCCCAGGAATTTGGAGCGCCGTGTTTGAAATAGAAATGATCGCCCGCTCGGGTGAGATTGCCCTGACTCGTTGCGACCGTCATGTCCGCATAAAATGTCAAGAGATCGGTAATCGGACCGATCAGAATGGGATCAACCCGGCTTAGATTCGGAACCGTCAGAGTGTATCCGGGCTCGAGCGACAGGCTCTGTTTGAAATTTGCGCTCGCATCGGCAAGCGGCTTCGGCGTGCCGTTTACCACCAAATTTGACCAGCCGAATTCTTCCACGAATTGGCCGGAAGCATTCTTTTTCACGACGCCATCCGCCTGAATTTCGTAGCGTAACGTGCCGTGCCGGTCCTCGTTTGTCGCCTTCATATGGTAAGAAAGTTTTTCCGCATCCTGATAGTGACGGCTCAATAGCTTTTGGGATGCCTTAGCACTGCCGTTATCCGGAATGTCTTGAGCTGGCGCGGAACCCGAAAATACAGCGATTAAGACAAAGTAAGGCAGAATATGCCGCAACGTTCCCGGGCATGGAGAGTTTCGCATTTTCGAATTGTAACCTCCCGCAAGAGAAGGGCAGCCGTTGGCAACCATGGCACTCACCGCCGGTGTCATATAATGAGCCGTTGGCAGCTGGACCGGACGGTCGCTCTCTTCACGTCAAGTGTCGAGGGAGGAAAGTCCGAACTCCACAGAGCAGTGTGCCGGATAACGTCCGGGAGGGTGGATTTAAGTCCATTCGACGGCTAGTGCCACAGAAAATATACCGCCCCGGCGGCGACGTCAGGGTAAGGGTGAAAAGGTGCGGTAAGAGCGCACCGCTGCCGCAGTAATGCGGCAGGCATGGCAAACCCCACACGGAGCAAGACCAAATAGGGAGGGATGTTTCGCCGTCGCTACAGCTTCTTGCAGTATTGAGAGCCTGAAGCGACGGCGGAACACGCACTGGCTCGGCGCGTCACAACCTCCGGGTAGGTCGCTTGAGCCTCGCAGTAATGCGCGGCCCAGAGGAATGACCGTCCCGCGAGAGCAATCCCGCGGACAGAATTCGGCTTACAGGTCCAGCTGCTTACGAAATTCAATTTCCTCTATAGTCTCGGGTCAACTGGTTCGCTCTCCAGTGCCAGCACACCAAAGACGCACTCGTGAATTCGGCGGAGAGGTTCTTTGTGTACGAATCTCTCGAGTGCTTCAAGTCCGAGGGCGAACTCACGAAGAGCAAGCGATCGTTTGGTGCCAAGACCTCGGCTCTTGAGCCTCTCAAGATTTTCTGGCAGCGTGTATTCTGGCCCGTAGATGATTCGCAGGTATTCCCGCCCACGAACCTTCACGGCGGGTTGAGCCAGTCCCTTTCTTCCCTTGGTCACAAACTGCGAAGGCTTCACTACCATGCCTTCGCCGCCACTCGCCGTCAGATCCTCCCACCATTGAATTCCTCTCTCTTGATCAGCGTTGTCGGTGAGATCCACGACTCGAAAGGGCGTCGCAAGCAACAATTCCGGATCAGCGGCGTAAATTCTAGCTATGGTCTCCATATGCCACACGTGGTCATTCGGCGAGTGCACGCCGGATTCACTGGCGAGCAAGTGGAAGGGAGCGAGTTTCAGGTCGGCCAAAGAATGCACAGACCAGCAATATCGGCGGTATGCCTCGACATAAAGATGCGCAGCTTCTTCTCGCTGCTGGAATCGTTCGGCCAGAGCGGCGATCTCAGGATTGCCCGCCGCCGCTCTCAAAGCAGTGATGGCCGGGGGTAGGGCGGCTCTCGCGGCTGCCCCGGTTGGAGCATATTGCTGGCGCAGCAACTCTTGCGCCTTGACCGACCATGGCATCAATTCGCAGTCAAGACAAACCCAATCAGTTTTCAGACTCTCCCAGATGCCGGCTGTCTCCACTGCGTGGCGGACTCGCTCCAAGAATTGAGATGCCAGCATCGTGTCATTGAAGAATGGCCGTCCTGTTCGCGTGTAGCAGGCTCCCGACTCTCCTTCCATAATCCCGAACCGTTTCCGGGCAGAATCCGCATCACGGCAGATCACCACTACCGCACGCGACCCCATGTGCTTCTGTTCGCAAACGACTTTGTGCACGCCTTCGTGCAGATAGTAAGCGAAGGCGTCCTCAGGGTGTTCAAGCAATCCATCGCGTCTACTGGTCGCGCAAGGAGACATCGTAGGTGGCAGATAGATGAGCCATTTTGGATTCGAGGCAAATCGGCTCATCACCTCCAACGCTGTGATGGCGTTCTCTTCGCGAATTGTGATGGTTCGGTTCAGACGCGTGTTGATGATCCGTTTGCCGATCACATCCTCGATATCCAGCAGATCATCCAGTTGCTGTTGAGTGGTCAGCGCAGGCGCACTCGCTTCTTCGGCCAGGAACGGTTTTACCGATTCGTAATAGGTGTGCAGCGCTGGTACCGACACGAGCTCACGATCAGGGTAGCGCAGTGCGGTCAGTTTGCCCCCGAACACGCACCCGGTGTCTATATTGATCGTGCGATTCAGCCATTCGGGCTCTGCAATGGGCGTGTGCCCGTAAACAACCATGGCTGGGCCCCGATATTCGGCAGCCCAGTTGTAACGCACGGGAAGTCCGTAATCGTCCGTCTCTCCCGTTGTCTCGCCGTACAGAGCAAAATCGCGTACCTTGCCCGATCCACGCCCCTGCATTTCCTCCTTCATGCCAGCGTGTGCGACCACAAGTTTCCCATCGTCGAACACGTAGTGGCTGACAAGGTCGTCGAGGAACTTGATCACAGCTTGCTTGAACTCGGGGCTTTCTTTGTCGAGCTGCTGAACTGAGTCAGCGAGCCCGTGCGTCATCTGCACATCGCGGCCTTTTAGCTTCCGCATCAATTTCATGTCGTGATTTCCGGGAACACATAAAGCCGTTCCCTCATCAACCATTCTCATAACCAGACGCAAAACGTCAGGAATCTTTGGCCCGCGATCGACAAGATCGCCGACGAAGACTGCTTTCCGTCCATCTGGAGGGGTAACCCTCGGTCCGTCCGTTCCGCTTTCGATTTTGTAGCCAATTTGCGCCAGCAGCGCGGTTAGCTCGTCGTAACAACCGTGCACGTCCCCAATGATGTCGAAAGGCCCGTGCTCGTGTTTCAGATTGTTCCAAAGTGGCTGACGCACGATGCTGACCGACGAGATCTCTTCCGGAGTGGACAGAGTGAAAACATGCCGGAACCCTTCCCGCTCCAATCCGCGCAGCGACCTCCGCAGTTGTTGCGACTGGTTTCTAACCACGTGCGGACCAAATTGTCGGTCTGGTCGGTTCTGGTTACGTTCATGGCAGAGCTTCTCGGGCAGGTTAAGCACGATCGCAACCGGCAGAACATGGAACTCACGAGCGAGAGCGACCAATGGCTTACGCGCTTCTGGCTGAACATTTGTGGCGTCAACCACTGTGAGGCGTCCAGCTGCAAGTCTCTTCCTCGCTATGAAGTGCAACACCTCGAATGCATCTTTTGTGGCGGCCTGGGCGTTTTCGTCGCCCGATACAAGACCACGGCAGAAGTCGGACGAGAGCACTTCGGTGGGCTTGAAATGAGCCCGAGCGAAGCTGGACTTTCCGCAACCAGAAGGTCCGATCAGAACAACGAGCGAAAGTTCAGGGATCGTTATGTTCACAGACTAAAGACTCCCATTTGCGTAGGCGCACCGACTTGAGGATCTTCTTCTCCCACGGGCAGAAACCGAACCGTATATCCAAAACGCTCGGATATGCGCCCTGACCACTGCTGGAACTGTTCCCGAGTCCACTCGAATCGATGATCCTTGTGCCGGAATTGTCCCGCTGGTAGGGTGTCAAACTTCACGTTGTACTCAGCATTGGGTGTGGTCACAATAATCGTTTTCGGGTGCGCTGCTTCGAAAAGCACTCGCTCGAACGCGGCCAATCGTGGCGCATCCAGGTGTTCGATTACTTCCACGACCGTCGCCGCATCGTATCCGGATAAACGATTGTCGCGATACATCAGCGAACCATGCATCAGTTTCAGCCGTTCTTTTTGCTTCGGGGGCATTCGGTCGAGTTTCAAACGTTGACTCGCAATTTCGAGGCTTCGATAGGAGACATCCATGCCTACGATCTCGGTGAATGATTTCTCTTCCAACAGCACCCGCAGGAGCTTTCCTTCTCCGCAGCCCAAATCCAAGACACGTTTCGCTTCTGCTGATCGCAGCACCGCAACGACGGCTCCCATCCGCTGTTGCCACAGGCGGATCGGCTCCTCCATCTTCGTTTCTTGTTCAGCGTGAGCTTCCTCAGTCGCATCAGGATCAAGATTGTCTTCCTCTGTCAGCCTGGCGAGCGCCTCTCGCGCTAGTTGTCTCTGTCGTGGTAAATAGCGCCTTACGATTGTTTCTTTGTGAGGGTGCGAGCCAAGCCAGCCCTCTCCTTTGCGCAGCAGTTTTTCAACTTCATCTTGGCCTATCCAATAGTGCTTCTCTGCGTCGAGCACCGGCACCAGGACATAGAGATGATTGAGGAGATCCTGCACGCGGAACGTCCCCGCCAATGTGACTGAGTAATATGGCCCCTCGCCCCACTCGGGAAACTTCTCGTCAAGAGCATGCTGCTGCGCCGTGACCCTATACCCAAGAGGCTCGAACAATTCTCGGATCAGGCTTTCGCCAGCCCTGCATGCGACCACCGTCAGGTTTGCGGTCAACGGGATTGGCAGGTCAGCCAATTCTTGTCTTCCCTTGCTGCGCCCGGACATGGCTGTCCCAAAAGCCCGACCCATCGCGACGCTGAGGAAAGAAGAAAGTACATAAGGCCGATCGTTCACATACTGATCGAGCGTTCCACCCTCATGCTGTCCCCGCTTGCCACGAACCAGCCCTACCGGATCGACATCAAGTAATAGGGCCGCCGTGCACTTCTCGGATGCCGCCTCTGGGTAAAAGACATGTGCCTTCCCAAACGACAGGTCCAAGGAATGCAGATTTGCAGGATTCTTGTGCAGCAGGTAGCCCAAGTCGGTTGCCGGCCGATGCGTCGTTGTAATCGTTAACAGCATGTTCGAGATTATACGTAACGAAAATCCCGGTCCCCGGGCAATGCATCAGTGCATCCCTACTTTCCCAAACATATTCACTAGCGGCATCGCCTGCTCAGTTATCATTTCTAATTGCTATCTAAGGAGAGAAAGTAATCGGCATGGATCAACCGGCACAACTTCAAAGCAGAATTTACCCGACCCTGACAGGCCTTCCTCTTTCGTTCCAGCTTGACTGGCCATTCCACAAATCAACATCGGGCGCCGATTTTTGGGTGTTGCATGGGGACATTAGGCTCGAAAATTCCGGCGGATTGCACGCGCCCGTTGCCGTGAATCTTTCTGCAACCGTTCGTGAAACGTTGCCGTCGCTCGAGGCGAAAGATGTTGAAGCGCCAGTGATCAATGCGTTGCGCAAGCAAGTGGACCGCAGGCAGGTTGAGTTCGTGAAATCGGGGAAGCTAGTGCCGGTGCATTTTTCCAGCCGCTTTTACGATTTCAAAAATAAAAAATGGGTGTTCGGCAAAACGACAGACGATGACATTTCCCGCCTGCTGCTGAGGAAGCTCTATTGGCAGACCTTAATCTCGCCGACGCCCGTGTGGCTCGCCGATCCCGCCGAAGCTTTATACGTGGAATCAACGGCCGAGCATGTCGTGGACCTTGCGCGGAAGTTGAAAGAAGATGGATTAATTACCCTGCAAGGGGAGTCGGCATCAGCAAATGCGGCACTGATGGCGCAGAAGGAGAAATTCGAGTCCGAGATGCAAGCGGCCGCATCCGAAATCGAGAAAAAGTACGCGTTCGAGCGGGGATGAAAAAGAAAATAAATAATGCAGATTTTAGAATTGTCCGATTTTCTGATTGCAGAATTTAGCAGTCGACGAAGGTACTGTGCAATCGTGGGACATTCAATTCTACAATTCGAAAATCTGTCAGTCTGACAATCTGCCAATCTGAGCTTCTATTAATAGTGCGATTCTAATCCCGCTCCATAGCGTCTATCATCTGATACAACTGGCTCCGGTCCGTCACTTCGACGTAGGGCTTTCCGCCGGGTTTGCTGCTCAC
>DASYGR010000272.1:0-4584 GCA_035999525.1 Terriglobales bacterium
ATGTACATCAGTGAAATCGGCACCGTTAAGCCTCTAGCCAAGAATGAGGAGACGACGCTATTTCAAGAACTGGCCGGGCCGGGCGATTGGGATGAAGCCCGGGAGATGGTCGCGAGAAGATTAATTGAGGGTCACCTTGCCCAGGTCGTGATCATTGCACAAAAACACTCCGCTTCGGGCGTTGACATGTTGGACTTGATTCAAGAAGGCAACACCGGCCTGATGTACGCCGTCAGGAGTTTTGCTGCAAGGCCGATTGGTGACTTTACGAAGTACGCCGCCACCTGCATTGAGGACGCAATCAAAAAGGCTTTCGGATTGTTGGCATAACGTCGCAATTGCAACTCACGTCTACAACCCGCGGCCAGTTGAAATGACCGTCGACGTTTGACGAACGTCGCTAGGCCCAAAACGACTCTTCTTCCTTATGTATCTCGCGCAACTCTGCGGGGACCCTCAATGGCACGCCGACTGTCTCGCCCAACAGAGCGTCCAGAGTTTCAATCCAAAGAATCTGGCTATGAAACACATCCCCAAAATTGCGGACAAGCGAGTTCGTGACTTTCGCCATGTCCATTGGCCTGCCCAGAACCTTAGCCATTGAAGTCACCGGTTTCGACGCGATTCCGCAGGGAATAATCAAATTGAAAAAGCTGAGATCGGTATCAACGTTGAGCGCAAAGCCGTGCGAGGTGACGGACCGCGAGACGTGAACGCCGATGGCGGCGATTTTAGCTGGCTCGGTTTCCGAATCGTCAGCATCCTTAGCCGAGCTTTGCTCGGCCGCACAGCCGAGGGCGGCTGTGCCTACGTGATTCGTGCTGGTCCAGACACCGGTGAGGCCACAGATTCTTTGCGTCGGAATTCCAAAATCCGAACACGTCCGCATAAGCGCTTCTTCAATACGCCTCACGTATTCGATCACGCCTAGTGTTTTCCGTTTGCTATCAGAAGAGGGAAAGGAGCGGAGATCGAATATGGGATAACCGACGAGTTGTCCCGGGCCGTGAAAGGTGACGTCGCCGCCGCGATCACACTCGAACACTTCTACGCCCCGCCGTGCAAGTTCATCCGTGGAAGCGAGTATATTCGCAGCCTTCGCGTTGCGCCCGAGAGTGATTACTGGCGTGTGTTCGAGAAGCAGAAGAACATCGCCGATGCGATTTTCTTTGCAAAGCTCGACAAGCTTTTGCTGCAATCGCAAGCCAGGGGCATAGTCGAGCGAGCCGAGGTGGAGAATGGAGATCACTGCGCGTGAGACGGAATGTCCAAGTAAACGGAGTAAGAATGCGGTTCGGGGACTGGCTCGCCATTCTCGGCCATGGTTTCCAAGTGAAATGAAATGGCTTCCTGCATCTGGCTTTCGACCTCTTGTCTCGTCGCGCCGGTAGCGACGCAACCCTCCAGGTCCGGCGAGTAAGCAGAGTAACCAGTTCCAGTCTTTTCTATGACAATTAAGTATTTCTTCATTTCCTTAGACCTGCCTGTTTCAGAATACTACTGAGAGTGCCGTGTCCCAAGTCATCATTTGGCTTTCCGGGCACTGTCACCAAGCCAGGTTTTGCCGGATGTTTGTACTGCCGATGGCTGCCGCGAGTCCGGTCTAAGCGCCAGCCATCCTGCTCAATCATCTTCAGAGCGTCCCGCATTTTCACGAATCAAACCTAGGCGTTGATCGCGATGCCGTACACACTGTTTGATGCATCGAGCATTGCTTCCGCCAGCGTGGGATGAGCATGGATTGTCCACATTAAATCTTCGACTGTGGCTTCGAGTTCCATCGCGGTTACAGCTTCGGCAATCACTTCTGTTGCCTGGGGACCAATAATGTGGACGCCGAGAATTTCTCCGTATTCTGAGTCGGACACGATCTTGATAAAGCCGTCATGCTGGCCGACGATGGATGCGCGCGAATTCGCGGTAAAAGGGAACTTGCCGACTTTCACGGAGTGGCCTTCTGCTTTCGCTTTGGCCTCGGTCAATCCCACGCTGCCGATTTCTGGATGGCAGTACGTCGCATTCGGAATTTTCTGCAAGTCAATCGGCTTGGCGGGTTTCCCGGCGATTTTGGAAACAGCGACAATTCCTTCCATTGCTCCGACGTGCGCCAATTGCGGCGTCCCCATCACAATATCGCCGATCGCATAAATGCCCGGCTCAGCCGTCTGCATCCACTGGTCGGTCTTGATAAATCCTCGCTCTGATTGCACTCGCGTCTTTTCCAGTCCGATATCTTCAGTGCGCGGCTTGCGGCCAACTGCGATTAAAATCTTTTCTGCTTCGATTTTTTGCTGTTTGCCGTCCACGGTGAAAGCCACGTTGACACCGGACTTCGTCTTCTCAACTTTGTCCACTTTCGCGCCGGTAAAATAATCGATGCCGCGCTTGCGATAGACACGCCCCAACTCTTTCGAGACTTCTTCATCTTCAATAGGAACCAGCCTCGGAAGCATCTCGATGATTGTGACCTTCGTATCGAACGAGCGGAAGATCGAGGCGAACTCGACGCCGACCGCGCCTGCTCCGACCACAATCAAAGACTTTGGTATCTGCGCCAAATCCAGAATTTCAATATTGGTAAGAACCTGCGGTCCGGGCTCGAGGCCAGGAATCATGCGGGCCTCAGATCCAGTGGACAAGATAACGTTCTTAGCTTTGATCTGAGTGGTCTTGCCATCTCCTGCCTTTACTTCGACCGTGAACATTCCACCCGCGGCGGGACCAGTAAGACGGCCGTACCCTCGAATCACTTCGACTTTGTTTTTCTTCATCAAGAAGTCGAGGCCTTTGGTGTGCTTAGCGACGATCTTCGACTTGCGGTCCTGAATGGCCGCCCAGTTCAACTTGCGCGAGTCCACGCCTTCAATGCCGAATTCCTTGGCATCTTTCAGGTGGTCCCAAATTTCAGCATTGAAGAGGAGGGCCTTGGTCGGAATGCATCCTACGTGCAAACATGTGCCCCCCAAAACATTGTCCTTTTCGATGAGGGCGACCTTGAGGCCATATTGACCGGCACGAATGGCTGCCGTGTATCCTGCGGGTCCGCTTCCGATAATTACCACGTCGTAAACAATTTCAGGCAAAGCCGTGCTCCTTAGCGCATCTCTTATTCGCCAGTGCTATAAGAGAGATGCGGATTAGCGAACTGTTGATTCTAGAACATGGCAACCGAAGTACGGGGTTGAGAAATTATTCAGGCAAATTAGGAATGCTGAGGATGCCCCCTGTTCCGCTAGAGATTCGAATTTTCACAATGGTTGCTGGGTCGGGCGGAATCATTTTGACCGTTTTGTATATATGGCGGCGAAGTCTTCCAGCCAACATGATCGCTCACTGGGTCGCCGACGGCGCTGGATTTCTCATGCCCCACTGAAGGCCTGGTTTTCGCTTGAAGAGTAGCGTTCTGCCGCAACGGGTGTAATCGACAACTCTACAAAAAAGTCGCGTGCCAGGCTCAGCAACCGGCGCTGCACCTGGCACGCATTGCGGGGGGGCCGCAAATCGGGAACCGGCGTGTCGCCAATTCAGGTCAGGTTTGACCTTAGGCGACATTGCCACGGTTGCAGACTTCCTGATCTTCCAGGATTAATGGGGGGAGGGCTAAGCAGTCTGAGTCCCGCAAGTGAGACTTTATAGTGTTATCAATTCTTTACAATTACCCACGTGGTTTACTGCTCGGCACCTACGCCTATTGGGTTAGTCCCTTACCTAAGGCCATCGCTGTTCAGGCGGCAATGCCCCGCCTAGTATTCCAAATGTAGCCGGAATGTGGGAATGATCACTGGGCCGCGATCTTTGTTGTAACCGGGATTCACGACATGTTGCAATCCGGGAGCGACATATATCCCGCGCCAGATGTGAGCCGTGTAATAAGTTTCGAGGATATTTTCGCGTCCGTAATTCAGGGCGCCATCGCCGAGTAAGAACCCGAGACCACCATCCGCCAAATAATGCTGATGATCTTTCTTGATACCGTTCGAAACGAATGCAATTCCGGCTCGGTCTTGCTTGCGACGCCATAGTGCGCCATTCACCCCGATGCCCTGATTGAATGTCGAATCAATTTCTGTATAAGCAAAGGACTCGGTCTTTCCATTGTCCCATCCCCAGCGGGCATAGGCGGTAATGTCACGCATAAGAGACTGTTCCAGGTTGACGCCGAAACCATACTTCCGTGTGATATGCCAGGGATGGTTAGTGATTTCAGGCACGGTTTCCGGTTCCGGGGACGAATGATTCTTAAACTGCGCAATCGCATCGCGGTAAATGCCCATATTGGCGTAGTTCGTATAAGCCAGCAACCGGACAACCCCAGGCTTTTTTGGCAAAATGCCATGCCGCAGTTCATATTCCCAATTCTCCGCATGAACCTGCCAGGGCCGCCACACCAGGTCAATTCCGTTTGCGACTTTCGGCATGAGCGCTTCGGCAAAACGGAAACCCCAGTTTCTGTCCTCGTAATCCGCGACGACGCCCACGGTGTAGCCACGCGTGTCTGCGGCGTAATCCCATGCTCCATTGTCATCGATAGACCAGTTAGTGAATTGAAAATGGGTATCGGAGCCTACCGAATTGATATCCAAA
>DASYGR010000297.1:0-4615 GCA_035999525.1 Terriglobales bacterium
ACCGATGCCGTGCGCCCCGGAGTATCCAGGGCCATGAATGGTTCCATGAACGATTGAAGGTTCGCGGCCAATGTTTTCCATGATGTCAATTTCACCGCAAGCCGGCCAGTTGTTGGTGGAAATGTCACTCCCCAGCATCCAAAAAGCGGGCCACATGCCTTGTCCGTAGGGGATTTTTACTCTGGCTTCAAATCGTCCATAGGCCTGCTGAAATTTCTTTGACGTGTTCAACCGTGCCGAGGTGTAGCTACGCGAAACTCCGCCTGGGCCGGTGTAACTTTCTTTCAGCGCAGTGATAACGAGATTGCCATTTTGGATTACCGCGTTTTGTGGCCTCCCGGTGTAATACTCCAATTCCTGATTGCCGAAGCCGTTTCCTCCAGTCTGAAAAGTCCACTGGCTGAAATCGGGAGCAGAGCCGTCGGGGGCGTTAAATTCGTCACTCCAGACCAGCGTCCATCCGCTGTGCGTTTGCGGCGGGAGCGGGGTCGCAGATGTGTTGACTCTGTGTCCGCAGCCTATAAGCAGGAGCGCGGTAATTAGACAAGCTGCGTACCTGCTCGGTTTATTTCCAGGGCTCATAAAACTCGCGCCTACTTCGGGGGCGATGTCATCTCCATTGCCCAAATCGCCGCCGGACGCATGTACATCGAGGCCCGATAGTATCCTGTCTTCTCCCAGGCCTCAGGCGTGCGAAACCAATAGCCTTCAGTTTCGTAGGTGGTGTGGTAAACGCCCCATGCCGTGCGGTATCCTTCGTCTTTCATGCCATCGCTTAACATCAGCGCGGCGACACCTAGAGTGGTTCCGGTCCAAACTTCCTGCACCTGTTCGTTAGTAGTGATGATGCTGCCGTCCGCGCCCATGCCATTCACTGCGCCCATCTCGCCTTTGGAGAATTTCATCACATTGAAGTCGTAGATTTTCTCGAGCGCCTTCAGCTGCATCTCGCGTGGAACCAAGTCGCCCAGCCCCGTCATATTCGCATACCACTGCCCGGCAAGCTGATCAGCCTGCACGTTGTCGCGATACTCGCTCATGGTGTCATAGCGAAAGTAGTCGCCATTCCAAAGCTTTTTCACGTAAGTATCCTGGCCTTTGAGAAACATTGCATGGTACCTGGCTGCTGAAGGCACATCACCCAGGACATGCGCAATTTCTTCCGCGGCGCGCAGTGCGGCCAGCCACAACCCTCCACAATATGCGCTCTCTCCGTGCACAATCCATACGTCATATGTCTGGTCGGGATAATCATCATTTTGCGGAAGCCCATCACCAGTTCGATCGTACTGCTGAAGATGCTGAAGAGCTTCCTTCACAGCAGGCCATGTGTAGTGCAGAAATTCTGTATCTTTTCTGCCGCTGAAAACGTAATCGCGGTAAATCATGAGCACGAACTTGCTGTTGAGATCTTTCCAGTCATTGGTATTTTGCCAACTGAAGGAATTGACTTGGGCGAACGGGTCTTCCTGCGGCACTCCAAGATCGTGCGGCACGGCGCCTTTAGCTTTACGAACCCTGAAATTCAACTTTCCCGTCTGTTGCGACTTCCATGTCCATTCATATTTATCGGTCAAATTTTGGGGAACCGTATCGGCAAATTGGCGCAGCACTTGCTTGTCAATATCCGGCCAGAATTTCACCAGCGGCATCGAGCCATAGAACCGGACATCGAGGGTGGCATAGTACGGGTAGTCAAAGCATTCGAGGAATGAAAATGTGTCGGAAGCTTTCGGATCCGCGCCGACCGGATGCCCCCAGAACGAACCACCATCCGCCAGAATATACATTTCATTGAATAACATTCCGCGATACCACAACGGTTTGCCTTCATCATTGACGTATGGCGCCTGCCAAGCGTCAATCTCATCGCTCCATTGGGCGGCATTCAGCAGTCCATCACGCGCGATGTCCCACGAATTTGTTCCGGAGGTGCCGTAAAAATTCGTATAGTGCCGGTACCACTTGCGTCCCGACCCGAAAGTCACAACCGGCAGATCCCACGCAATCACCATCGGAATCACTTTTTTCTCTCCCGGCTTCAGGGTGAATCGAACGGCAATGGCTCCGGAGAGATGCTCTCCACTGCTCACCCACGATTGATCGCTGTTCGAAAGGCGTCCGTCCGCGGCGAACGGCTTCCATATCTCGTCACTGGTTTCTGGAACGAATGTGGTCTGGTATGTGATCTCAACGCCCGGCGATTCAAGGGATGCAATCGCCATCTGCCCATCCCAATCGTCTCGCACTCCATTAGGATGAATGCGGTCGAAGACAATTCCCTTCATCTGACCATCTGTCCCCGTGCTTTTTGCCACAAACCGGTTATGATTCCCCGCATCGAGCGCGCCATTCATGTTTGGCGAAAAATCACGAAACCATCCCAGCATGTTGCTCCATGAGAGCAGCACAGAAACCGTGACCGTCTTGTCGGTTGGGTTTTCGGCATGCCAGCGATATACAGCAACCGGATAGCTGCTTTCGCGATAATTGTTTGGCAATACCGGCGAGAATTGTTCGAGGGTTACGTGCGCGGGAAACTTATCCCAGCGGTAGTCGTACCAGGATTTCGGGTACAGGGAATAATAATCGCCCGCGCCAACCGGGTAATCCCATTTCCAACTGCGGAGTTCCCCTTTATCCGGATGCCCGGCCATCAGCACTTGTGCAACTCCGTCTGCCGCGCCTTCCACTTTTTGATACATGGCGAACTGGTTGGTCCAAACTGTCTGATATTTGTGCACTCCGCCCTTCACATGCCAGCGGGCGAAGTCTCCGCGGTAGGTTCGCGAGAAAGTGCCCGCGCCGAAACCACCGACCGGAGCGCCCTGCCAATAGCCATCGTCAATCATTCCAGTTGCGGCAAGCGCGGGCTTTCGGCCACCCGCATTTTCGAGCGGTAAACCGATCGGCCGTTTCCAGGCGGCATGAGGAATCGTGTCCCCCGCCAATAACCATGATGACGAAAGCAAGAGAAAGAAAAACAGACACCACTTTCCGGTTCGCCGGAAATTCATGCAAGTCCCCCCGAGCGGATTAGAACGATTTACAGGACGCAAAACCCCGTATTTTATAGAGCGTTAACCTGAATAGGAAGCGATAACTTCGGGTAAATGAAATTGCGGCTGTGAACCCGGCTGTTACTGAATCCGCTGGACGAATTGCTTACTGTCGAGTCTCCACCAATTCTCTTACTTTGTCCCGAATATCCATGTCCTCGGCGAACTCCCTTTAGCGGCCTGCCCCTCGGAATGTGCAAATCTCTGAGGTTGCTTTAGTCTCGGCAAATCCTGGGGGCGGCGGAAACCAACAGAGGAACGATGCTAACTCCATGTAAATGCGATGGTTGTTTGCATTGTTGTTAACCCGATCCCACGTTGGGGTAACTAAATTGTCCATGGGAAATTCAATATGTCTAAGCTTCCACAGTGTTTTCCACAGGGCGGACCATAAAGTTTTCTCCCCAGGTCACCTTGAAAACCCTATTCAACCGAGCCCATCCCGGCCGCTAGGGACTCGAAGCGGGTCGAATTCTTCAGGAACGCCATTTTGACTCTTCCAGTTGGACCATTTCGCTGTTTGGCGATAATGATTTCGGCGACTCCTTCAAGCTCCGGCTCGTCCGGCTTATAGACTTCTTCGCGGAAAATGAAAGCCACGACATCGGCATCCTGTTCGATGGATCCAGATTCCCTCAAGTCCGCGAGTTGCGGACGGTGATCGCCGCCCCGGCTTTCTGGCGCGCGGCTCAATTGCGACAAAGCGACAACCGGCACTTTTAACTCCTTGGCCAATCCTTTAAGGCCGCGTGAGATTGCCGAGACTTCTTGCGTCCGGTTTTCATAGCGGCGTCCGCCGCCCGACATAAGCTGCAAATAATCCACAATGATTAAATCCAGCTTCCCTTGAGATTGCTGCAACCGTCTCGACTTCGCACGCATTTCACTCAGGGAAATTCCCGGCGTGTCGTCAATGAAAATCGGCGCTTGGGCGAGTTGCTCCATAGCCTCAACAACTTTAGCCATATCCTCGCGCCAAAGCGATCCCGTACGCATTTTGTGCGAATCTACCTTTGCCTTCGAACACAACAGCCGCAGCAATAAAGCCTCGCGCGACATTTCCAGCGAAAACATTCCCACTACTTTTTGATCTTCGATTGCGGTGTTCTCGGCGATGTTCATCGCGAATGCCGTTTTTCCCATGGATGGCCGAGCCGCGATAATGATTAGATCTGACTTCTGAAATCCGCTGGTCATCTCGTCGAGATCCGTGTAGTGCGTCGCCAATCCAGTGATGCGCTGCCCGCGTTGCAGCAAGGCATCCACGGAACCGAACGATTCCTTGACGATTTCCTGGATGCCCATGAATCCGCGGCCGATGCGCTTTTCAGAAAGCTGGAAAATCGCGGCTTCGGCGTCGTTGAGAATTTCTTCAGCCGGATCGCCCTGATCGGCGGCCCGGGTGATAGCGGCATTCGCGGCGTGAATGAGGCCGCGCAATAGAGATTTATCGCGAACAATCTTGATGTAATGCTCAATGCTGGGGCGGTCGGGAACTCCGTCCATCAAGCCCGAGATATAACCCACATCGCCGATGCTCTCGAGCTCTTTGCTCC
>DASYGR010000309.1:0-6733 GCA_035999525.1 Terriglobales bacterium
CGTTCCGCCGGAAACTGATTCAGCGTGAGATATTTCCAGAGCTTTGGTCCTCAACCTCTCTCTGGCAAAGCAAGCGGTGCTCACGCACCGCCCAGGACAACTACGTCTTGACAAAGTCTTCTCTCTTATCGAGGGCCAGCCTCCTACTAGATTTAAGGATTCTTTTCTGCTGTTGCCGTCGGTCCCGAGGTCGGGGCACCAGGCGGGACTTTGTCCTTTTCTGCTACATCTACATCAAAAAGCATGTAGTGATCGAAACTGTGACGCCGATAGTAGTGATGCTTGCCGAAGTCGAGATATATCTCCGCATCTTTCGGCAACCACAGTGACGTATTCTTTTTGGCGAACGGCACAGGCCCAAATTCTACTCTCTGGTGTTCGCTGAGCAGTTGGATTTCATGTATTGGGGTGACGATATCGGCATCAATTCGCATGATTTGAAACTTATCGGCTGAGATCCACGCCCTGCCTTTTAGGTCAATGCGGAAAGATTTGCCCGCGACAGTGTAGTCCTGCATACGATTTGGACGGTCGGGACGCTGGCGAAAGTGCATAAGCCAAACGGTTTGTCCGTTCCAATCACCCTGCCCTTCGCAATCGAACTCGAAATCACCCTGTATCTCTGGATGGAAAACGAGCGGCAGCATCACAAAGCCGGTGGTGGAAATCGAATCCGGATCACCGGCCTGAACGTTTCTATCGGTACGATACTCGTCGATGACAACAGAGCCCGGCCGCGTCGAGATCGCAGCGACATAGCTATACTTTCGTGTCTCTGTATACGCGGATAAGCCAACGCTGTCGAGTGATCGGTGGAACAGGACTTCATCAGCACCAAATCGGGTAACGTCCTGAACCAACTCCCTTACTCTTTCCCCTGACCCTGCAAGCACTTGCGTGGCGGGGCATGTTTCCCCGGGGGTTAGGACCGGCTTCGCATCGTCAATGTCGGGAGGCCGCCACGTCTGTATGGAGAGCACAGGCTTCGGGACTGCCGCGATTAGATCAACCTGCGTTGTGATGTCTGCACCGATGGAATTTCCGCCAGCGGCAGAACCGACCTCGGTTTTCTGCAGGTTCGTAATCATGGTACGGACTTCAGATACTACGGAATGCTCACGGGATTCGTTTACGAAGATTTTGAGCGCCTGAACCGCCTCCTCTCTTTTGCCAAGCCCAATCAATGCCTGGCCAAGCGCGAGTTCGGCAGAGGCGGACGCATTCCTCACCCCTTTCGCGATAGCAGTTTGAGCTTCATCGCGAGCCATGCTGTATTCCTTCTCGTGGAGGTAGGCAACGGCGAGCAAATCGTGGGCTTGCCAATCTTCGGAATCCGCGAGAATCGCTTGTTCGAGGGCCGATCGGGCAGCAGGATAGTTCTCGCGCAGGAGGTTCGTTCTACCAAGCAAAGTCAGCGTTTGGGCGGAGTGAGGATTGAGGCTGGCAGCCGTGCTCAGGTACCTTCCAGCTTGCTCATAGTCTTGCTGCTGAAAGTGCAGATATCCAAGGAGGAAATTTAAGTCCGCATTCGAAGGCGATAAGTTATAGGCTTTTTCCAGATGCTTGCGCGCGTCGTCTAATTGTCCGGATCGCAAAAGAGATACGACCCGTCTCGCCTCCTTTTTCGCCTTAGTCGGCATAGAGCCCGATGCTTCATTCAGAGAGACGGCGTAGGGATCACGATGGAGAACAATATCAACTTGTTGGGTAACTGGGCTGAGGACAGTAACGTCTTGATGCGAGCTCAAATATCCCACTGCGGTCACTGTAAGGTCGTACTTTCCCAAGACTACGTTGGTGAAGACAGCCCCGCCGTGGGCTGGAGTGACCATGAATACTCCGAGATGATTGGCGAGATTTGCAAGATCGAGCCGTGCAGGCCGATCTAGGTCATTAGGCTTTTCCTCCGCGAACACGTGAACAGAGATTACCGCACGGTTGGGAGCATTCTTGTACATTGTAACGTCGAAAGTTTGTGTGGAATTCATCTGCTGCAGTTGGTCGGGTATCTGGGCCAATGACTGCATGCTGAGGAGAGAAACGAACAGGAATAAGCACAAAGCGGAAGTAAGCAAGGGGGGCGTACAACGGGCGCACGTCACGCAACGGAGTATGGCACCAAAGCGGAAAGCGGGTCAAGCCGACAGATGCCGGGTGACCATCGCGCTTTTTGCCGATGAGTGGGATCCGATGGTGATGGTCAACTTAGTTTGCGGTTTCGATTGTTTCGGCGTCTCCGGTTCTTTAGCCTACATCCCTTACCGTGGCCCAGACATCCGCAGAAAGCGCGAATGTGCAGGGTGCCGCACCCAGCGCACATTCGCCTGATATTCAGGCAAGTAGGGTTGCGTTCGTGTGGCGGCAGAGGCGATGAACGATTTACAGTGCGTTTAAAATGCTGGTGTACGCGGGCTTCTTCTGATAGTTGGCGTCGAACGGCAAAGCCCATCCCCATCCCGGGAAAGATCCAGGAATCCACGAATATTTGTCGGTGAATCCCCAGGTTTGAAAGACCTTGCAGGATGGCTGCTGCAAGCAGATGGCGGCGATTTCGCCGTAGAGCTTGGCTTGGGCGGCGAGGGAAGTGGAGCTGGAATCCTGTAGCCGGATGTCCAGTTCGGTGATATGCAGTTCGAGGCCGAGCGCGGCGAAGCGCTGAAAGTTGCTGGTTACCGACGCGAGTGTAGCGGGGTTATCGAACGTCAGATCAATGTGCAACTGAAAGCCGATTCCGTCGAGAGGAACGCCGCGCGTTTTGAAGTCCTGGGCCATAGCGTAAATGGCATCGGATTTGGCGTCGAGCGGCTCAGCGTTGTAATCGTTGTAGTAAAGCTTGGCGTTGGGGTCGGCGGCGTGGGCCCAGTTGAGGGCTTGTTCGATGTATTTGGTTCCCAGGCCAGCGAAGCCGATGCCCGGCTGGTCATACCAGATGGTGTCGCGTATGGTGCCGTCGTCGTTGAAAGCTTCGTTGACTACGTCCCAGCCATAGACTTTGGCGGCGTAGTGTTGCATCACTGTCGTGATGTGGCTCTGCAGAATCGTCGAAAGTTGAGCCGCGCTGTAGCCTCCTGAAGTCACCCACGTCGGGATCTGGTTATGCCAAACGAGCGTGTGTCCGCGTACGACCATGGTGTGGGCCTGGGCGAAGGCAACCAGAGCGTCGCCGCCGGTGAAGTCATAGGTGCTGACGCCAGGATGGATGATCCCAAATTTCATTTCGTTCTCGGCCTGAAGCTGGCTGTATTCTGACCCCAAAATCATGGCATAGCCTGAGTCGCTGAGGAATTGCGAATCGGCGGCTGCGCCAACGTTGATACCGCGGGCGGCGGCGGCCTGGCGCAGAGTCTGCGTGGGAATAGGAGTATTAACGGTTGTATTGCTGCCGCCTCCGCAGGCAACCATGGAAGCAAGAACGAGGATCGCGGCAGCGCATCGCAAGCCTGAAGTCTTTGGGGACATGCAACTTTCGATGCGGGTACGAGAGAAAGGGTGGGATTGTGTTCAGTAAGCCGCTGCGTGAGAGTAAATTGAAAGTCAGCAGCATCCCACTCATCCGCAAAAGGCGCGGATTAGTGGGGCAACCGGGCACTCGGCTGAAGGCACGCCCCTCGAAAGATGTCAGGCTGCCAGGAGGTCTCGCCGCTTTTGGGAGATCTGGGAGTGAGACTGGCTAACCTGAAATACGCCGATCGTTACTCTTTGATGTTAAGGGCGGGCGGCCCAGCCTTTCGCGTTCTTTGCGAAGGCTGGGGATTTTAGTTTGCGTCGAGTCGGCGTACTGTCGGATAGATTCCGAGTCGTTCCCGCTCGCGCGCCGTCCATTGCACCGCTCAGTGGTTATCGTGCTCGTCGTGATGATCCTCGTGGCGGTCTGCGTCCCAATCACGCTCCGTGTGCCATTGATTCTCGTGACCGTTCCACCAGGCGTGGTAGTGACTCCAGCACCGGTCGCGCTCGGCATTTAAATCGCGACGACGATCCTCGGCTTGGTGGCTGTGTTCGCCGTGTCTCTGAATCGCACTATTAAGCCGTGCTTCTGCCTTTTCAATACGATGCCTGCATTTATCCCTGTCATCGTCTCCGTGCGCCGGCGGCGCGGACAGAAATAATAAGAAAGCACATACGGTCGCGGCAACAACTATTGAGTTTCCGAGTCTTGCGGATTTTCCAGTCAATTTCAAAGTAGACCTCCCGAGGGCTGTAAGCATCACTTTGATCATTTATCCGATTTAACGGTTGCCCAACCTCACCCCTAAAAAGTTGTACGCCGCATTAAGTTGTACGGTGCATTAAGCAGAGTTAGGCACCCATCTTGGTTTTACTGAACCCATTCCCATTCCAGCACAGAGTCACCAAAAAAACTCTGCTTCTCACAGACTCTTGCGAATGCCAGTGGTAAACACAATATGTCTCCCGTCGAGGCCGGACTCCCGCTCTTTTAATTCAAAGCAGGCCGGAGCCCAATGCAGGCACGTGTCTTTCCTCATTTTTTTTGCGCTGGGATTGTATCCGTTATCTTGTTGGTCACAATGCCATCTTTTGGGCAGGGCACATCCACGGGCGCAATCCGCGGAACGGTCGTGGACGCTTTGGGCCGGCGAATTGTCGGAGCTCCTATTGCATTGGTGAATCGGGCAACCGGATTTCGTTATTCTGCCAAAAGCGACAAAGAAGGCGCGTTCCAATTTCAGTTGCTCCCCACGGGAGATTACTCAGGCCGTGCCAGCGCTCCGGGAATGTCTCCTCAGCTGACGCCCAACCTGCACGTGGACATAGGCGCGGTGGTCGAGGTTCAGTTCGACCTCAGCGTCGCGGGCGCGAAAGAGACCGTCACAGTTTCGGCTGAACCGCCGCTGGTCGAAACCGAACCAAGTCCAGTTTCATACTTGATTGATGAGCGGGCGATCACCGGCCTTCCCCTGAATGGCCGCCGCTTCACCGATCTTGCGCTTCTCACTCCGGGAGTGACACAGGACCCGCGCGGATTGACTTCGGGATCGAACGGCGATCTCTCGTTCGGAGGGATCCGCGGATTCCAAACCAGTTATCTCGTGGATGGTGAAGACGACAATAACGCCTTCTTCGCACAAGCCATGGGCCGTTATCGCTCGCCCTATCAGTTTTCAAACGAAGTCGTGCAGGAGTTCCGCGTGTCGTCGAACACAGCGGGGGCTGAAATGGGGCGAGCCGGAGGTGCGGTGGTGAACGTGGTCACGAAATCGGGATCTAATCAGCTTCATGGGACCGGTTTCTATTTCCTGAGAAACAGCGCGTTCGATGCCACTCACGCATTCACGGGATTCAAGCCACATGACGACCAGCAGCAATTTGGTTTTACTTTCGGAGGTCCTCTGCATCGCAACCGGGCATTCTTCTTTGCGGGATACGATCAGCATATATTTCACCTTCCCGTGGTTGTGCAATTCGTAAATGGGAGCTCCGTGGTGACTCCGATTCCAGGGGCGGGGCCAGCTACGCCAGGCGACTATGAGCCGAGCGATCAATCGCTTGTGTTTGCTACGGCGGCGAAATTGACGCAACAGGGCGGCCAGTATCCTTCACAGCTCTTTGGGAATGCCGGATTTGTGAAATTCGATTTCAAGATTTCTGAGAACAATGATCTCGCTATCAGGCTGAATGCGTCGCGGTATTGGGGAGCAAATAATGTTTTTATTGACCCTGCCAGCCCGATCACGACATATGGGATTTCCGACAATGGTCGGGAAAATGTGGATACCGAAGCCGGATCCGTGTCACTGACCACCGTTTTCTCGAACCGGCTGGTAAGCCATTTGAGGGCGCAATACTCCCGGGATCTGGAATGGTCAAACACCAATTCAACCGATCCGTTGACCAAAATAACCAGTATCCTGAATGGCCTTGGGCGCTCGACAATTTTGCCGCGCGAAACCCGGCAGCACCGGCTGCATGTTGCCGAGACTCTCAGCCTTGATGGGAGGCGCAACTCGTGGAAATTTGGCGGAGATGCACTGCTGACGTGGATCTATGATTTTTTCCCATCAGATTTCGGCGGCGAATATATTTTTGATCCCATCAAGGTCAATCCATTTACGTTTGCGCCGATGGAGGGTGGGCTTCAGCTCACTTCCCTTAGGGCATACGCCCATCAAGTGCCGCACTATTATGTGCAGGATTTCGGATCAGCGGTTACGCATCCCGACTCAAACGAGTACTCCGGGTTTGCGCAGGATACGATGCGGGTTACCGACCAGTTCGGAGTGACCCTCGGGGTCCGCTATGACCTGCAGACCTATACCACGAAAGGCCTGACTTCAAATCCGTTGTGGCCGAATTCCGGGAAGGTTCCTTTTGATCCTAAAAACTTTGGCCCTCGTATTGGACTCGCTTACGCCTTGGGAAAAGACCGGCCGCTGGTGGTGCGGGCAGGATATGGGCTGTTTTATACTCGTATTCCACAAATCTACAACGCGGCGATCGAAAGTAAGAATGGTCTGTCCGGTAATTACTTGTTTCTGAACAACACGAACTTCTTTGATCATCAGGTTTTTCCGCAGTATCCCCATCCACTGATAAGTTGCGCTTCTTTGGCGCTATCGTGTGCAGTTCCCGCGAGTCTTGCGCAGTACACGCAAAGCGAGATTTCGGCTTTCTCTCCGAACTTCCGAACGCCGGAGGTGCATCAGGCTAGTTTGAGCCTCGAAAAACAAGTTTCGGATAACGTAACTGCGCAGGTGTCTTATACCTACGTCCA
>DASYGR010000333.1:0-17925 GCA_035999525.1 Terriglobales bacterium
GCTTACCGGCGTGCCCGGAGTCACAGCGCCTCCGCATAAGACTTCTGCGACTTTGGTTGCGATTTTTACTTCGTGGTCGCTGATGTAGTCGCCTTGCCGCATCAGGTGCACGCCCAGTTTCAACGCGGCGAGAATATTTTCTCCCGGTGAAGGGATATCCTGGCGCGGCTGCGGGGCTTCGTATCCTGAGCGAATTAACTCCAGCGCCCGCGCTTTCGCGTCCGTGAGAACGCGGTCGCGATTCATGGTGATGAGATCGGATTCGCGCAAAAACCCGAGACCTCTTGCTTCATGCGCCGAGGGTGCCACTTTCGCCATCGCGACTGTTTCGAATGACTTTTTCATCGCTTCCATCATTTCCACGGATTCCCCGCGTCCCCCGCTGCGAATGGAGGTTGCGCTGTCCACTGCCCGAAGCAGCATCTCCTTGCAGCCTCCCGCACCGGGAAGCAGGCCCACGCCGACTTCCACGAGTCCAATGTAAAGTTCAGCGTGAGGTTGAAGCGCGGCAGCGTGAAGTGAGATTTCCGCACCTCCTCCAAGGGTCAAGCCGAAAGGCGCGGCCACAACCGGTTTTGGAGAAAATTTGATGGCTTGCGTCATTCCCTGGAAACTTCGGATGGCGAGATCAACGTCGTCCCATTCGTCTTCCTGAATGGACATCAGCAACAGCATCAAATTCGCGCCGACGGAGAAGTTCGTGGCGTCATTAGTGATTACGAAGGCGTCGAAATTTTCACCCGGTCCTCCGGATTTCAGAGTTTGGGTAATCAACTGCACGATATCGGTGCCGATGGAATTCATCTTGGAATGAAATTCGATGCAGCCGATGCCATCTCCAATATCAACCAGCGAGGCGCCAGAATTCTTCTTTACGACGCCATTGGACTTTTTGGCAATTTCCACCGACCACACGCCCACGGGAATTTCCAGGGGTTTATAGGTCAAGCTTGCGAGATCAAAAGATGCGCGGCGGGACTTTGATTCCGGATCATCGGAATACCAGGACTTATGTCCCGAAGAAAGCAGCTTCTCGACATGGGCCGCCACCGGCTTGCTCTCGGTCTTCATTCGAGCGACCGTTTGCTCGATACCCGCGGCATCCCACAGTTCGAATGGGCCCATCTCCCAATTGAACCCAAGGCGCATGGCGCGATCTATCTCGACGATGGAATCTGAAATTTCCGGGATGCGATTGGCGCAGTAGCTCCAGAGATCGGACAAAACTGCCGACAAAAACACGCCCGCTTTGTCGGTCTTGCCTGCGGGCGCAGATCCGCCACCGACGCTCGTCCCCAACAACATCCGCAGGCGTGCTCCGGTCTCTTCCACGTTCTTTGCCATCTCCAGTGAGGGGAATTTTGGCTTTTGGCGTGGACGATATTCGAGAGTTTTCCAGTCGAGAGCCATCCGGTCGTCTTCTTTTCCTTCGCCGGATTTCTGCTTTTTGTAAAATCCGCCTTTGGTTTTGTCGCCCAGCCATTTCCGTTGCAGCATCTGCTGAACAAACTCGGGCAGCTTCAAGTCGCTGCGTTCGTCGCTGGTGTTCCGCATGTTGCCTGCAACGTTCGCAAGAATGTCGAGGCCAACCAGATCAATGGTCCGGAAGGTCGCGGACTTCGGCCAGCCCAGGATTTGCCCCGTGAGTGCGTCCACTTCTTCGATGCTGAGATCCATTTCCTGCATGAGGCGCATTACGTTCATCACCGAGAACGTTCCGATTCGGTTGGCGATGAAGTTCGGGGTGTCTTTGGCAAAGACGATCCCTTTGCCGAGATGTGTATCCGCGAATTGCGTGACTGCTGCTATGCAGGCGGGATCCGAAACAGGCGTGGAAATAATTTCCAGCAGCCGCATGTAGCGAGGGGGATTGAAGAAATGAGTGCCGAACCAGCAACGGCGGAAGTTGTCTGGAAATCCCTCCGCGATTTTGTTGATTGGAAGGCCGCTGGTATTTGAAGTGACGATCGTTCCAGGCTTGCGGACGGCCTCGACTTTCTTTAGCAGATCACGCTTGATGTCGAGTTTTTCGACGATGGCTTCGATAATCCAATCAACTTCTGCCAGCCTCGGCAGGTCATCTTCAAAATTTCCGATCGTGACCAATCTCGCCAACGAACTATCCATAAAAGCGGCTGGCTTGGATTTCTTCGCGGCTTCGAGTCCGGCCGCTGCGATTGAATTACGATTGGCATTTCCGGGGGCGACCATGTCAAGCAGGTAGCTGGGAACGCCAGCGTTGGCGAAGTGTGCGGCGATGCGCGCGCCCATGGTTCCTGCGCCAAGAATCGCAACTCTGTTAATTCGTTTCATAGGCTTGTTTTGTCAGCACCAACTAACCGAGAATGCCCCATCTTTGCGTGGTTTTCGCAAAAGGTGGGACGCGATACTGCCAGTACCCCGACGGAATAAATATTCTTCCTCCCACCCCCAGTTTTTATTCTGTTTACGAAATCAAAATCTAATCAAGCAATCAGCTTGGCCAGCAAGAACGCTGCTGCGGCTGCTAATCCGCCGATCACCATCGTTTGAGTCGCGCTGCGTAAACGTCCCGTGCCAGTGAAGGTTCCCTTGATGTATCCAAAAATTCCCAACGCGGCTAATGTTACAACCGCAGATACCAGCAATCCTCGAGATGCGCTCGACAACACTAAATACGGTGACAACGGAATGATTCCTCCGGCGATATAGGAAAACGCGATGGTCGCCGCACTGGTAATTGCGCGGCCTGATTCTGGCGCTTCCAATCCGAGTTCGAAGCGCATCATGAAATCAACCCAGGCATCGGGACGCTTGCTGAGTGCCTCGACAATGGGAGTGGTCTCCTGCTCGGTGAGGCCGTATTGATGAAACACTTTGCTGACCTCGGCTTTTTCTTCCTCCGGAATTTCTTCTATCTCGCGATATTCGCGAATGCGTTCCTGTTCGTAATGTTCGGCGTCGCCGCGCGCTGCGAGATAGCCGCCCAATCCCATGGCGATTGAGCCGGCGGCAATTTCGGCGAATCCGCCCACCACAATCAGCCGCGTGTTCTGCACCGCGCCGGATAATCCGGCAGCCAGAGCAAACGGCACCGTGAGTCCGTCCGACATGCCGATGACGACATCGCGAACGAAATTGCCGGCGGTGAAATGTTTTTCTACGTGCCCTTTTCCCGCCATCATCATGCCTCCACGTGCGAGTTTAAATAACTCTCAGCAAGCGCGGCCACTTCACGCTCGCCTCGATAAGATAGTTTGCTGGCCGCTTCCGTCAACGGAATCCAAATGGCGCGTTTCACTTCGATTCGCATCGCGGGATCAATTTCATCAATTTCCCCTGACTGATAACTCAGCAGGTAAAAGCTCACAATCTTAAATACGCGTTGTTGATCGCCCCAAGAGCGTACGTAAGCATACTTAATGTCCTTCAGTTTGGTGACGATTTGGGCGGTCAGTCCGGTCTCTTCCCGCACCTCGCGGATGGCCGTCTGGTCGGGCTTTTCGCCGGGATCCACTAGTCCTTTGGGCAAAGCCAGTAACATTTTTTGTGAACCCTTGCGCTTGTTTGCCGCTGGAACGGCACCGGGAGCGGCTTTCTGGGGCTCTATCACCGCCATTTCCCAGCCGGTCCCAGAGGGACGAATGACCACCCCTCCCGCGGAAATCTCCCGGATCATGCGCTCTAACCTATCAGGATCAGAGTAGTTAGTCACCGCGTACGGTTTACCCTGTAAATTCGCGGGGTAACGAGCTTAGGTAACACCCTTCCGGATATCGTTGCAGGGGCCTGCTGGCATCTAACTTGCTAGATAGTTAAGTTGGGTTAAGACCGGAATGCGAGGTCTCCGTGAAGAGACTGGGAAAAATCGTTCGGTCGGTACAGGCATTTGGCCGCGAGATCTCATCTCGCGCCGCGCAGCTAACGGCAAACTCGACCGGTATTAGTCTAGCTCTGGGCGGGGGTTTTGCCCGGGGCATCGCACACATCGGCGTTCTAAAAGTCCTCGAAGAAGAAAACATTCCCATTCATTCCGTAGCCGGAACCAGCGTCGGCGCCCTGGTCGGCGCGGCCTATTGCAGCGGGCTTTCCGTGGCAGAACTTGAGCAGATCGCCTCGCACGTGCGCTTCAAACATTTTGCCCGCTGGACATTATCCCGCTACGGGTTTGCCAGCAATCAGCGCATGATCGGATTTCTTAACAGCGTGCTCAAAGTAAAAACATTTGAGGAGCTGCGAATTCCTCTGGCTGTTGCTGCAACGGATTTCTCTACTGGAGAGGGCGTCGTGTTCCGTTCAGGTCCGCTTGTAGACCCGGTGCGCGCGAGCTGCGCTTATCCCGGAATGTTCCTGCCGGTAAAAATTGATGGACGCCTGCTGATTGATGGCATGTTGGCACACGCCGTTCCCACGCAGCCGCTTCTGGAGATGAGCGCCGATCCCGTATTAGCAGTAAGTCTGAAAGCCAGATGGGCGGGACCGGAAGGTCCAAGACACTTGTTCGACGTGATTGGACAATGTTTTGCAATCGCGCAGGAAATGAATTGCAAGTTGTGGCGTGCGGCGGCAGATCTTGTAGTTGAGCCGGACGTGACGGAATACAAGTACGACGATTTCGAGCACAGCACCGATTTAATACGAGCAGGCGAAATTGCCATGCGCGCCGCGCTGCCGGAAGTAAGAAAGTGGCTGCAAGCGGGAGAGACGACAGCGATGAAAGCCCCGGCTGCTCCGGCAATTCGCACTGCTTCCATGACCGAAGACTACGTTTAATGGAACCAGGCTACTTGCTCCCAGCTTTGATTAGCTTCCGCGCTTCGCCTGGTCCTTTGGCGCCAAGCAACTTATATTTCTCGCCGCTAAGGTCGTGGTAATTCACGAAGAATTCTTCCAGCTCTTCTAAAAACTTCTTCCCCAAATCGTCAACAACTTTTACGTCTGCCCACCTGTGGTTCGCGCGCTCAATTGCCACAATCCGGTCATTTCGTATTTTGTCGCCCGTCTCGCCTTGCTCGCCCTCAATGACGCCAATGATGCGGCATTTCAGCAAACAGCCGGAAAACGCGGGCTCATCCATCAAAACCAATACGTCCAGGGGATCGCCGTCGTCTCCCAGTGTCGAGGGGATGAATCCGAAATCGTAGGGGAAGGCCATCCCCGCCGGAAGCACTTTCTTTAAGGCAAAGATTCCCTGATCAGGATCGAACGCATATTTATTGCGGCTGCCCTTGGGCGTTTCAATGATTACCTGAAGAAGTTCTTTATCATCGGCGTCGTGCCGCTTCAGCCGTGACGGATCGGCAAGCGCGCGTTTTCTTTTTGCTGCATTCTTCTTGCTCATTTTGACTCCTGGATTTGGATTCGCCGCGTAGTGGATGCGGCGGCAGGCCAATGGTTGCTCCCTTTCGGGCAGGAATCTGGAAGCACTCCGAAAAACGAAAGGAGTCTTAAAATCCATTCGTGGTTTGCCGCTGTGATACATATGTTGTTTGAATTTTGAACGCGCCATCTTTCTTTTCGCCGCCGGTATTCTAGGAGGTTTACTAAACGCCGTAGCTGGCGGCGGGAGTTTCATTGGCTTCCCCGCGTTGTTATTTACCGGCGTTCCGCCCATTCCTGCGAATGCCACCAATACTGTTGCGCTGTGGACGGGTGTAACCGCGAGTGGCGGCGCGTACCGAAAGCGGCTTGACGTACCGAGACGCGTATTGGCGCCGCTGTTGATCAGCAGTTGCGCTGGCGGCATTGCGGGCGCAATTCTTCTTTTGAAAACTCCGCCGCATATTTTCATGCGTGTTCTGCCCTGGTTAATGCTGGGTGCGACGTTGCTGTTTATCTTCGGAAAGCGCCTCGCTGGTGGGCGCATATCTGGAGTTGGTCATGAAGCGAGCCCGTCGGCGATTTTTGTTGCGTCTGTATTTGAGCTGGCTGTAGCAATCTATGGCGGCTATTTCGGCGGTGGGGTCGGCATCGTAAATCTCGCTATGTTTGCAGCGCTGGGGATGACCGATATTCACGCCATGAACGCCTTGAAAAGCGTGCTGGGAAGCATGATCAATGGCGTAGCGGTGGTAATCTTCATCGTTTCCCGCGCCGTGTACTGGCCGCAGGCAGGCGTAATGATTGTGGGGTCAGTCATCGGCGGTTATTTTGGCGCGCACTACGCCCAGAAACTCCCTCAATCCTGGATTCGATGGATCGTCATCCTGGTGGGATCTTCCATGACAATTTACTTCTTTGTGCGCGCGTATTGAAGGACCTCGCTCTTCAACAGAATCTTCAGAGGATTTTGCGGAGCTTTTGCTTCGCCGGACAGGCAAGGGCGGCTGTCCCTACGCTACTGTGGCTTGGGTTTGTTCATGGGCATGGTAGCTCGAACGCACCATGGGGCCTGACTCCACATGCCTGAAGCCAAATCTTAGAGCCTCTTCTTTTAGGTAAGCGAATTCATCTGGAGTGTAAAAGCGTGCAATCGGAAGATGGTCTCGGCTCGGACGCAAATACTGACCGACAGTCAGTATGCCCACGTCACGTTCGCCCAAATCACGAAACACTTCTACCAATTCTTCCGCCGCCTCGCCTAGGCCAACCATAACTCCCGATTTCGTTACGATCCCCGGAGAAATCTTTTTGGCATTCTCCAGCAGCCTCAGGGTACGCTCGTAACGCGCGCCCGAACGCACCGCGCGATAGAGTCGCGGAACCGTCTCGGTATTGTGATTCAGGACATCAGGATCGGCATCCAGAACAATTCGTAAAGCTTCGTCTATGCCTTGAAAATCCGGAATTAACACTTCAATACGGCATCCGGGTGACGTCCGGCGAATCTCGCGAATCGTTTCCGCGAAAATGCGCGCACCGCCAATGTTGTCGTCGTCTCTGTTTACGCTGGTCACAACCGCGTGTTTCAGGCGAAGCGTAGCAACCGCTTCCGCGACGCGGCGAGGTTCGTCCCAATCAATCGCTTCCGGCCTTCCCTTGGGTACCGCGCAAAATCCGCAACGCCGGGTGCAGATGTTGCCCAGCAGCATGAACGTCGCAGTGCCATGATTCCAGCACTCGCCGATGTTTGGACACTGCGCGGACTCGCAGACAGTGTGCAAATCCATCGTCCGGGCCAGTTGCTTAAGGTGATGAAAGTTATCCCCGGAGGGCGCCCTGGCTCGCAACCACGAGGGTTTTGGCTGGCGAACCGGCGGCCCGAGCTCAATTTGAACGAATTGCGCGCCACTCGACATGTTCCTTTAGATTCTACATCTCCGACGAGTGGATGGCTTGGTGGCGGGTCAAGTTTCCGATTAGCGCTTCAAACGGTAGCTTGCGCCTCGAAAGTTCGAATGGCTCGTTGTCGCGTGATTTGAAGGTAATGGTCTCCACCTTACTCGTACCTCAGCGATACCGCGGGATCGACCTTGCTAGCGCGGCGGGCAGGAATGTAGCAGGCGAAAAGAGCGACCAGAATCAGTGCGGGCAGCACGACTGCAAGAATGAGCCCTTGCTCCGTTTGCAAACCCGGAACTAAGCGCTGCAGAACGCGCCCGCTGCCAATTGAAGCGAGCAGGCCAATTCCGATTCCAACCAGGATAATTGCCAGGCTCTCGCGAAGAACGAGACTGATGATGCCTGATGAGCGCGCCCCGAGCGCAAGCCTCACACCGAACTCCGGTACGCGCTGGCTCGTCAGGTAGGCAATGACGCTGTAGATGCCGACGCAAGCGAGCAACAGAGCGAGTCCGGCAAAAATCGCAAAGAGAAGTAGCAAGAATCGTTGTCGCGCGAGCGAGGCGCTTACCAATTGCTCCATCGTGCGGACTTCATAGAGCGTCTGATCGCCGGTCGCGCCGCGCGCCTGCTTCTGCAAGGCGTCGACCGTGTTCAGCGCAGGAACCTTAGTCCGGACCACGACGGAAAGGACTGAAGAGAAGAATCGAACCAACTGACCAGGCACTTGGGCCAGCGGATAGTAGCATTGGTCGTGAACGGCGGAGAGGTCGTCACCGGCGAGGCCCCAGTGCCGGACATGGCCCACGACGCCTATCACTTGAACGGGCCGCCCGCCTAGTCCTGGAATCCAGAGGGCTTTGCCAACCGGATCTTCTCCCGCGAACGCGTGATGCGCCAAGTTCTCATCGATGACGACAACCTGCGGAGAGCTGAGTTTGTCATTTTCGTTGAAGAAGCGTCCGCGAATCAGCGGAAGCCGCATGACCTGCAGATAGTCCGGGGTAACCGCGGACGCGAGCGCCTCAGCCTCCTGACTCGGCGGTACGGGAACGGCTGTGGCCCTGTAATCCAGTACGTTCTGACCTTCGCGCATGGGAACGATATCCGTAAGCGCAACGGTTTGAACGCCGGGAACGCGCCGCATGCTGTCCATGAGTTCCTGCCAAGCGGCGCGTGCCTGGGCAGGATTTGAAAGAACCGATGGGGACAGAGCTACACGTGCCGCTAGCGTGTTATGGATGTCGATTCCGGGATCGAGCGAGGCAAAACGCATCAGCGTGCGACCCATCACTCCAGCGGCACTCAGCAGCACCAGGGCCAGCGCGATCTGAGATACGACGAAACCGCTCAGCGGCCTTCGAGCACTACCGGCAATGGTGCGAGAGTGAGAGCGGAGGGTCTCTTCGATTGCACTCCTGTTCGCTCGCAGTGCCGGAATCAATCCGAAGATGAGGGCTGTCGAGATCGAAGTCGTAATGGCAAAGAGCAACACGCGCCAATCGACATGCACCTCGTCGGCACGTGGCAGACCGTCAGGCCAAAAGCGTAGGAAAGGGCCGGTACCAACGGTAGCGAGCAAGAGCCCGAGCGAACCACCACAAACGCCGAGTACGCTGCTCTCGATCAGGCATTGCCTGAGCAGGCGTCCACTGGGCGCGCCTAATGCCAGACGCAATGCGAATTCGTGCGTGCGAGATATAACACGCGTTAAGAGCAGGCTGGCAACATTAACGCAGGCGATCAGCAGGACAAGACTCACCGCGCTCAGAAGCAGCAACAGAGTGGGTCTCACGTCCTGAACCAGTTCACTTTGTAGCGGGTGCGGCACTAGCGCGATGCCTGTATTTGAGTCCGGATATTGCTTTGCAAGCCGCGCGCTCATCAGTGCCAATTCGGCTTGCGCCCCGGAGAGAGTTACCCCAGGACGCAAGCGTGCATCAACATGAATGAAGTATGCAGCGCGCCAATGCATGCGCGGCTCTGTGGCTTGACCGAGAGGGGTGAAGATGTCCGGATCCCCGTCTAATTGGAGACCGCGTGGCGCAACTCCTACCACGGTGTAGGCTTTGCCGTCATAACTGAGTGACATGCCAATTGTTTTTGGGCTCGCGCCATAACGGCGCTGCCAGAGGCGGGTGCTGATAATGGCCACCGGCGCAGCGCCGACCTGATCCTCCGCTCGAACAAACGAACGGCCCATCACGAGAGGAATGCGCAACACAGAGAACATGTCCGCAGAAATCAGGCGTCCATCGACGTACTCCGCTTCACCGGGAGCACTAACCGTTCCGCCGCCGTAGGTCCATGCGGCAACTTCCTCGAACGACCGACACTCGCGCTGGCAATCGAGGAAATCAGGGTAGGAGAATCCCCATCGGTCGCCGCGCTTCTCGGCTTGAACGTGCAGCGTGACCAAGCTCTCAGGCTGCGGATACTGCAGCGGCTTCAACAAAACACCGCTAACTATCGTAAAGATGCCGGTGGTGGCGCCGCTTCCGAGAGCAAGCGTGAGCACGGCGATTGCGGCAAATCCCGGGTTCTTGCGCAATTGCCGGAATGTGTAGCGAAGATCCTGACCCAGCGAAGCTATCATTTTTCCCTCATCAGGCTCGGTATAAGAGATCTTTTTCAATCAGTAGGTAATGAAACAAACGAGTCCCCACCGCCGACTGGAGACATTGACAGCACCTACACTTCCAATCTTCGCTCAAGCAATTGCAATGTTTTGAATGTGCTTCAAGGTCGCTCAGTCTTCGCCACTGTCCGACTTTAAGCTGATGCCGTCCAAAACTGGACAGTGTTTTGGACCCAGCTAGTGATGGTCCATCAACCGTTCAGAGTGGATGGTCGGCAAACCGAAAGTAATTCTTAGAACCCGATTTGTTCGGTAGGCAAGTTGTCAGCGTCGCTTCATATTGGGACGGATTATTGGAAACTAGCCACTACCTGAATGGATCCGCTTACAAACCACATTCTCCAAGTTGCGTACTTCCGACGCTACGAGAAACCCGCGCTGAGTTGCTTGAAAGCGCCGGTTCCCCGGGTTACATCTGTCCTCGGCAACGATGACGCTATGGGGCTTGATCGCGGTTTCGCTCGCAGCGGTCGTCCATGCTCTCAAATCGTTGGCGTCAAGACTGAATCACTATCGGCCTTCCGCCCTATTTGCCCTTCCGGCGTGCTGATTTTAACCCTCCCGTTATATGATTGTTCTATACAGACCAAATAAACCCCGGACCGAATGTTTCGTTCCTTTCGAAAAATAGCGTGGATTTCATTTGTGGCAGCTGTGTTGTTATTGATTGCCATTGGAGTCTTCGCCCTTCGGGCGATGAACTCGCTCGTCGCCAGTCAAAGGTTAGTCGCCCACACGCTTGAGGTTCAAACTAATCTGGAGGATCTCCGCTCCAGCTCACTGAGAGCCAACAATTCCCGGCGCGGCTATGTGCTCACTGGCGATGAAGCCATGCTTGCGGGCTATGGTGCCGCGACCCAGGCCATTCCGCAGGATTTTAAGCGCTTAAGAGGCTTAACTGCGGACAATCCCCAGCGGACGACCGACTTCGATGAACTACAGTCGCTCATGGATCGGAATCTCGCTCTCTTAGCCCAATCCATCGAACTCTTAAAGAATGGAAACACAAATCATCAGCGGCAAGTGGAAATCACTCAAGAAACTTCCGTTTTCGGAACACAGATTCACGAAAAGCTCCAAAAGATACGGGACGATGAAGCGCGGTTGCTGACGCACCGCGAGGCTGCGTCGCAGCGGGTTTACAAGAACACAGTCGAAATACTTGCTGTTGCCTTCGCAATTGCGCTGCTTCTTCTAGCCGCGGAGTTTTATCTGCTGAATCTGGAGTTTACGCGACACAAACAGACCGAGCGCATCGCAAGACAAAGCCGCGAAGTGGTCAATGCGTTTTTCTCGTCCTCGACTGTGGGCTTCGCGATACTCGACAAGCAACTGCGCTATCGAAGAATTAACGAAATTCTTGCTTCCATGGCTGGAATGTCGCCAGCCGATTTTCTTGGCCGTTCGGTCGGAGAAATATTTACCGGAAACGCGCTGGACGCTGAATCCGCTTTCCTTCAGGTTATCAGTGCGGGCACTCCGATATTGGATCGGGAAATTTCAGGAGAAATGCCGGGGAAGCCTGGAGAAGTTCGTTATTGGCTGGTCAATTACTTTCCCATCGCGGGCGAAAATGGCCAGGTTAACGAAATCGGCGTAATCGCCGTGGACGTGACTGCGCGGCGCAACGCGGAGAGCGCGATACGGCGCTTGAGTGGCCGTCTGTTAAACCTTCAGGATCAGGAGCGGCGGCGCATCGCGCGAGAACTCCACGACAGTCTTGGCCAATATCTTGCGGGATTGAAAATGACCATTGAATTACTAGGCCAACCCAACACTCGCGATAAAGCCGGCCTCTTTTCCGAATGCAGCGAGATTCTGGAACGTTGTATTTCCGAGACTCGCACCCTTTCTCATCTCTTACACCCTCCGCTTCTCGATGAAGCTGGGTTCGCCTCCGCAGCCAAGTGGTTCGTGAGCGGATTTTCGCAGCGAAGCGGTATTCCCGTTAAGTTTGAACTGGCGCCCAATTTCCCCCGTCTTCCAGAAACCGTGGAAATTGCGCTCTTTCGAGTGCTGCAAGAGAGTTTGACAAACGTTCACCGCCATTCGCAAACCGGAGGAGCGGAGATACGTGTGGAGTTGCGGCCGCAGAACGTGATGCTTGAAGTTACCGACCATGGGCGAGGCATACCTTCAAACGTTTTGGGACCGATCAGGAAAAACGGAATGCAAAGTGGCATGGGCCTGGCGGGAATCAGGGAGCGAGTGAACGAACTGGATGGAGTCCTTGAAATTGAATCCAACGCTGGCGGGACGACGATTCGAGTCACCTTGCCCACGTCAGGCAAGAATCTCATCAAAGTCTAAAAAGTTTTTTTCGTCCACACTTATCGTTGCTTAGACCCTCCGCCGCGGACAAAGCCGGAAAGTTTTTGGCCAAATGTAGTCTGGCTACGAACGTCAGCTTTCTCGACATTTTTGACGACACTCGTTTCGACATTCTTCTCAACCCTCTTCTCAACATGCTCTTCGACAGCAGGTTCGACCTTATCAAGGGGGGCAATGTCCTTTTGGAGCGGCACCTCGCGGGTCATTTGAAAGGGCGCACGAAGAGAATCCTCGGCTTGCTGCTGGAGGGTGATCAATACGTCGCGCAACCGCTGAACACCATCCCCGAGTTGAGAATGTTGCAGTTTGGCAAACTCCTCAATCTTATTTTTTGCTTCGGAACTGAACTTCTCAAGCGGGTCCTGAACGGCTTGAAGGGCCTGTTGCGCGATTTTCTGGGCCTGGACTGTGGCGTCGGATAACACATTCTCGACGTTCTTCTGAATATCCGGAGTTTGTTGTGCGAGCCACAACTGCATTCCTTCCTTCGTTTGCGTTAGCGAAGCAATCTGAGTCTGGATTTCATCGCGTTCGCGGGTCAGCAGATTAATAGAGTCGGTAAGCTCCTTCTTCAAGGAATCTGCGCGCGCTGATATTGGAGTCAGCATATTCTCCATATCCGATCGAGCCAGGCTAGTTTGCTCGTTCCGTATCTCAACCAGAAGTTGTTCAAGGCTGGTGCGCGCCTGCTTCATGGTTTCCGACAGACTCTGATCCAGACGAGTACTGAAATTAGACAGTTGGCTGGCCAGTTCGTTCAGCTTGGTAATGCGATCGTCGGCGCTTCCAAGCTCTTTCTGGAGTGTGGCGGCCTCAGCAGTTATGGCGTCCCGGGTGGAAGTAATGCTTTCCTGTTTATCCTGAAAATCGCTCTCAAGCTTCTTTTGCGCTTTTTCCAGTTCCGCCGAGAAGGCTTGCTGTACCCGTGTATCAACTTCATCCGCTTCCGCGCGCACCCGCTGTACGAGTTGTTCTGTATCGGATTGTGCCTGAAGCTTCAGCGTATTCATGCACACTTTAATTTGTTCGATTGCGTTCTTCGTTTCGTCGGCAACTTTCTGGTCCAACGATTCCTGAAACGATTGCATGGCGGCGGTCTGCGACTCTCGAACATTCGCAGCTTCCGCCAAAATCGCGCTCATTTCCTTGCGCATCTGCGCCATCAGTTCAGCCCGCATAGTTTCAGCGTCGGCGGAAGCCATTCCGGAAGCGGGGCGCGATTCGGGCTGTTTGTCATGACGGGAGACGGTGACATCCTGCTCGAAAGTCAACCAATCCTTAGGACATGGGTTGAGCCCCCAGAAATTTCCAGGCTTATCGAGCACAACGCCCAAGCCCCATAATTTATCGTTAGACGATGAGGCTTTACAGAAAGCGACCTGGCCGCCGGCTTCGTGTCCATTCTGGAGTCGCACTGTAACCGGCGTGCCAACAGGAATTGACTTCTGGCACTGCATGGCGCAGCCCTGCGCATTTACGCTGACAGTGGTGCAGGATTCAGAAAACTCTATATATGGATTCAGGCTCACAACAGTGAGCGGAATTCGAGACGGGACCCGAGTGCTTGTTCGTGTGCTTTCTGCTGTGGTTGCTGGTGCCGCTGTTCCTGTCCCTGTTGGCAAGATAACCCCCTTGTTTTGGCTCGCAATACGTACGACGATCGGCTGCGGGCAAAACCTGCTGATTCTTGATGTTTCTGCAAGGTGGGGACTTCTGTCTAGTAACCAGGGTAACAGGGACTCTTTGTCGCTAACTTGGGAGCTAATTACGCGGCGGGTTAACCCGATTGAGCCTGGCCCTGGACGGGTCGGCTCCGGATCAGCTGGCTTTTCGATTGAACCTGTTATCAAGCTCTTCCTCATTTTGCTCGGCAAGAGTCTTGTTCCATTCGTCCACCTGGGTCTGGGCTTCATCCTTCGCTATTCCATATCTCTCCTGTACGCGCCCAACAAGTTGATCTTTCTTGCCGCCGATGACATTTAAATCGTCGTCCGTCAGTTTGCCCCAACGCTCTTTAGCCGAGCCCTTCATCTGTTTCCATTGGCCTTCGATTCGATCCCAGTTCATTGTGTCTCCTTAGCAGTTGGGATGGAGCTTCTATTCAATTGAATGCGCTTTGAGCATAGCTGCCCCCATCCTGACGCGGCAATACAGTGATCACCCGATAATTTGGCGATGCTAAGGAATGATTGTTTTGCTATGAATTTGCGGATCGAGTTGGGCCGAGTGTTGAGCTGCGCTCAACTTAACAGCCGAGGGCGGCTGTCTCGACGAATTCTGTTGCGGCTGACTTCAACACTCCAGATATGCGTCAATCCATGCCTTGATCCGTAATCGGCGTTCGTCCTGAGGGTCGAAACGGATTCCGAAACTCTTGCTGGCGGGCTTACGCCACGTCACGGTGCTGCGAACCCATATCCGTGGCAAAGTCAAAAGCGCGAATGAAATTTCGAGCGACTGCGAAGGCGACACTTCTTCGGAGCTTTTAAGCGACATTCCCCCGGAACTGATCTCCTGGCTGGAGGCGCTAAAGCGCTGATTGTCACCCATCACTAAAGAAACTTCTGTGATAACGGGGATTCGGACGTAGCGGCGAAATTCGTGGTGCACCAGCATTTGCGTCGCCCGCACGAGCTTGAGCGCAGTCGGCCGCTCAATCGGGTCATTGAACACCGCATTGATGCCGTATTTCGAATATTTCATCGCCTCCTGGATGCTGCCCCCAAGACCATAAATCACCATGCGGCTGTTCGATGGCGAGGTTCGCACTGATTCCAGCACTTCTCTGGTTCCCGTCCCCATGCTTACTACGCAGGCTTCAAATTTTTCTTTCTTCAGCCTGAGGGCGGCTTCTCCCGACATTTGCACTGTTTCCATGCCGAATTGCCGGAAACAATCGGAAAGAATTGAGCGTCCGTTGCCTGGGATATCAACGAGGGCAACGCGCGCTGTGGTTCTCTTTATTGGAACAAATTGAGGGGCTACGCTTGAAGGATTCATGGCAAAAGTCTTTTCCATCGGTTGGGCCACGGTGCGGGCAGATAAAGTCAGGCCGCCCGAAACCCTATTCTGGCTTGGGCTCACGGGTTTGGCAAAGGCCAGAAGGACAATCCGAGCGTGACAAAAGTCTCATTACCGAGGATAAACAGGCGAGGTACTAACGTGTCTGGAGAAAAAACAGAGTGCGTCGAGCCTATTGGTTCCAGCGCTGGAATAGCAGCGCCCCATTCGTTCCCCCAAAACCGAATGAATTCGACATCGCATACTCAATTCCAGCTTTTCGGGAGTGTTGCGGAACGTAATCCAAATCGCATTCTGGATCGGGATTCTCCAAATTCACAGTGGGAGGCAACATCTGGTCGCGCAGTGCCAGCACGGTAATGCCGGCTTCGAGCCCGCCCGCTCCGCCTAGCAGATGTCCGGTCATGGACTTTGTCGAGCTCACGGCGAGCTTGTAGGCTTGCTCTCCGAAGGCGCGCTTGATGGCGATAGTCTCGAGTTTGTCCCCTATTTCCGTAGAGGTTCCGTGTGCGTTAATGTAGCCCACGTCCGAGGCTTGAATCTTGGCATCCTTGAGCGTATTCAGCATGACCCGGTACGCGCCATCCCCGTTCTCGGCAGGCTGCGTGATGTGGTGCGCGTCGCCACTCATGCCATATCCCACGATTTCCGCCAGAATTTTCGCCCCGCGATTGCGGGCGAATTCCAATTCTTCCAGAATCAAAATGCCCGCGCCTTCTCCAATCACAAATCCATCTCGCTGCGAATCCCAAGGGCGGCTGGCTTTTTCCGGAGCGTCATTTCTCGTGGAAAGAGCACGCATCGCGGCGAAGCCGCCGACGCCCATCGGAGTGATGGCTGCTTCCGTCCCCCCCGCAATCATCACGTCCGCATCGCAACGGGCAATGATTTTGAAGGCATCGCCCACCGAATGGGCACTGGAAGTACAGGCCGTGCACGTAGCTTCATTGGGACCTTTGGCGTGGTATCGAATACTGACATGACCGGCGGCCAGATTCACAATTGCCGCTGGAATGAAAAACGGCGAAATCTTTCGCGGTCCTCCCGTCAGCAGGTTGGAGTGTTCCCGCTCGATCACATCGAATCCGCCAATGCCGGAGCCAATGTGAACGCCCGTGCGGTCTGCGATGTCATCGGTGACAGTGAGGCCGGAGGACTTCATGGCCTCATCGGTGGCCGCCAAGGCAAGGTAGATAAAGCGGCCCATCTTCTTTAATTCTTTTTTCTCGACAAAGTCGAGGGGATCGAAGTTCTTTACTTCGGCTGCAATCTGACACGCGAACTGGGAAGGATCAAACTGTGAAATCCGGGCGACCCCACTCTTTCCCGCAAGCAGGCTCTTCCAAACCTCTTCGGTGGTGTTGCCTACTCCGCAAATCAGCCCGATCCCAGTAACTACGACCCTTCGTCCCAACTACTTCCCGCCTTTCGCGTGCTTGCCGATGTAGTCGTTGGCATCCTGGACGGTTCGAATTTTCTCCGCATCTTCGTCGGGAATTTCGATCTCGAACGCCTCTTCGAACGCCATAACCAATTCGACAGTATCTAGAGAATCCGCGCCCAAATCATCCACGAACGAGGCACTGGGAGTCACTTCTCCTTCGTCCACGCCTAACTGCTCCACGATAATCTGCTTTACTTTTTCTTCAACGGCTGCCATTCGCTCTCCTTGCTGTGGGGGAAATTACGGTGCCGATTGCCCGATCATCGTGGGGGCAATTTTCACCGCCATTTGATAAGGATAAATGGTCCGGGACGCCTATGCCTTCACCTTTGCATGTTTTTCGACGTAATTAATTGCATCCTGCACGGTCCGGATTTTTTCCGCTTCTTCGTCGGAAATCTCCAGACTGAAGGCTTCTTCCAATGCCATCACGAGTTCAACCTGGTCGAGGGAATCCGCGCCCAAATCGTCTGTGAACGCCGCGCTTGGGGTGACTTCGCTTTCTTCCACTCCAAGCTGCTCGCTGATAATTTGCTTCACCTTCTCGGTAATTTCAACCTTACTTGTAATAGCCATTGCACCTCCCTGACGCGAAAATAACTTTGATGGAACGAGTAGTGTACTGGCCCAAGCGAAGTGATGTAAAGGAAGAGGATGCCACTTTATGTAGCCGCGTAAGAGCGGTGCCTCAGGTTAGCCTCCATTCTTTGGAGGCCACCCTGGGTTGGGATGTTCAAGTACTCTGCTTCTTGCCCGACTCCCAGGTCTCGCAAATGTTGCGAGACCTGGGGCACCCGGTATTCGGACCAATTATTTCGCGACTACTTCATCGCGGTTTTTGCAGTTTTGGCGGCTCTGCTTTTGAGTTCGACCACGATCACGTCCATTCCGTGGTCAGTGGGGTTCTCCGGCAGATGGACGGTAGCTGGAGTGTATTTCGCATCCCCGGCTTTCTCCGTGACGGTCTCACTTTTTCCATTCGGGTAGTTGAACTTCACTTCGCCATCGGTCAGGAATACCGCGACTGCATTGGGATGGCTGTGCATGACCGACTTTTCGTGCGGGCCATAGTGCACTTTCAAAATTCGCACCTGGGAATTTTCGCTAATGACTGAGTAATGCGAGGAATCAACCTTTGCTGCGTCCTGGGCCGACAGAACTGAAACAAGACATACGACGCACAACACGACACTACAAAGCGCGAGTGGCACTCTCATTTTTTCTCCTGGTTTTGCGGGATATGAAAAAGCACCTAACCCTACTCTCGCTGAAGTCTTCGTGTCAATCCAGA
>DASYGR010000356.1:0-13933 GCA_035999525.1 Terriglobales bacterium
GTTGGCGCTGCCTGCGGGAAGAATACGGCCAAGCGCGTATGAAATTTCTCGGAGATAGGCTGCCGTCTTTCTCGAATTTGCCAGGAGTGAGCCGATCACCAGCAAGGTGGGAAAGAACGTCAGAATCATGGAATAGGCTGAGGCTTTTGCAACCGCAAACGCGTCGTGCTCAAACGCGCGCCAGAACGCTAGCCGCAGCAGCCGGGCAAAACGCAGCATGGGCCTCAGAGTATTGTGCGCAGGCGCAGGACGCAACTGCGAAATTCGCGCAGGTTCCTGAGTTTGCAATCGCTGGGGGTTAGCGTGCATTGGCGGCAAAATTTAAGGGCGGTTTTTAAGCCGCCCTCTTAATGTTTTCAACTCTACTCCGCGGCCAGTTCTTCGGTCTCGCCTTCCGTACGCATCAGTTCGAGCGCTCGCTCGGCTTCCTCGTAAGCTTGCGAAACCTCTTCCTGAACCTTGGCGGCAGCCTCTTCCATCTCTGGCGAGAGGCGGACGTTGCGGTAATACTCCATTCCCGTTCCGGCAGGAATCAGCCGTCCGACGATTACATTTTCCTTAAGTCCGCGCAGGTGGTCCACAGCTCCCTGAATGGAAGCCTCAGTGAGCACTCGCGTGGTCTCCTGGAACGATGCGGCGGAGATGAACGAATCCGTCGAGAGCGATGCTTTGGTGATGCCGAGCAGCAGCGGCCGGCCCGTTGCCGGACGTCCGCCATCGCGAATCACGCGCTCGTTCTCTTCGGAGAAGCGGAATTTGTCAACTTGCTGTTCCAGAAGGAACGTCGTGTCGCCAACATCTTCCACTTTGCGCCAACGCATCATCTGACGAACGATCACCTCGATGTGCTTGTCGCTGATATTCACGCCCTGGAGCCGGTAGACTTCCTGGATTTCGTTTACCAGATAAGACTGCAGCTCTTTTTCGCCGAGGACAGCCAGGATGTCGTGCGGATTGAGCGGCCCGTCCATTAGCGGTTCTCCCGCCTTGACGCGCTCGCCTTCCTGGACATTGATGTGCACGCCGCGCGGTACCGAGTATTCCTTTTCGGTGCCGTTGTCGGCGATCACGTACATTTTGCGCTGGCCCTTGGAAACTTCGCCGAACTTCACCGTGCCGTCAATCTCGCTGATGACCGCGGTTTCATGCGGCTTGCGGGCTTCGAACAATTCGACTACGCGCGGCAGACCACCGGTGATGTCCTTCGTCTTGGTTGTCTCACGCGGAATCTTCGCCAGCACATCTCCCGGATGAGCCGTGTCGCCATCCTGCACCATCAAGTGGGCGCGTGACGGCATGAGATACCGCTTGCTGGTCTTGCCCTTGATCACGATCGCTGGCTGACGTTTTTCGTCCGGCGAATCGGCTACCACGTGACGAGACAGGCCGGTGACCTCGTCCACTTCTTCGTGGAGCGTGACCCCTTCCTGCAAGTCCTTGAACTGGATAGTTCCGCCGATTTCGGTCAAGACCGAGAAGGTGTATGGATCCCACTCGACCATGACATGGCCTTGGTGGACCTGATCGCCTTCCGCAACCTTTACTTTCGCGCCGTAAACCACTGCGTAACGCTCCCGCTCGCGTCCTTTTTCGTCCACCACCGCGATTGAGCCCTGACGATTCATGACGACCAGGTCGCCAGACTTCGCCTTCACGGTTTGTAAGCTGATGAAGCGCACTGTGCCGCTGTTCTTGGCTTCGAGACGCGATTGCTCGGAGACTCGCGATGCCGTGCCTCCGATGTGGAAGGTACGCATGGTGAGCTGAGTTCCAGGCTCGCCGATGGACTGCGCTGCGATGACTCCGGTAGCTTCGCCCAGTTCGACGAGGCGGCCAGAGGCAAGGTTGCGGCCGTAGCACATCACGCAGACTCCCCGTTTCGATTCGCAGGTCAGCACTGAGCGGATTTTCACCCTCTCGATGCCCGCCGCTTGAACGGTGCCGGCGAGTTCCTCGGTGATTTCCTGATTGATTTCGACGACCACGTTGCCGTCGTAATCTTTCAGTTTTTCGAGCGACACGCGGCCAACGATGCGGTCGCGCAACGGCTCGATCACTTCGCCGGCTTCAACGATTCCCGCGACGTAGATGCCGTCCACGGTGCCGCAATCGTATTCGCTGATGATTACGTCTTGCGCCACGTCCACAAGCCGGCGGGTCAGGTAGCCTGAATCGGCCGTCTTGAGGGCCGTGTCAGCCAAGCCTTTACGGGCACCGTGAGTCGAGATGAAGTACTGCAACACGGTCAGACCTTCGCGGAAGTTGGCAGTAATCGGCGTCTCGATGATTTCGCCAGACGGCTTTGCCATCAGTCCACGCATGCCGGAGAGCTGTCGAATCTGCTGTTTCGATCCTCGGGCGCCGGAATCGGCCATGACGTATATCGGATTGATGAATCCTTCTTTATCGCGCTGCTGCATCTGTCCGAACATCTCGTCGGCCACTTTTTCGGTGATCGCCGACCAGATTTCGATGACCTTGTTGTAGCGTTCGCCGTTAGTGATCGCGCCGTCCAAGTACTGTTGCTGTACGTTGACGACTTGTTTTTCGGCCTCGCGGACAAGAATTTTCTTGTTGTCCGGAATGACCATGTCATCAATGCCGATGGAGAGGCCAGCCTTGGTTGCATAGCGGAAGCCAAGGTCTTTCACCTCGTCGAGCATCTTGACCGTAACTTCGAGTCCGAAACGAAGGTAGCCGTAGCTCACCAATTGCCCAATGCCCTTCTTCTTCAGCAAGCCATTGATGTACGGCATGGCCTCGGGAAGGTGATCATTGAGAATCGCGCGGCCCACGGTCGTATTGAGGAACGTGCGCTCGTATTGGACCGGGTCAGTGTGAGTAATGTCCTGATCGTCGTAGCCGGCGGTTAGGTCAATCACTTCACCCGTGTAACGCAGGCGGATCGGCGTGAGTGTTTCCACTTCGCCGGCTTCGAGCGCCATCAACACTTCTTCGATGTTGGCGAATGCTCGTCCTTCACCCTTCGCGCCGGGCTTGCCCTTGGTCAGATAGTAGAGTCCGAGCACCATGTCCTGTGTAGGAACGGTAATCGGATGTCCCGATGCCGGCGAAAGAATGTTGTGGGATGACAGCATCAATACGCTGGCCTCAACCTGGGCCTCGGGAGACAACGGAATGTGTACCGCCATCTGATCGCCGTCGAAGTCCGCGTTGAATGCAGTGCAAACGAGGGGGTGAATCTTAATTGCTTTGCCTTCCACTAGCACCGGCTCGAATGCCTGAATGCCGAGCCGATGGAGCGTGGGAGCGCGGTTCAGCATGACCGGATGATCTTTGATCACTTCTTCGAGAATGTCCCAAACGATCGGCTCCTGCTGCTCAACCATTTCTTTGGCTTGCTTGATAGTTGTGCAGTGCCCGGTCTGTTCGAGCCGGTGATAGATGAACGGCTTGAACAACTCTAAAGCCATCTTCTTGGGAAGGCCGCATTGGTGGAGCTTCAGTTCCGGACCGACGACGATGACAGAGCGTCCCGAGTAATCCACGCGCTTGCCGAGAAGGTTCTGACGGAAGCGCCCCTGCTTGCCCTTTAATGTGTCGGACAAAGACTTCAGCGGACGATTGTTCGCGCCACGCAACACGCGGCCACGGCGTCCGTTGTCGAACAAGGCGTCAACAGCCTCTTGCAACATGCGCTTTTCGTTACGCACAATGACCTCGGGAGCATGGAGGTCCATCAACTTCTTCAACCTGTTATTGCGGTTGATGACGCGGCGATAAAGGTCGTTCAGATCGGAGGTGGCAAAGCGTCCGCCATCCAATGGAACCAGAGGACGAAGTTCGGGCGGGATGACCGGAATTACATCGAGAATCATCCAGTTGGGCTTGTTGCCGCTGCGCCGGAACGCCTCGACTACTTTCAAGCGCTTGGTATATTTCAGACGCTTTTGCAGCGAGCTTTCATGCTTCATCTTCTCGCGCAGTTCGACGGAAAGGCCTTCGATGTCCACTCGCTTGAGAAGTTCTTTGATCGCTTCAGCGCCCATCATCGCCTTGAAGCCGGCGGGTCGGAATTGCTGATCGAGTTCGCGGTACTTCGCTTCGTCCTTTATGACTTCGTGATCTTTTACCGGAGCATCGCCAGGTTCGACGACAACATAAGCTTCGAAATAAAGCACAGCTTCAAGATCACGCAGAGAAATATCGAGCAAGTGACCAATACGGCTCGGCAGACCCTTGAAGAACCACACGTGCGAACAAGGAGAGGCAAGCTCAATGTGGCCGAGGCGCTCACGCCGAACTTTCGATAGAGTCACTTCGACGCCGCACTTGTCGCAGATCACGCCGCGATGCTTCATGCGCTTGTATTTGCCGCAGAGGCATTCCCAATCGGTTACAGGTCCAAAGATGCGAGCGCAAAACAAGCCATCGCGCTCGGGTTTAAAAGTACGGTAATTGATGGTCTCAGGTTTGGTGACTTCGCCGTGCGACCAGCTCCGGATTTTTTCGGGCGAGGCCAGGCTGATGCGGATAGCATCGAAATCGGCGATGGGGTTTGCCAGATCAAAAGGGCTCGAACGAAACAAGGTGGTCCTCCACTTCCTGCGACCGTTCGCCGTCGCGGGCGGCTCTTGAAATCTGTCGTTGGTTGTTGGCCTTTGGTCTTTGTTCCTTAGGCCGCCAGCGAAGTCTGATTCACAGTCTCAAGAGCATGAACCGTGAATCGTTTGTCTAAAAAATCGTATGTCGCGTGCGTTGGCCGCCAACGACGGACGGCTAGCTGCCGACGACGGGGTTCCTAATCGTTTGCCGCGCTCAAAACCGGCTTCTTCTCGCCGGCTTTGATCAATTCCACGTCAAGACACAGCGACTGCAATTCTCGGATCAGCACGTTGAACGATTCCGGCACACCGGGCTCCATGGCCGCTTCGCCTTTGACGATGGCCTCGTAAATCTTGGTGCGGCCGTAAACGTCGTCGGACTTCGCCGTCAGCAGCTCCTGCAGAATGAACGCCGCGCCGTAAGCTTCCAGTGCCCAAACTTCCATCTCTCCGAAGCGCTGGCCACCGAACTGCGCCTTGCCACCTAAGGGTTGCTGGGTGATCAGCGAGTACGGACCAATCGAACGGGCGTGGATCTTGTCGTCCACCAGGTGCGAAAGTTTCAGCATGTAGATGTAGCCCACGGTGACCGGCTGTTCGAACTTGTCTCCGGTCATGCCGTCGTGCAGCGTGGTCTTTCCCGATTCCGGCAAACCGGATTGCTTGAGCAGCGCTTTTATCTCGCTTTCGCGCGATCCGTCGAAGACGGGAGAACCGGTGAACACGCCGCGTTTCAATGTTTCCGCGACGGCCATTAATTCGTCGTCGGGAATCTCGGAAATTTCCTGCGCCAGCGTCGTGTCTTTGAATAACGCTTTCAGTTCGCGTCGTACGGTGGCTTCCGCCGAATTCTCGGACAGCAGTTGCGTAATTTTCTTGCCCAGTTCATGCCCCGCCCACCCGAGATGGGTTTCGAGAATCTGCCCCACGTTCATACGAGAAGGGACGCCAAGAGGGTTGAGAACAATTTCCATCGGCGTTCCATCTTCGAGGTAAGGCATATCCTCCTCTGGCAAGATACGTGCGATTACGCCCTTGTTACCGTGGCGTCCGGCCATCTTGTCGCCGACGCTGAGCTTGCGCTTCATCGCGACGTAGACCTTGACCAACTTGATCACGCCTGGCGGCAGTTCATCGCCCTTGGTCAGCTTGTCTTTGCGCTCATTGACGATCTTCTTGAGCACATCAATCTGACGCGAGGTCATTTCCTCGATCTCGTCAATCTGCTCATTCACTCGAGGATCTTTATCGGCATATTTAATGCGCTTCAAATTGCGAGTGGAAATGCGCTCGATCGCATCTCGATCGAGAACCACATCTTTGGTGAGTAAACGCTTATTGGTGCGTTCGTCGTGCAGGTCCGCAAGAACTTCTTTGCCGCCGAGAATGTTTTCCAGACGCTTAAGACGCTCGTCGGTAAGAATCCGAATCTCGTCGGAAAGGTTCTTTTCCAACTTACCGATTTGCGATGCTTCGATTGATTTCGCGCGCTCGTCTTTTTCCTGGCCCTTGCGCGAGAAAATTTTCACGTCAACGATGACGCCTTCGATTCCTGGAGGGCAGTAGAGCGAAGCATCGCGCACGTCGCCGGCCTTTTCGCCGAAGATCGCCCGCAGCAGCTTTTCTTCCGGAGTCAGTTGCGTCTCGCCCTTGGGTGTGACTTTGCCGACCAGAATGTCTCCCTGTTTGATGCCCGCGCCGATTCGGATCACGCCAGCCTCATCCAGATTGCGCAGCATGGTCTCGCTGACGTTCGGAATGTCGCGCGTGACTTCTTCTGGCCCCAGTTTCGTGTCGCGGGATTCGATTTCGAATTCCTCGATGTGGACGGAAGTGTAGTAATCCTCTTTCACGAGTTTTTCGGAGACCAGAATCGCGTCTTCGAAGTTGTACCCGCGCCACGGCATGAAAGCCACGAGCACGTTCCGTCCCAGAGCGAGTTCGCCGTGATCGGTGCAGGGACCGTCAGCAATAACCTGCCCTTTGACGACCTGCTGGCCCTTTGTGACGACCGGCTTCTGGTTGATGCAAGTGTTCTGGTTCGACCGCTTGAATTTGGTCAGCTGATAAATATCGCTGCCGACTTCACGGGAAAGCTGTCCAGGATGGTGTTCGCCCGCGACCCTAACGATGATTCGCTCGGAATCCACGGAATCAATCACGCCATTGCGCCGCGCCAGGATAACCGCTCCTGAATCGCGTGCTGTGACGCCTTCCATTCCGGTTCCAACGATCGGAGCTTCCGCACGAAGCAAGGGCACTGACTGCCGTTGCATGTTCGCGCCCATGAGAGCGCGGTTCGCATCGTCATGCTCAAGGAATGGAACCAGCGATGCGGCTACCGAAACCAACTGCTTCGGGCTGACGTCGATGTAATCAATGTCGTCACGGCTGACCAAAACAAAGTTGCCGGCCTTGCGAGCATTGACCAGTTCTCCAACAATGCGTCCTTTATCGTCAAGTTCGACGTTCGCCTGTGCGATGATGTGGCGATCTTCTTCCCACGCTGATTGATAGAACGAATAGGGCTCGATTTCGGCAGGACGTTTTTTGCGGTCTTTCAGTTCCGCATTCAGCTTTTCGAGTTCGTGCTTCTCAATGTGGTCTCCCACTTTGAGGTCACTGTCGCCGGCGTTCACGATGCTCACGAAATCGAGTACGCGCCCGCCCTTAACGCGCCGGTATGGAGACTCAATGAATCCGTAGTCGTTGATGCGCGCGTAACAGCTAAGCGAGGAAATCAGTCCAATGTTCGGACCTTCCGGTGTCTCGATCGGGCAGATGCGTCCGTAGTGCGTCGGGTGGACGTCACGCACCTCGAATCCCGCGCGCTCGCGAGACAACCCGCCCGGCCCAAGCGCCGACAGACGCCGCTTGTGGGTGATCTCCGACAATGGATTGGTCTGATCCATGAACTGCGAAAGCTGCGATGATCCGAAGAACTCGCGAATCGCCGCCATGACCGGCTTGGCGTTGACGAGATCATGCGGCATCGCCGTGGACATTTCCTGGTACACGGACATTTTCTCTTTAATCGCCCGCTCCATGCGGACGAGGCCGATGCGGAACTGGTTTTCCATCAATTCGCCGACGGCTCGCACGCGGCGGTTGCCGAGGTGATCAATGTCGTCCACGGTGCCAATACTCTTGCGAAGCTTAAGCAAATAGCGGATGGTTCCGTAAAAATCCGCCGGTTCGAGGGTGCGGTTGTCTAGGCTCGAAGCTTCGGCATTTTCGAACAGCTTGATGTTGAATTTCAGGCGACCCACGCGAGAGAAATCGTACTTGCGCGGATCGAAGAACATCCCGTGGAACAGAGCGGTAGCCGTGTCCAAAGTCGGCGGATCGCCGGGACGCAGCTTGCGGTAAATCTCAATCAACGCTTCTTGCGGCGTCTTCACCGAATCGCGCTTCAAGGTCTGGCTGATCACCACGCCCACATCGTCGCGCTCAGGGAAGAACAAGCTGAGTTCGACGACGCCGGATTCGAGAATCTTCGAGACCTTGTCGGCGGTCAGTTCAGAGTTCGCTTCGAGCAGCACTTCGCCGGTCGTCGTATCCACAACATCTCCGGCAACCCACGCGCCTTCGAGGTCCGAAATGTCAACTTCGACTTCTGAAATCTTTGCCTTCTGAATCTCTTTCAGCGTCGCCGCATTGATCTTGCGTCCCGAGTGAGCGATCTCGTCGCCGGACTTGTTCTTGATGCTATGCGCCAGCTTCATTCCCAGCAGGTTCGTTGGCTTGTCCGAAGCAGGGTCCAAAGTCCAGAACAGCTTATTGTCACGAACGACCAGACGGTCCACGGTGTAGAAAGTCCGCAGGATGTCTTCGCCGGAACGCAGTCCGAGAGCCCGCAAAAAGATGGTACCCAGGAATTTGCGCTTGCGGTCAATGCGAACGTACAAAACATTCTTCTGATCGTATTCAAACTCGACCCACGATCCGCGGTACGGAATGATCTTTCCGAGGAAGTATGTGCGGTTGTTCGCTGTTTCAAAAAACACGCCCGGCGAACGATGTAACTGGCTGACGATAACCCGCTCGGTCCCGTTAATAATGAAAGTGCCGTTCTGCGTCATCAGCGGCACATCGCCGAAAAATACTTCCTGTTCCTTAATGTCCCGAATCGAGCGATTGCCCGTCTCGGCGTCTTTATCGAAGATGGTCAACCGCATGGTGACCTTCAGCGGCGCTGAATAAGTCATGCCACGCTCTTCGCATTCGTTCACGTCATATTTCAGTTGCAGCCCGACGGGGTCGCCGCACTTGTTGCAGAAGTCAGGAGTGTTCGCGTTGTAGGTTCCGCACTTCGTGCAAAGGACATCGCCCGGGTGAAACGGATCTGTAATAACTGTGTGCCCGCAATTTTTGCAAGTGGTGCGCAGGTGATGCAGTCCTTTCAGGTGACCGCACTTGCACTCCCAGTTGCCAATGGCGAAGTCCACGAACTCCAACTGCGAGACGTTGCGGAAATCGCTGATCGGGAACACCGATTGAAATACCGATTGCAATCCGGCATCGTCGCGCTCGCTGGGCAAACGGTCCATTTGCAGGAAGCGTTCGTACGAACGCTTCTGAACCTCGATCAGGTTCGGAATCTGGATGGTGGCTGGAATCTTTGAAAAATCGAAGCGGTGACGGAATCCATTGCTTTTTGCTGATGACATTAGCGCTCCAAACTTTTGTGCGCAGCTGTGCGCTGCGAGAAAACAACGTTTTTTAGGACGAACGCCCTGCGTCTACTGATTGGAACTGCGGCCCAGCGAAGACACGGACGCGCCCGCGAGGGAAAAGGTTCCCCGCGGGCGCCAATGGTGGCACTCGATCTCGATTACAATTGTGTCGTTTCCGCGCCAGTTCTTTTAGGCCTGTTCCGGTTCCGCTATTGCGGAACAGCTGCCAACCCGTGCCTGCGGTCCGATCCCGTTCTTTGGGACGGTACTTCTCGGTGTGCGCAGCCACTCGTGATGAAACAGGAAGCAGTGTGAATAGTTAGATGATACCACTGTCTTCGAAGCTTCAGGAACTTTGTTGTCAAGAAAAATCGCCGGTCCGGACCCATTTGTGTCACCGGGCCTGACAAATCCCTTTCGTGGCAGCTATTTCACTTCGACGACAGCGCCCGCATCCGTGAATTTCTTCTGGATGGTGGCTGCTTCGTCCTTGGAAACGCCCTCTTTGATGGTCTTGGGAGCGCCGTCAACCAGGTCCTTGGCTTCTTTTAAGCCCAGGCTGGTCACTTCGCGGACCGCTTTGATGACATTAATCTTATTCGCCCCAACTTCTTTCAGGACGACGGCAAACTCGGTCTTCTCTTCCGCCGGAGCCGCTGCCGCACCAGCGCCGCCGCCGGCCATCATGACTGGCGCTGCCGCTGCCGCCGAAACGCCAAGGCGCTCTTCGAGTTTCTTGACCAATTGCGCCGCATCGAGCAGCGACAAGCCTACGATTGATTCTTCCAACTGCTGTAAATCCGCCATGTTTTTCTCCACCCTTTATTAGTTTTGTAATTGCGCAATTTGGTAATTGGGCAATTTTTCCAAACTCCGCTGCCAGCTTTCAGCAACGCCTCGCTTTTGACTTCAAATTACTCAATTACCAGATCACTCACTTACTCAATGCCTAGACCCCCGCGGGAGCGTCGTTCCTGAACTTTTCCTTCTCAACGCCCTGATTGATGACTACCGCCAAATCTCGTCCGATCGCATTTACAACCGTGACTAAACGCTGCGCCGGAGCCGAAATCAGGAACAGCAGCTTGGAATAAATCTCTTCCTTCGACGGCATCGTCGCGAGCGCCTGAATGTCTTTGATCGAGATTACGCGGCCCTCGACTACTCCAGACTTGAACGTAAATTCCGGATTGTCTTTGGCATACTTTGAAAGCGCCTTCGCCAGGGCAACCGGATCGCCTTCGGTGTATGCGATGGAGGTTACGCCAGACAGGTTTTTCAACGCCTCTTCGACTTTTGTGCCTTTGGCGGCACGCTCTGCCAAAGTGTTTTTCACAACGGCATATTTCGCGCCTGAACTCCGCAACGTCTTGCGCAGCTCGAAATCCTGCGCAACCGTCAGCTTGCTGAACGTAGTGACAATCAGGCTCGAAACCTTTTTCAGTTCCGCGCCCAACTTCTCAGCTTCTTCAACTTTCTTTGCCCGACTAACCGCCATAATCAATTCCCCTAAACTTTCAAATTGTCGTCCTGAGCGAAGCGAAGGACCTATGCATCTTCCTCACGCCTTGGACGCCGCTTCCACAACGCTGGTATCAATCGAAATCCCAGGCCCCATCGTTGAGCTCAGATAGCAGCCCTTAACATATTTCCCCTTCGCGACTGCGGGCTTAGCTTTGACCACGCTTGTAATCAAGACGGTCGCGTTTTCGATCAACTTGTCCGGGGAAAACGAAATCTTTCCGACCGGAACGTGAACCAACGCAGTCTTATCAGTCCGAAACTCCACTTTGCCGGCCTTAACTTCCTGCACCGCTTTAGCAACATCGAACGTCACGGTCCCGGTCTTAGGATTCGGCATCAGCCCCTTTGGTCCGAGAACTTTACCCAGACGCCCCACAGACTTCATCATGTCCGGCGTGGCAATCAAAGCGTCGAAGTCAGTCCAATTTTCTTTGGTGATTTTTTCGACCATATCCTCACCGCCAACATAATCCGCGCCAGCCTCTTCGGCCTCGCGAATCTTGTCGCCGTTCGCAATTACCAAAACCTTCTTGGACTTGCCCAACCCATGCGGAAGGACGACGGTTCCGCGAACCATCTGGTCGGCGTGTTTGGGATCCACTCCCAACCGCAGAGTGATCTCAACCGTCTCGTCAAACTTCGTGTATTTGATTTTTTGCAGCAGCGGGACCGCGTCGCTTAGCGTGTAAGGGCGGTTTTCGACCGCCGCTCGCGCCTTAGTAATGTTCTTGCCTGGTTTTCTCATGTAATCCTCGTCTCCCACCGCTCAACGATGTTTTGCTGAGCCGTAGTCATAGACTGATTGGGTAATTCAGAAATTTGGTAACTGTGTAATTGAAGACCAACACCGTTTAGTCACGATGACTCCAATTGCCCAATTTACAAAATTACACAATTACCCAATGACATCAATTCCCATCGACCGCGCCGTCCCACGGACACTATTCACTGCGGCTTCCACGGATGCCGCATTCAAGTCCGGCATCTTCTGCTTCGCGATGTCTTCTACCTGCTTTAGTGTGACTTTCCCCACTTTATCCTTATTGGGTGTTCCGGAACCCTTCGCAATCCCCGCGGCACGCTTCAATAAGATGGAGGCAGGCGGAGTCTTCGTAATGAAAGTGAATGTGCGGTCGCTGTAGACCGTCACCACGACTGGGATAATCAGTCCCTCAAGCTCTTTCGCGCCGGTGCGCGCGTTGAACTGCTTGCAGAACTCCATGATGTTGATTTGAGCCTGCCCCAACGCCGGTCCCACTGGAGGCGCAGGCGTAGCTTTACCTGCCGCAATCTGTAGCTTTACCGATCCTGTAGCTTTCTTTGCCATAATCTTTGCCTGATATCTCGACCGGCGAGGACGCCCGTCTCTTCCTCAAAAATTCTGATTTATGTCGACTTCTCCACCTGGCCGAATTCCAACTCTACCGGAGTCGAACGCCCGAAGATCGTGACCATAACCTTCAACGTCTCGCGATCTTCGTTAACGTCATCCACGATGCCGGTGAACGTCGCAAACGGGCCTTCGGTGATCTTCACGGTCTCGTTCTTTTCAAACTTCACTTTCAGCTTCGGCTTGTCTTTGGCTTCGCCGACACGATATACGATGTGCTGCACTTCTTCTTCCGACAGCGGAGTCGGTTGCTGGCCGGTGCCCACGAATCCGGTAACTCGCGGCGTGGACTTCACCACGTGCCAGACATGATCATCCATGTCCATTTCAACCAGCACGTAGCCGGGATAGAACATGCGCTCGACGGTATATTTCTTGCCGTTGCGAACCTCAGTGACGGCCTCGGTCGGGATCAGCACTTTGCCGATTCGCTCTTGCAAGCCGAACGCCTGGACTCGCGATTCCAGCGACTCTTTTACCTTGCGCTCGAACCCCGAATAAGAATGGATGATGTACCACCGCATCTTCGGATTGCGGGGAGCTTCGGCAACTGCCGCTCCTGAATCGGGAGCGGTCGTGCCGTCACCGGAACCTTCAGCCGCGGGTACTTTTTCGTTATCTTGCGAATCGTGGTCCTGCATATCGTGTTGTAAAACTCCAACTTCGTTAGTTGCCATTAGTCCTTAATTCGTTAGCGATGCGTGAAATAGCGGAACAGAGAATCAATGCCTCTTCCAATAACGTTGTCAATGATCCAGAAATACAGGCCGAAAAGAAACACAGTGATAATGACCACCGCAGTCGTCGCCTGGACTTCTTTAAGCCCCGGCGCGGTAACCTTCTTCATTTCCGTGCGGACGTCGTTATAAAAAACTTTAACCCGCTCCGGCCAGGATTTTACCCGGCTACCAAAGCTGTCGTCCGCCGATGCCGCAATCGCCTTTGCCATTCTCTTTTCTCGACTTCCCGTCTCAACGCCCATTTACGACTCCGAATCGCCCGCCGCATTCAGCCTACAAAATATGGCAGGGGCGGAGGGATTCGAACCCCCAAGTTCGGTTTTGGAGACCGACAGTTTAACCGTTGAGCTTACGCCCCTAGATTCATTGCCGAATTGAGTGATTTGTGGATTGTCGAATTTAACTTCGTCAATCCGAAAATCGTGCAATTCGTTCAATCTATTTTACTTCTTTATGCGGCGTATGCTTCCGGCAGCGGTTGCAGAATTTCTCCAGCTCCAGCCGCTCCGTCATAGTCTTCCGATTCTTGGTGGTCGAATAATTCCGTTCCTTGCACTCACCGCACTGCAACGTAATAATTTCGCGTGGCATAAAAACTCCTAACTTCTGAGAACTGGGAACCAGGAACTGGTTACTGGTTCTATCAATTCGCGTTTAATTCCGCTTCGAGTTTCAGCGGAGCCTTGCTCCGCTGGGCAGGCGGGACACATGCTCCTGCCCGCTCTTTGCTACTGCACGATTTCTGAAATCGTTCCTGCGCCTACGGTATGCCCGCCCTCGCGGATAGCGAACCGCAAGCCTTTTTCCATCGCCACCGGCGTGATCAGTTCGATGACCAGGCTGACGTTGTCTCCGGGCATCACCATTTCTGTGCCGGCTGGCAACTCTGCTACGCCAGTTACGTCGGTTGTTCTTAAATAGAATTGCGGACGGTAGCCTTTGAAGAATGGCGTGTGACGTCCACCTTCTTCTTTGGTCAGAATGTAGACTTCGGCCTTGAACTTGGTGTGCGGAGTGATGGATCCGCCCTTCGCCAAG
>DASYGR010000393.1:0-7251 GCA_035999525.1 Terriglobales bacterium
AGCTCGAAAATCTGATCAAGAGATACGTCATTTTGGGGTCGGAGGACGCCATTACAGTGGAGCTTTCGGGCGGGAACGCGAATTCATTCATTCCGGACATACCGATCAGCGGTTCCATTTCGTTGAAGAAGGTGACGCGGCAAGCGATGCGTGAATTCGAAAGCAAGATCATTCTGAAGATCCTGCAAGCGCACAACTGGAATCGGAAGCGTGCCGCCAGCGCCCTGAACATCAGTTACCGCGCGTTGTTGTACAAGCTGAAAGAAGCCGGCGTGCCCGCGCGCAAAGTGGCGGGAAGTTCGCAACCTCCGGAATTAGGCAACGATTAGTGGCCAGGCTGTAAGTAAAAGGAGTGGAGAAAATGAAATTTCGGTTTGTCAGAGCAGCGAAGTGGATTGTAGTGATTCCCGCGATGGCTGCCATTGTTTTTTCTGCGGGCGCTCAGGATACGAAGACGACGTCCGCAACGGCAGCTGATGCCGATTCTTCCGCGAAGACTGCACAGCCGGGAAATCGTGCGAACGTTTCGATGGTAGACAATAAGACGTATGTGATCGGTGAGAACGACGTTCTCGAGATCGATGTATGGAAGGAGAAAGAGATTTCACGGACGATTCCCGTGCGACCGGACGGGAAGATCTCGTTGCCGTTGGTCGGCGAGATTCAGGCGAGCGGGATGACACCAATGCAGCTGCAAGATGATCTAACGAAACGGCTGAAAGCGTACATCGAAAATCCGGAAGTAACCGTGATTGTGACCGATCCGCGGAGCCACCAATTCAACGTGGTGGGCGAGGTCAATCGACCGGGTTCTTATCAACTGAGTCAAGCGATGACCGTGCTGGATGCGATAGCGCAATCTGGCGGATTCAAGGATTTCGCCAAGGAAACGAAGATTTATGTCTTGCGGCCGATGCCGGACGGCATTCGGGTACGGATACCGTTCAATTACAAGCAAGTGATTAAGGGAAAGGACCTGCAGGAGAACGTCGCGTTGAAACCGGGAGACACGATCGTTGTTCCGTAAATCGGAGAGCCGGATGAATCGCCAAGAATGGATGGCCATGGCATGCGGACTGATTTTGGCCCTGACGCCGGGGCTCGCGCGTGCGCAAGCGACAGGTCCAACGTCGACATCGAATGTACCGATATTAGCCAGTGGACAAATGCCGAGCACGACCCCCCGGGATGACGTGGAGATGTCGAACATTTTTAAAGGATCGATTTCGATTGGGAGTTTTTTCGATGACAACGCCGTTATTGGCGCCGCGCCGCGGCAGTGGAATTTGAACTATCTGATCACGCCCAGCTTCGACTTTGAGGAGACTCGTTCGCGTTTGGATTGGGGGCTAACGTACGCACCCGGATTTATAAAGAGCCAGAATCTCCCCAATCGAAACCTGTTTTCGCAGAGCTTTGGCGGACACTTCACATGGTTGCCATCCCCGCACACTTCGCTTTCAGCGCAACAGACTTATGTTCGCAGCAATAACCCATTTCAGCAGTCCGCGACGACCCCGGGGCCGACGATTTCTCCGAACCAAACCATATTTTTCCCGAGTTTGCTGCGAACTTCGATCTTGTCGAACGCCGAATACTCCTACCAATTCGCAGAGCATTCCAGTATCGGGTTGGGGGGCAGCTTTGCTTCTGAACACTTCGATACGACGCCCCGATCGGGACCGACACAGTCGCTGATTCGATCACAGATCGCATCGGGAAATGCGTACTACTCGCACCAGTTTTCCGAACAGAACCAGCTGGGAGTGCAGTACGAGGCTCAGGTCTTGCGGTTCCCTGTGAACAACGCGCGCACAACGACGCATACATTTCTGCTTTTCGATGATTTGAAATTGACGCCGAACACGACCTTTACGGTGTACGGCGGTCCCGAATACTCGCTGACGGCCAATCAGGTAGTGGTGAATCTGGGCTTCATCGTCATTACGATTCCTGTGCGTTCGAACCAGTGGCACGTCGCCGCCGGCGCGATTTATGGCTGGACGGGGCAGCGGCTGGCCGTAACTCTGAATTACACGCGGAAGATCAGTGACGGAGGCGGATTGGTTGGCGCCGTGAGCCTCAACGCCGGAACGGCCAAGTTGTCCTGGAGGCTGACAGAGCGCTGGAGCTTGACATCGACACTATCGGGGGCCGACGACCAACTCCTGGCTGTCAAGAGCGCGCAGAACGAGTTGCGAACATACTCGGCCAGAGCCGGAACGCAATACCAGCTTTCGAAGAACCTTGCGATGGAAATGTCGTACGAAAGATTGAACGAGACAGGCGGTTTCGCGGGTTTTCCAATTGGAAATCACGATCTCGCTAGTGCATCGATCATTTATTCATTTTTCAAACCGCTCGGGAGGTAGGTAGAAATGCTAGACGAATTGCAAGACCAGAAGTCACAGGGAATCGAAGAATACTGGAGCATCGTTCGCCGCCATCGCTGGCTGATACTGCTTTCGATATTTGTGTGTTGGGCGACGGTGTGGGGAATCGGATGGCTTTTGCCAGCGACATACCAGTCCGAGGCATTGATTTTGGTCGAGCAGCAGCAGGTCACTTCCGAGCTCGTTCCGCCGAACGTTTCTGTCAGCCTGCAAGACCGTTTGCAGAGCATGACGCAACAAGTACTGAGCCGCACGCAGCTTCAGGGGATTATCGACAGATACCATCTCTATTCGAAGCACAGCAGCTTACTGGCTATTTTTGAGTCGACGGATCCCGTGGATCAAATGCGTAAGGACATTAACGTCACACCGGTAGAAGTGCCGGGCCGCAATGGTGATTTGACTGCATTCAAGATTGACTACACGGGCCCAACACCGGAGCTGGCGCAACAGGTGAATGGCGAACTGACGTCGGCGTTTCTCGACCAGAACATTAAATCCCAGCAACAACTTTCGCAGAGCACGACTACGTTCTTTGACACCGAGTTGGCAAATGCTCGCGCGAAACTCGAGGAGCAGGGAGCGAAAGTGCGGGCTTTCAAAGCGCAGCATGTGGGCGAGCTTCCCGACCAGTTAGAGAGCAACGTCCAAATCTTGAATGGCGTTCAGAATCAGTTGGAGGGCACGCAGCGAGCGCTCGATCGGGCGCAACAGCAGAAACTTTATCTGCAGTCAATTATTCAGCAATACGACTCAGTGCAAACCGACCTGGGAAACGGAGACTCCGCGGAAACGCCGCCGGCATTGGACAAAGAATTGAAAAACTTGCGCATGCAGCTGGCGGCCGAGCGATCTCAGTACACGGATAGTTATCCGGACGTGGTCGCCCTGAAGGATCAAATTGCCAAGACCGAGAAACTGAAGAAGCAAATCGAAGATGAAATAGCCACAAATCAAAAGGCGGGGAAAACTTCAAACGATTCTGCGACGAACGTGGCGGGAGCCGATTTTCAGAATGGCGCGCCGACTCCGATGATGCAGATTCAGAGCCAACTGAAGGCCAACCAACTTGAGATCAAGGGATATGAGAAGCAGGAAAAGACTCTGGAAGGACGAGTAGCGGAGTATCAGGCACGCCTGAACATGATGCCTGCGACCGAGCAAGCGCTGGCCGATGTTTCGCGTGGCTTGAATGAGTCTCAAAAAAACTATGATTCGCTGCTGGCGAAGCAGTCCCAATCGCAATTGGCCACAAATTTGGAGAATAATCAACAGGGCCAGCAGTTCCGTTTGCTCGACCCAGCACAATTGCCGGACAAGCCCGCGTCACCAAATCACATTCTGCTGAGTCTAGGCGGCTTGATTCTGGGCATCGCTGTCGGAGTTGGATTGACGGCTCTGTTCGAGTTAACCGACGCCCGCGTTCGCAACGAGGAAGATCTCGAGGGAGTTGTAGCCGCGCGCGTGTTGGTGGGGATTCCACGCATCAGCACGCCGAAAGAGGACCTCGACAGGATCAGGATGCGCTGGATGGGGCGTGCCGCCGCGGTTGTGGTGGTACTGCTGATCGTGGTGGGCAATATCTACGCATTCTATAAAGGGTAACCGACATGTATAGGAAATTTTACGGATTGACGCGAAATCCATTCGAGATCAGTCCTGATCCGTACTTTTTCTATCCGACGCCGCGCCATAACGAGGCTCTCGCAAACCTGAATTATGGCGTGCAACGGAGGAAGGGCTTCGTGGTTGTAACGGGCGAAGTGGGGACCGGGAAGACATTGCTCGTGCGATGTCTTTTGGACTCACTGAACCGCAACCAAATTGCTTTTGCTTATGTGTTCAATCCCCGTTTGTCGGTGCCGGATTTTTTGCGGTACATGCTGACGGATCTGCGTTTGCCGACCACGGGACGAACCAAGAGCGAGATGCTAGCGCATTTGAACAATTATCTGATCGCCCGGTTTCGTCGCGGCACCACGGCGGCGCTGGTGGTGGACGAAGCGCAATTGCTGAGCTGGGAATTGTTGGAGGAAGTGCGGCTGCTGACAAATTTGGAGACATCGCAGCAGAAACTTCTGCAAATCGTTCTGGTGGGGCAGCCAGAGCTCGACCGCAAACTCGATTCACCACATTTGCGACAGCTGAAGCAACGGATAGGACTGCGGTGCCGGCTGGAGCCTTTAGGGGCCGAGGAACTGCGAGGATACATTCGCCGCAGACTGGAACTGGGGGGCGCGAACTCGCATGGGTCCTCGATTTTTACGGAAGAAAGTATCGCGGCGATTCATCAGTTTTCGCACGGGATTCCGCGACTGATCAACACATTGTGCGAAAACTCGCTTGTCTCGGGATACGTGAAACAAGTGAAGCAGATCACTGCGGAGATCGTTCAGGAAGTGGCCTCGGATTTTCGCATGGATATTCCATGTACCACCTCTGCACCCGAATCCGAGGATGCAGAAACCCGCAAGAAGAGCCTGAAAGCATTGTTCCGAATGATCGAAGAGCTGGATGGCGCTTCCGAAAAACAGCTCGACGAAGCGAAATTCGAGTCAGGAGTGAAAACAGAATGAGCCGCCTATATGAAGCCTTGCGTAAATCAGAAATAGAAAACCAACAGAAGGGCATCGTGGTAACAGAAGCGTCGCAGCCGGCCGCTGAGGCGTTTAACGACGTCGCGGTTGGTTCGAACGAAATGGACAGTGCGGTTGCGGTGCAGGCTCAGGTGTCGCCCAGTGCGCATCTAGTGGCGTTGACCGAACCTCAGAGCCTGGCCGCTGAAAAGTTCCGCGTGCTGGTAACCCGCCTGAATAATATTCGGGCCAAGCGAGAACTAAAGTCGATGCAAATCACAAGCGGCGTGGTGGACGAAGGCAAGACGCTGGTCGCTGCCAATCTGGCCGTGACGCTGGCGCGGCATTCGCAGAGCCGGGTGTTGCTGGTGGAGGGCGATCTTCACAATCCGGCGCTGACTTCGCTTCTGGGAGTCAGCCACTTGAAGGGCCTGAATCACTGGTGGAAGGACTCGAACGCAGTAATCAGCAATTATGTTTATCGCGTCAATGACCTGCCGCTATGGTTTCTGCCTGCGGGTGGCCGTTTCGATCAACCCGGCGATGTTTTACAGTCCGCGCGGTTCGGGGAAGCGTTTGCGCAACTCGGTGGCTCGTTTGACTGGGTGGTGGTCGATTCGACGCCGCTTCTACCCATGGCGGATCCGAACATCTGGAACCGGCTGGTGGATGGAACTTTGCTGGTGGTTCGTGAAGGAGTGGCCCCGATCAAGGCGCTCAAGAAAGGGCTGGAGAGTTTGGACAATCCGAAATTAATCGGAGTGGTGCTGAACGGCGCCACTGAATTCGATCGCGTCAACTATTACGATCAGTATTACGCAGCAACACCGCGCCGGTCGAACGGCAATTCAGCAAAGGGGAAGGATTCGGAGGGCAGTGAGTGATTCGCTTTCTCAACGCCTATTTTCCAACGCGAACGCTGTTTCTGGGTATTTCCGAGGCGCTTCTGGTGGCGCTCGCGTTTGTGGCGGCGACGGTCGCGCGACTAGGGACGAGCGACGCCACGTTGATGTTGAACTACGAGCAGGGGTTTCTGAAGATCTTGGTCGTGGCCAGCGTGTTCATCATGTGCATGTATTACTTCGATCTTTACGATTCCTTCATTTTGAGCAATCGCCGAGAAGTGCTGACGCGGCTGGTGCAGGTGCTGGGAACCGTGTGCATCCTGCTGGCGCTTCTTTACTACGCTTTTCCGAAGCTGCAACTCGGCCGGGGAATTTTCCTGATTGGATTCATTTTGGTTGCGTTGTTTGTATTTCTGTGGCGGCGTCTTTTTCTGCTGGTAAACACGATGCCTCGTTTTGCCGAAAGGGCGCTAATCCTGGGGGATGGACCGCTCGCGAAACCGCTGACGGAAGAAATCGAAGCGCGATCAGAGCTGGGAGTGCGAATCGTTGGCCAGCTTCGTGGTCTGGAAAATGGCAGCGAGTCGCCGCTTTCGGAAACGGAACAGTTCGAACAACTATCCCGCCAGGTCCAAACGTATCGCGCGAGCCGGGTGATCATCGCCATGGGCGAGCGGCGGGGCCGGTTGCCGGTGGAAGCGCTTCTTCGCCTAAAGAGCCGGGGAGTAAGAATCCAGGATGGGGCTGAAGTTTTCGAGGCGATCACGGGGAAAGTGCCCATCGAATCGCTGCGTTTGAGCTGGCTGCTTTTTTCGAGTGGGTTTCACGTTTCGAAGCCATTGCTGATTTATAAGCGGGTTTTCTCGTTTCTGATTTCGTCCATTTGCTTTGCGATAACCGCGCCGATCATGGCGTTGGTGGTGATTGCCATTCGGTTGGACTCGCCGGGACCGGCGATCTTCAAGCAAGAGCGCATAGGCGAGGGCGGAAAGCCGTTCACGCTGTTCAAGTTTCGGACTATGGTCGACGGAGCAGATCGCGACGACAACCACAGGCCTGCTGAAAAGACGGATGAGCGCTTCACACGCGTGGGGAAAGTGCTGCGGCGCACACGCCTGGACGAGCTGCCGCAACTGTTCAATATTCTGTGCGGCGACATGTACTTCGTGGGGCCGCGGCCGTTCGTTCCTAATCAAGAGCAGGAGTGCCTGGAGAAGATTCCGTATTACCGGCAGCGCTGGGCGGTGAAGCCGGGCGCCACTGGTTGGGCGCAAATCAATCGAGGTTACTGCGCGACGATCGAGGACAATAAGGAAAAACTCGCATACGACTTGTTTTACATCAAGAATATTTCCGTGGGGCTCGATCTGTTGATTATGTTTCAGACCATTAAGATCCTGCTCCTGAGCAGGGGCTCGCGATGAGCCATTTTTGGGA
>DASYGR010000398.1:0-8331 GCA_035999525.1 Terriglobales bacterium
CCCCAAAAAAGTATTTTGAGCGCCGAAGGCCGCAGCCAAGCTGTGATTGTTTGCAAACTTGTTCGCGCATTCAAGACGACGGAAGAAGTGTTGGAAACCCGGAGTGCGGGCGTCATCGAAAATCATGCTGTAGTCGTCAGGGGGAGGGGCAGTGACATCTTCGCAATAGGGGTCGTTGGGTGGACACTTAGCCAGCCCCAACGGGTCAAGCCAGCTGAGTGGGTTGTTCATGACATACGCATATCTATTCCAAGTCTGGGGATTGCCCAGGTCGGCGGCATCCATCCCCGCCGGGTCAGGGGTGAGCCAGCGACCCTGCGACGAGCGAAGAAAGCGTTCCGGGAACCAGTACGTGGTGTTGCCCATTACGCCGTCGCCGCTCTGCCCCCAGCCGATACCGCCATTCCCCGCAAATCCCTCTGGATAGCCTGCAGTCGAACTATACGTCTCGCCAAAAGGAGCGTGCGCGCTGCTAAATTGATAACTGCCGCCGGTATAGGAATATTCCGCACGAATCGTGCCTAACCAGTCAGCCAGCTGCACTCCCGTGGCACCGCCTCCCTGGCTCAATACGGAACCGCCGGGCAATGGATATTCCGAATAAGAAGGTGTCTGTCCTGTAGGCGATAACTTGAATTTGCCCAGAGCTAAATAAGAGAATGCGTAAGAACCATTGGACATCTCCACGTGGTGCCCGAAGGCATCGTTGATAAAAGAAAAGGTTTGCCCGCTACTTGAATAATAAGTTGACAGGTTTTTTCCGTCCACGTCCCACGTATAGGTGTTAAATGTGTCGTTCAGCAAATTGCCATCGGCGTCGTAACTGGTGCCGCCGAGAGTGTAATGGTTCGTGCTCGCGTCGTATCCCGGCTGCCAGGATATTGATCCGCTCTTGGTGAGATTGCCGAACGGATCGAAGCTGAAATTCTGGGCCCAAGTCGAGCCGCAGTTGACGCCAGCCAGTCGGCCGAGATCGTCGGCGGAGTATGTGCAGGTTTGATTATCCGCCGCATTAAATGGATCGGCAATGGTCAGGCTCTGTAAGCTGCCGTTCGGATTCCAGTTCATCGCTCCTGAAATAGTACCTCCGGTGATCGCGGCGCTGTAATTCGTCATGCGTAGAGTATTTGGGTCGTAAGTATAAGTAATGGGATAGCAGGTACCGTTTTGGCAGCTTGTCTGCAACACAGTAGGCTGGCTGGCGGCATTGTAGGTGATGCTCGGCGTAAAGCCGCCCGCGCTTCCAACGCGGCCCTCGCCCTCCGGGGTGTAAACCTGCCCGAGGTCTCCACCGGACCGGGCTTCGTTGCCACCCGCCAAGTGAGGCCCTACCACTTCGAGGGCAACCGAATGACGTTGAGCGATACCGTGGAAGACGAATCGGACGTCGTCTCCTGGAGAATTGTGTGGGAGAAGGTGATCTAGCTGACTTAGCCGGTGGCGCCGCGACTCCTCCAAATTTGCAGTCAACTCGAATCTACGTGCCGAGGTTGTCTTTCTTTTCTTCTGTAGGAGTCATGGCGGCCTTGAATCCTCGTATCCCCTCTCCTAACCCCTTTCCTAGTTCGGGTAATTTTTTTGGACCAAACACAAGAAGTGCAATTCCGACAATCACGATGAGGTGCATCGGCCGAAACAAACCCTCAAACATAAAATTCTCCTTAACGTTATCCGGAATAGTCTTTAAACCGGATTCATGATGTCAATCAAGGCCTCGAGGTCATCGTGACCTTGACTGACGCGCTAACCGGCTTGCTGGATTACAGCCGTTGAACGATTTAAATTCCCCAAGCGGATTTGGCAAGGTCGGATTGAAGGGTTCGAACGCAAACGACTTTGAAGTGTCGAACCCGGCGGCTGCGGCCGCAGTGGCGTCAACGAAAGGCAACAGCGCCTGGACGGCCTCTCCGATTTTTGTCAAGCACAGCGTTCTTTCGTAGCCATTGTTATTGGGAGGGTCAACACTTTCTGCGACTCCCTGTATACCGGTGATCGTCTCGATCGGGCCGCCATCCTGCGCCGCCACGCCTGGGGCTACGATGCGAGCAAGCGTGCGATGGTCGCTCTCGATGCCCATGATGCGCGCCGCAGTAACCCGCAACTGGGCAGTGGTAAAGTTGCGCACGCCGATTAGATAGGCGGCGATAAAAGCATCCTCCAGCGTGACGAGAGTATTGAGCGTGGTCTGCGCATCGGCGAACATATTGACCGGATAGTAGAAGGAAGTGAAGGGAGTGAATTGATCGGTCACGGATTGTTCGAGCAGGTAGTGGGACATTTCTTCCTGGCGGGCGGCGACCAAATAGCCTTGATCGTCGGAAGCCAGCCTGGTGAAAAACGGCGCGTTGTCAATGATGTTGGAGTAAGTCGTGACCGCCAAGGCTTCGGCGATTTCGGCGGCGACTAGAATATCGCGGTCGCCCTTCTTCAAACCATGGGACTTGTGACTGGCCTCGGACGAAGCATCTGTTTCGGTGTCTAACGCCGAGGCTAGAGTAACGAGCCCTCCGAGCGCGATGGCACTGGTGGCTCCGACGACCGTTGCGCGCTTGAAAAATGACCGTCTTGATAGACCGGAGGAATTTTCATCGCGAACGCTAAAAGTTTTCGTGTCTTTATCATCTATATCTATATCTTTGGGGGCGTTCATGTTCAATCTCCTGAAGGGATTTTCAGGCGCGTTTACAAGTCTGGAATCCGAGTCCGCTCGCAACAATCACGATGCCCAACCCGCCTGAATATCATGAGTACGGACGCAGGCAGCCGCCGGATTGGCGCAGCCAAAATATTAATTTCGGAGAGCTTAAGATTGATTCGACCGGAAATTCGAGATAAAGGTGTTCTTTACAGCATTTCTTGATGCAAGAACCTATTCGTACCGCAAAGCTTCAATCGGATCGAGCCGCGAGGCGCGAACGGCGGGCACCATGCCGCTGATCAGTCCTACAGCGCCGAGGATAACCGTGGCCACGAGCAGAGTGCCCGGAGCTATGATCAGGCGGACGTCGCCGGCTTCGGCGTTCTTCGCAACCGCACTGTATAGGGTGAGCCTTCCGACGGACAGTGATACACCATAGGCCAGGATGATTCCCAGAACGCCCCCGATGAAAGTGATGGTAAGAGATTCGGCCAGGAACTGGAGCAGAATATGTCTCCTGCGCGCGCCCAGCGCTTTTTCTACCCCAATCTCGCGGGTTCGCTGCGTCACTGAAACCAGCATGATATTCATCAGGCCGACCCCGCCGATGCCCAACGTGAGCGTGCCGATGAAACCTAAGAGGATTGTCAGGCCGAGCGTAATCAGTTCGAACTGATGAACCTGATCCATGAGGTTGAAGACCATGATGGCGCGGCGGTCCGCCGGGCTGAACTTGTGCCCGACGGCCATCACCTCCCGCACCGTCTTTTCCAGCCCTTCATACGCGGGGGTCTCATAGTCGAACCAGATCGCGTCCAGGTAATGCGTATCCTTAACGTCGCTCATGGTCGTGAATGGAAGGTAGATCACGCGGTTGGCATTGTCATCGCCGGCCTGCATTTTGGGGCCTAATATCCCGACGACTTCAACGCTGAGGCCATCAACGCGGATTCTTTCCCCCAAAGCATTGCGTCCCGAGAAAAGCTTTTCTTTGGCTTCGGAGCCGATGACGGCCACGCGTCCATGCTGCATTTCATCTTCACGGTTGTAGAAACGGCCCTCTGCCAGTTTGAGCGCGCGGATTGATAGGACGTTGGGATAATTGCCGGTCACCTGGAAATTGAAGGTCCTGGTCTCGTACTGGATGTTGGCTTGCTTGAATGCTTCGGGGGTGATCTGAGTGATTTGAGGAATATTGTTGGAGAGTGTGTCGAGGTCGTCGAGCGTAAAGCGTACGGGCGCGCCTGCCTTCTGGCCCCCCGCCTGCATGGAAGTGCGCCCCGGAACCATGATCATAAGCTTGGTGCCAAAGCTGGCGAAGATATTGGCGCAGGCCCGGCCGAAGCCATTGCCATACGCCAGCAGCAAAACTACTGTGGCTATGCCCCAGGCCATGCCAAGCATGGTCAGGGCAGTGCGACGGCGGTTGTATTGCATCGCACCGTAGGCTTCATTGAGCAAATCGCGAAACATTGGTTTCTACTCCTGTCGCAATGCCTCTACCGGCTGTAACATTGCGGCCTTGCGCGCCGGATATAGTCCGGCCGCCACGCCCGCCAAAGTCAAGCTGCCAATTGCCAGAATCGCTGTCATAGGTACAAGCTTGGGAGGATCGAATCCTCCGGGCCCCTGCTGCGTGCCGAGCAACGCCATCAAGGCGCCGGCAAATGCCATGCCAATAAGTCCACTGAACAAAGTAAGAAGCATGCCTTCCAGAAAAAACTGGACCAGGATGCTGCGGTTGGTGGCTCCCAGGGCTTTGCGCAATCCGATCTCGCGTGTACGTTCGCTCACGGCCACTAGCATGATGTTGATCACGCCAATGCCCCCCAGGGTCAGCGTCACCAGTCCCACAGTGCCAAGAAACATGTTCATCGCATCGAAAATCTTGCCCACCATCTCGGCCTGTTCGACAGTATCCAGATTCTCGAATGCATCCTCATCGTGGTAATCGAAACCGTGATTGCGAGCAATGATCTTGTGTACTTCTTCCCTCGCCAGAAAATGCTCAGCGGGCACCCGAGGCTGATAGTTAATCAGGGAAATGGAGTTTTGATGATTCTCACCTTTAAGCGGAAAGAAGGTTGCCATGACCTGGAACGGCACGTAGCCGCGCATGTTGGTCAGGTTTTCGTCGCCACGCCCGATGCGTTGCACGGTGCCGATGACCTCAAACCTGACGCCGTTAAGTAGGACAGTGGCGCCAACCGAGGGCCGGCCGGGAAAGAGGTTCCTGGTTAATTCGTCGCCGAGGACAATCACGTTCCGCTTCTGAGCTTCGTCCAGATCGTTGAACCAGCGTCCCTGCTTCACAGGAAGATATCGGATCCCATTGTACTGAGGCTCCACGCCGCAAATCTGTCCGTTCGCGCTGGCGAATTCGCTAACAGCATGTATGTCGTCGCGGTAAAGGGCAGGCGAAGCATTGCGAACGTGGGGAGCTTCCTTGCGTATATCCAGATAGTCCTGATAGGTAAGCAGATAGGTGCGGGCGGAGTCCATGCTTCCAGCCACCACGGGGGCACGGCCGGGGAAGATAAACATGATGTCTTGCCCGAATTCGGCCAGCGATCGCTTGTTTCCCGAGCGAAAACCTTCGCCCAAGCCGACCAGCAGCAGCAACGACCCGACACCCCACGCCACACCGAACATGGTAAGGAACGAGCGCAGCTTGTGCGCCCAAAGCGTGCGGAAGATTTGCGCCAATATATCGAGAATCATCCGGATAATGACGGTCATTGTACCTTTGACGAACGCCACAGATAAAGGTTTTGTCAAAAAGCCTGCTTAGCCCCATTTTCGCCATCCTTTCGATATAATCCCGAGGGAAATAGAATGAAACCGCCCAATGGGTTCTCGCGTCGTCAATTTCTAGGAGGCATGGGCTCATTTGCCCTCGCCTCGGCTTTTCCGATTCCCATCCTGACGGCTCTCGCGCCCCTTTATCCACCGATAGATCTCAGTTACTTCGAAACGCCTATTGGGCGTGGCTCTGGAGAGATACACTTCGGCTATGCCGCCATTACCTGGGGCGGAAACGATCGCGAAGCCATCAACGACATATCCTCGCTCGGATTCCCGGGCATTCAACTCCGATCTAATATCGTGACAGAGTTCGCCCAGAAACCATCCGCCCTGCACGATCTTTTACAGCAGCACAATTTGACGCCGGTCGCGCTTTCCAGCGGCGATCTAAATATTGAAAATGACGAGACCCAGGAATTGGCAAAACATACTTCAAATGCGAAATTCCTTCGCGATGCGCACGGTTCTTATCTCCAGGTCATTTGCTCGCGGCCCAAGCGCGCAAGCAACGCCGACGATTACAAACGTCTGTCACGCTGGCTGACGGAACTGGGAAAACGAACCGCTGATTTCGGCATCTCGCTGGGTTACCACAACCACATGAATTCCCTCGTCCAGCACCCGGATGAGTTGCAGCGTGTGTTCGATAATGTTGACCCCAGATATGCAAAGCTTGAGCTGGACATCGCGCACTATTTCGCCGCCAAGGGCGATCCCGCCGAGGCGATCGAGAAGTATCACGCCGCGTTGCTCTTCCTCCATATCAAAGATGTGCAAATGGCCGCGCCCGGATCGGCGACGATGAAAGATGGATACCAATTCGTCGAGCTCGGACGAGGCCAAGTGAACCTGCCCGGCGTCTTTGCCGCTTTGAAGAAAGTTGCGTTCCGCGGCTGGGCAATCGTCGAGCTTGATTCCGTTCCGCCCGGCGGAGGATCGCCCAAAGAATCCGCCGCCATCAGCAAGAAATATCTCGAAGAAAAACTCGGATACACAATATGAATTCCCCATTCCGGGTTTCTGTCATCACCGACGAAATCACTCAGAACTTAGGCCGCGCCCTGGAGATTGCTTCCAAAGATTTTGGATTGGACTGGGTCGAACTGCGCGGGATGTGGAACAAGAATATTCTCGATCTCGATGCAAAAGAGATTGCCGAGGCCCGTCGCCTGTTAGAACGCTATCGCCTGCGAGTGACCGATATCGCCAGCCCGCTATTCAAGGTGGATTGGCCCGGGGCACCCAAATCTCAATTCAGCCCCAAGCAAAAAGATCAGTTTGGAGCCGACTTTACTTTCAATCAACAAGACCAGGTTCTCGAACGCGGGCTTGAGTTGGCAAAGGCTTTCAGCACCGATCGTTTGCGCTGTTTTGATTTCTGGCGTCTTGACGATCCGTCGCCCTACCGTGCGGAGATGAATGCGAAGTTGCTGGAAGCCGCGCACAAAGCCGCCGCTAAGAAGATCATTCTGCTTTTAGAGAACGAGCACGAATGCAACACTGCGACCAGCGAAGAAGCCGTCCGGGTATTGGCTGCGGTGAACACGCCCAACTTCATGCTGAACTGGGATCCGGGAAACTCCGTAATGCGTGGAGATATGCCTTATCCGCAAGGCTACGTCCGTCTTCCAAAACATCGCATCGGCCACGTTCACTGCAAAGATGTGGCGCGCAACGCGGATGGCAAATACGAATGGGCAGCCATGGGACGCGGCGTCATTGACTGGGTGGGACAATTCCGCGCCCTCAAGCGTGACGGATATCATTACGCCGTAAGTCTGGAAACCCACTGGCGCGGCGCCGGAACCCCAGAAGAGTCGAGCCGCCAAAGCTGGGCGGGAATGAAAGAACAACTGCAAAAAGCCGGGGCTGCCTGAAGGAAAAGGTAAAACAAATTCCTGCTTCGACGTGATCCTGCATGCTTCAACAAACGTGGACCCGGCGCGAGACAGATCGCCCCAGTCTTTCCTAGGCCGACTTAGCAAGAACGTGTTCGAAGAATCCTTGCTGGGACGCGGCTTCGCGCAAGTCGGCGTAGCCATCCACGTGCGGCGGCAGCCAACGCCGGAGTCCTTCGGCGTCGAGGATCGGGCGATGATCTGGATTGTCGTAGCTCATGGCTGAGAGGACTTCGGCGAACCGGCGCTCCTGTTCGGGATCGAGGTCGGGACGGGCCGTGAACATGCAATGGTTGTAGGCCGGAGAGGACCAGATCTCGCGAAGGCCACCTTCGGGCACCAGGCGCTCGTTGCGCACCGTGTTCCAGAAGGGGCTGCCGATGGCGCCGGCGTCAGCTCGTCCGTCGAGGACGGCGCGAACCACTTCCACTTCGCTCGTGCCGGTATCGCCATGTTTACCTACGTCGCTGTCGAAGTGCAGCGCGCGGTAGTCCCTGCCCTCGCGCATGCCTTGCTGCTCCAAAAAGTGAACGGGAAGAATTGCGGCATGTCCGCTGTCCCGGCTGCCCAGCGCGAGAGTGCGATTTTTCAGATCCGTAAGGGAAGAAATGGGGCCTCCGGTGATCGCGACAATCTTGGTCATCCAGCCGAGATCGGTGTCGCGCATGGCAACCGCGCGGCAGGCGTGGCCGCTCCACTCATCCGCTTGCAGGTAAGCAAGGTTGGTGTTCCAGGCAATATCGATGCGCGGCACGGTATCGCCGGGTTGCGCGAGGAGTGCGGCGACTTGCGCCTCGTAGCTCTGAAACAGAACGACCTCAACCGGAAGGTGCGCTTCCTCGTGAAAATAGCGCCGCATCCCTTCCCAAATCGTCACCACTTTCGGAGTGTAGGCGACAGCCCCCAGCCATATTATTTTGCTCATAATGTTTTTGCTTCTAGCTTCTGGCTCCTGGCCTCTAGCTAAGACTTCAAAACCGGCTCGTGCCA
>DASYGR010000007.1:0-18671 GCA_035999525.1 Terriglobales bacterium
ACCATTTCAGGCCCGCAAACTGGCCTTCCAACTCGGCCTGAAGCCACAACAAATCAACGAGGCCGTGCGCTTCATGACCGGCCTGTACAAGGTCTTCCACGAAACCGATTCATCGCTGATGGAAATCAATCCATTTATCACCTGCACGGACGGCCGACTTTTCGCGCTTGACGCCAAGATGGCGTTCGACGATAACGCAATGTTCCGGCATCTTGACCTGAAAGAACTTCGTGATGTCACGGAAGAAGATCCGCTCGAAGTTGAGGCGTCGAAGTATGCGCTTAACTACATCAAGCTCGAAGGCAACGTGGGTTGCATGGTGAACGGCGCCGGGCTGGCGATGGCGACCATGGACATCATCAAATATGCGGGCGGCATGCCGGCGAATTTTCTCGATGTGGGCGGCGGCGCCAATGCGGAGCAGGTGACGCACGCGTTTGAAATCCTGCTAAGCGACAAAAGCGTGAAAGCGGTGCTCATCAACATTTTCGGCGGCATCCTGCGCGTGGATACGCTCGCGAAAGGCGTGGTCGAGGCCGCCAATAAAACCAAGATCCAGCTTCCAATCGTGCTGCGCCTCGAAGGTACGAATGTAGAAGAAGGAAGAGAAATTCTAAAACAATCGGGATTCAACTTCATCGTGGCCGAGACCATGAAAGATGCCGCAGAAAAAGTAGTCGCAGCTGCAGCTACGGTATAAGGTGGCTTTGAATAATGGGAATAAGAAGAGAATATAAGAAATCATTATGAGCATTCTTGTTGACCGATCCACGAGAGTCATCGTTCAAGGTTTAACTGGGCGCGAAGGAACGTTCCACGCCAAAGCATGCGCAGAATACGGCACCCGCGTCGTCGGCGGGGTCACACCTGGCAAGGGTGGCACTACGCATGAAGAATTTCCGGTTTTCAACACTGTCAAGGAGGCGGTTGACCAAACTGACGCCGACGCGTCGGTCATTTTCGTGCCGCCGCCGTTCGCTGCCGACGCAATCATGGAAGCTGCCGATGCTGAGATTGAACTGATCGTTTGCATCACCGAGGGAATACCAACCTTGGATATGGTTCGCGCATGGGAATATTTGCAGGACCGCCGCTCGCGGCTGATTGGCCCCAATTGCCCCGGAATTATTTCTCCAGGAAAATGCAAGATTGGTATCATGCCCGGCCGCATTCACCTTGAGGGCCCGGTTGGCATCGTTTCGCGCTCCGGCACTCTGACTTATGAGGCGGTCTATCAATTAACTACGCGTGGCATTGGGCAGTCCACCGCAATTGGCATTGGTGGAGATCCAATCATTGGAACGAATTTTACCGACGCGCTGGAACTCTTCAATCGCGATCCCCAAACTGAAGCAGTAATCATGATAGGGGAAATCGGCGGCAGCGCCGAAGAAGCCGCCGCGGAGTACGTGAAGGCGCACATGAAGAAGCCAGTCATAGGATTCATTGCCGGCCAAACCGCGCCTCCAGGACGGCGTATGGGCCACGCAGGCGCGATCATCTCAGGTGGCAAAGGGACCGCAGAAGAAAAGATTAGCGCGATGGAAGCGGCAGGCATTCGGATGGCGAAGTCTCCCGCGGACATTGGCGCCGCCGTAGCCGCCGCGATGGGAGTAGCCGCCAGAGCTTAAGAACGAGCTAAACAATCGAGGACTGTACCGAAATATGAAGACATTGCAACGCACTTTTACCATCGTAAAACCTGATGCCGTCCGTAAAAACGCTGTCGGCGATATTATCGAGCAGTTTGAAAAGAACGGTTTCCGCATTCTCGCCATGAAGATGCTTGAAATCTCGAAGCATCAAGCAGAGCAATTTTATGCGGTACATGCCGCCAGACCTTTTTTTAGTTCCCTCACCGAGTTTATGTCGAGCGGGCCGATTGTGGCATTGGCGCTAGAAAAAGAAAATGCCATTGCCGATCTGCGCAAGCTCATGGGCGCGACCAATCCCGCGAATGCCGAAGACGGAACCATTCGAAAAAAATGGGCAACCAGCATCGAACACAACGCGATCCATGGCTCCGACGCGGAAGATACCGCGAGATTTGAGTTGAGTTTCTTTTTTGCGGGGTATGAATTGACACAGTAGGCGCCAGGGAACCCCTACCCAGCGGAGCTTGTTTTGCATCGGTTATGTAACGGGCTGTGATGTCAGAGAACTGGGAAAGAGAATGGGCAAATCTCCGGAGCAGGAAGAAAATCACGAAAAAGATCCACGCTGGTCGTGACAAGGAAACCAGATGAGAAATATCAAATTAAAATATGAAATGCTTCAGCCACCGAAGTTCGGACGCCATCGCAGTATGTAGATCCTGCGGGCGGGCATTGTGCCCCGATTGCATTGCGGAGGTCGGACTATCTTGTGCCTGCAAAAACCGTTGTGAATCGGATGTTGCACGCTTTAATGAAATGCTCACTCGGGGCCGACCTGGGCCAGCAAACTCGGTAAATCCAGCAAGCTTTGTTGGCTATGACCGAGTAATTTTCCTCATGGTAATGGGCGTAGCCTTCGCCTGCTTCGGTGTGTACAACTTTGGAAAGCTCGGCCTAAATTTGTTTTTTGTCTTTCTCGGGGTGGCTTTTATCGTTTTTGGCGTTTCTCAGTTCTATATGACAAGGAAACTTCGAGCGAAATTCAGAACGACCGGTTAAGTCCAATATTAGTAAGCCGCAATTCCGCGATCTAAGTTCGGTCCCATTCGAACGTCATTGCGGCACCTTCGCGGGCAGGAGTGCCCGTACCACATCAATCACCCTAACGGCTCGTAGAGGTGACCCTCCACACGATCCGCGACCTTGGGAAGGTCTTTCTTCGCGTACTGAAGAAAATGTGGTGACCCGCGGTGAGCCTCAAGAGCGGTGTCATCTTTGTATTGTTCGTAGATAAAGAAGCGGCGTGGATCTGTCTTGTGGCGATGCACCTGGTAAGTGGCGCAGCCCTGCTCTTTTCGTGATTCTTCGGTCAGCTTGGCTAATATTGCCGCAACTTCAGCTTCCCGGCTTGTTTTCGCCATCCACGTGACTGCGAGTACAACCATTCCTTCACCTTCCCTGATTCTGGGTTTTCTGGCCGGTTAAAGATTTTAGCTCTACTGCAAACTCCGGGACCACCATAGTCTGTTCTCGACCAGGCCCGGTGGAAACCATGCCGATTCGAGCGCCGCTCTCGTTCTCAAGAAAAACCAAGTATTGGCGAGCAGCCTTCGGAAGCTTTTGCAATTCGGTAATTCCCTCAGTCGAAGTCTGCCATCCGGGCAAACTTTTATAGACGCATTCGATATTGTCATAACCGCTGGCGTGCGCCGGAATTTCATCGGAGACGCGTCCATGAATCTTGTAACCAACGCAAACAGGAATCTCAGCCAACTCATCCAAAACATCGAGTTTAGTGACCACCAGCCATGAAAATCCATTAATCATGCCAGCGTAGCGCAACAGCGGCAAATCCAGCCAGCCGCAGCGTCGCGGGCGGCCTGTAACCGCTCCATATTCGTTCCCTCGCTTCCGTAGTAGGTCGCCGGTCTCGTCCAGAAGCTCAGAGGGAAAAGGTCCCCCACCCACCCGCGTGCAATACGCCTTGGTCACGCCAATCACCGTGTTTATGGAAGTGGGGGGCACGCCGGACCCGGTCGAGGCGCCGCCCGAAGTTGCGCTGGATGAAGTGACAAACGGATACGTACCCAAGTCAATGTCGAGCATCGTCCCCTGCGCGCCTTCGAACATCACCGATTCGCCGTCGGCAATGGCGCGATTCAACAGCGCGGCGGTATCGCAGACAAAGGGCGCGATTTTCTCGGCAGCCGCCGCGTATTCCTCATACATCGAGTCCGGGTCAAGCGGCTCGGAATTGAAAAGCGCATGCGCGATCATGTTTTTTTCACGACAGGCATTTTCAATATGCGTCTTGAGCAATTTCAAGTCCAATAAATCGGCAACACGCAGCCCCCGCCGTCCCATCTTGTCTTCGTAAGCGGGTCCGATTCCGCGCGAGGTTGTACCAATCTTCACGCGTCCCGGAGCGTTCTCAGAAGCTAACTCAATCATGCGATGGTATGGAAGAATCACGTGAGCGCGATTGCTGACGAAAAGACTGCCATCCACTTTTACGCCATTTTCTCGCAATGCTCCTGTTTCTTTCAGCAACGCCAGCGGATCAAGCACGACGCCGTTGCCAATCACGCTGCGGCAGCCGGCACGCAATATCCCGCAGGGTACCAATTGCAAAATGAACTTCTTGCCATTAATGATGACGGTGTGTCCGGCATTATGTCCGCCAGCATAACGCGCAACCACGGCAAATTTTTCCGAGAGCACGTCAACAATCTTGCCCTTGCCCTCGTCGCCCCACTGCGCGCCTATGATGACTGCTGTCTTGCCTTTCGCCAAAGTTCACTCCGAAAAGAATAGTGCGGCACCCTGCCGCCTTCGCGATCGCACACACTCATTGCCCACTCGATAACAGGCAAACTAAAAAATTACAGGGATAAACAGACCAGAAGTGTACTGGAAATGATAACCCGGAAGCATAGGTTGAGCAATCAGGAGGGTAAGTCATCAACTTGCCGATGACGATAAACTATTCCCCGTGCCTGAACTTCCTGAAGTCGAGACGGTTGCGCGCGGACTTGCCGCTCGTATAAAAGGCGACGTCATTACGTCGGTCTGGTTGGGATCGAAGCCGGAGCCGCTCAAATCCACGGCATCGCAGATCGCCGTAACCCTCGAATCCAGCCGAATAGCTGATGTTCGAAGAGTCGGCAAACACATTGTGTTTGACTTGGACCGTGTAGCGCGGACGCCCTCGTGCGCGAAAGGTTCGCGCAACCCGAAACGCCGCCGAGATCGCGAGGAAGAGCATAATTCGCAATGGATCGTTCACCTGGGAATGAGTGGGCGGCTTCTGCTTTGCGATGCTGGCACAGAGTTCGCGAAGCATACTCACGCCATTCTGACTTTGAAATCGGGCCGCGAACTGCGCTTCGTTGATCCGCGGCGATTTGGACGTTTGAGCGTCGCACACGGCTTTGAAGCCTCAGGGGCTGAGCCGCTGAAAGTGGAATTGGAAAAGTTCGTAGCCGTTTTTCGAGGCCGGAAGACTCCGATCAAAAGCGCATTGTTGAATCAGAGCTTGTTGAGCGGCGTGGGGAATATTTATGCGGACGAATCTCTATTCCGAGCGGGCGTGCGTCCGCGTCGCCGTGCGACATCTCTCACCAAAGCCGAATTGCGAAGACTATTTCTCTCGCTAAAAGAAGTTTTAAACGAGGCAATCAAGGCTGGCGGTTCCTCGATTTCTAATTATGTGGATGCCAGCGGGGAGGCAGGATTCTTCCAACTTCAGCATCGTGTCTATGGGAGAGAAGCGGAACCCTGCCTTGTCTGCAAGGGTCCGATCAAGCGAATCGTGATTGGAGGCCGCAGCAGTCACTATTGCCCCACCTGCCAGAGCTAAGTTTGTGCAATGGAGAGACGGGCGTCTCCGCCCGTGCACGTTGCAGCGTGATGTTCGATGACGGGCGAGGGCGCCGATCTCTCCATTGATAACAGTGGTAATCTAAGAATCCTCATGCCCACCTTTTCCATAGGAGTAGATCTTGGCGGTACGAATCTTCGCATTGCGGCCGTCGACGGGAATGGAACTCTGCTGGAAAAGGTGACCCTTGGTACCGGAGTTTCTCGTGGCCGCGCGCGCGTGATTCAGGATATGTGCGACGCCATCCATCGCCTGACCAGGCAGTACGAGAAAAAATCTTCGCTCGTGGGAGTTGGCATCGGTATCCCTGGAATCATTGACGTTCAGACTGGGATCATGCGCGAATCTCCAAATTTGCCGGGATGGGAGGGCGCATTAGTAAAGGATGAAATTGAAAAGTGCCTCCAGTCCCGCGCCATCGTGGACAACGACGCGAACGTCGCAGCATTGGGCGAGAAATGGCTGGGGGCGGGGAAACAAGTTGATCACCTGGCGATTTTGACTTTGGGTACCGGCGTCGGGGGCGGCCTTGTTTTCAACGGACGAATTTGGGCGGGCATGAGCGGCATGGCAGGCGAGGCCGGTCACACTACCGTAGAACCTGACGGCGTGAAATGTGGCTGCGGCAATCGTGGTTGCCTTGAGCAATATGCTTCGGCCACCGCGATCGTTCGAATGGCGAAAGAAGCTGTCGCAGCGGGTGCGCAGGGGCTTAGGGTTGCGGCCGGTTCTGACGCCGAATTCAGCGCCCGTGCAATTTATAACCTCGCAATCCAGGGCGATGAAGATGCCAGGAAAATATTTCAGCAGGTGGGCCGATGTATAGGGATCGTTCTGTCTAATTTGGTGAACATCCTAAATCTTCCCATGTACGTGATTGGTGGTGGAGTCTCGAGCGCATGGGAGGCATTTGCGCCGGCAATCTTCGCGGAGTTGCGGCAGCGTTCGATGGTTTACGCGGCTACGGCTCCGGATTCATCGAGCGAGGCGTTTTCAATCGAATCCATGGGAGCTTCTGCAAAAATCGAATCAACCGGACCGACAAAAACAATTATTACGCGAGCGCTGTTAGGCAGCGACGCGGGATTATACGGGGCGGCAAGACTTCCGATGATTATGGGATCGTGATTATCGGGCCGCAGATTTTAATCGCGAGACTTCTTGCGGAGTTAGACGCCGAAATTTTCCGGGATGCACATCCAGTTCGAGCGGTCCGTAACGCACTCGCTTGATTTTTTCCACGTGGTGTCCTATCTGCTCAAACATGCGCCGAATTTGGCGATTTCGGCCTTCAATCAATGTCACCTCGTACCATGGATTGTCCGCTTCCCGAATGAGCCGAACTTTCGCCGGAGACGTTTTCACTCTTCGGCCATTGTCGGATGCAATGGACAATCCCGCACGCAAGCGGTCCAAGCCTGCGGTAGAGGGCGTTTTCGCCACCTTCACCATGTACGTCTTGGGAACATGCGACGCGGCCTTCATTAAGAAATTAGCAAAGTCGCCGTCGTTAGTGAGCAGCAGCAAACCTTCGCTCGCATAATCGAGGCGCCCGACTGGATACACGCGCGCGCCCACGCCGTGAAGCAAATCCATCACCGTAGGGCGTCCTTGTGGATCGCGAAGTGTTGTTACATATCCCTTAGGCTTATTCATCAGCAAATAGACGTGACGTTCCGGGCCTTGCAGCAATTTTCCGTTCACACGGATGTGGTCTTTTTCACGATCAGCTTTGCTGCCGAGTTCGCTGACAATCTGTCCGTTGACGGACACGAGTCCGCCAGTGATGAGCTCCTCGGCTTTGCGCCGCGAAGCGATTCCGGCAGCAGCGATTATTTTCTGAAGGCGTTCAGGTGGCATGAAGTGCTTTCTATATGGGGGCGTTTAGAAGTAGCTAGGCGGCCGGATCGTTTTTGCCGTCATTCTGCTCAGCATCTTGAGCCACATTTTGTTCGGCCATTGTGGCTGGCTCTACGGCTTCATTGACGGTACTCTGCGGGCCGTTCAGAGGCAACATGTCGCTCTGAAACGATTCTGCCACCAGCTTTTCGAACTCTTCCATACTCGGTAACTCGTTTACGTCCTTTAATCCGAAACGCAGCAAAAATTCCTTCGTGGTCTTGTAGAGAATGGGCCTTCCGATTACTTCTTTGCGTCCAGCAGTTGTGATCAGTTTTCGGTCAAGAAGGGTGGCAATCACGCCGTTCGAATCTACCCCACGAATTTCGCTGATTTCTGGAACCGTGACCGGCTGCTTATATGCGATCACCGCGAGGGTCTCAAGAGCCGGAAGAGACAGGCGAATCGGCGGTTTCAGACTCTTGGCGAATGCCCGAACTAAATCGTGATGCTCGGGTTTGGTGGAAACGCGGTATCCCCCAGCGACCTGGCGAATTTCGATGCCATGTTCCGCTGCGGCATATTCTGTTGTCAATTCTTCGAGAGCAGATCGTACTTGCGACTTGATTTCTGCGTCGGTGGCAGCGCCGTCATTGGAAAATGATTGCCTGACCAACTGGACAATCTGGTCAAGCGGAATGGGAGTCTCCGCCGCGTAAATAATCGCCTCGAGTTTGGCTTTAAGGCTCATGATTCGCCGTTGGTCGTTCGTCGGTGGTCGTTGGCGGGACGACAACTACAGCAGAACTTGAAGGCCAACGACCTACGAACAAGGACCAACGACCGCTTCTCCTACCGCCAATCATCCCTTACTGCTGCTTGTTCCGACATCACCGCGTCAAATCCACTATGCTTTCGCAGCAGGATCTCACCAAACATGCGATCTTGCCGCAATTGAATGGCTTGTAATCGCACTAATTCCAAAAGCGCCAAAAACATGCATACCAATGCCTGCCTCGATTCAACATTTCGCAGCATTTGCTTCAGCCGGATTGGGCGGTCTTCCACAGTCAGCCGGCGCCGTAAATAATCAATCATTTGCGCGACCGTCACTGTTTCCTCGTCAACTTGAATGATGGGCCGATTCCGCAAGCGATCGAGCACCTGCTGAAATGTTTTCACCAGGTCAATGACGTCGGCCGCCATCTCGGGATCGGTGCCCTCGTCCTGCATAAACTCTTTGATCGCAGGATTCGACCAGACAGCCTCTTCGATCTGCTGCTTTTGCATTAGCATCTGCGCCGCGGATTTGAATTTTTCATGCTCGATCAGACGATTGACCAATTCACCGCGCGGATCGTCATCCGCTTCGGAAGACACCGCCGGATCACGCGGCAACAACATCTTCGACTTGATGTGAATTAGTACGGCTGCCATATAAATGAAATCAGCGGCAACGTTGACATCCAATTCGCGCAACCGTTCAACATACGCAAGGTATTGCGCCGTGATTTTGGCGATGGGAATGTCGTAAATATCTATATCCTGTTTGCGGATAAGATCGAGCAGCAGATCGAGCGGCCCTTCGTAAACATCTGTAACCGCTACCGCGAACGGGTAGTCATTTTCCTCCTTCTTAGTTGGCGGGGAAGTAGCGGGCACAGCCCTAGGCCCGGGCAGTCCTTCCGCATTGCCTTGTTCGGCTGCGATTTTTAAACCCTGAATCATTTTTTGTCCGAAGGCCCCATATCGTTCGGAGCGTACCCCAAAGACATCCCCATGGCTTCCCGTACCTCGTCCATTGTGTCGGAGGCGCCCTTCCGCGCTCGCGCCGAACCCGCCTCCAGAATATCCCAAGCCAGTCGCGGATTCTCCTCGTATTTTTTTCGGCGTTCCTGCATGGGGGTAAGAATTCTTACCAAAGCGTCTGCCGCCCATCCCTTGCATTCAATGCAGCCAATTCCCGCGGAACGGCAACCGGCATCTACTTTGGCGATTGTATTCGCGTCGCTGAAAATCTTATGCAAGTCGCCGACCGGACAAATGTCAGGATTGCCGGGGTCCGTTCGCCGGACACGCGCTGGATCGGTCACCATGGTTTTCAATTTTTGCCTCACCAATGGCTCGGAATCCGTGAGCAGGATTGTATTCCCGTATGATTTCGACATCTTTCGGCCATCGGTGCCGGGTAGTTTTGCTGCGCGCGTAAGCAGCGGCTGTGGTTCCGGGAAGAGTGGGGCATTCTTGCCCGGATAGAACGTATTGAAACGGCGACTGATTTCCCGCGTCAACTCTACATGTGGGACTTGATCCTCACCCACAGGTACAAAGTCGCCTTTATGAATCAAAATATCTGCCGATTGCAGCACCGGGTAGCCAAGAAACCCATACGTGTTCAGGTCTTTCTCAGCAATATTTTCCTTCTGCTCTTTATACGTGGGCACCCTTTCCAGCCACCCTAGAGGAGTGATCATCGAAAATAAAAGATGCAACTCCGCATGTTGGGGAACATGTGACTGTATAAACAAAGTGCAGCGTTGGGGGTCGAGACCGCCAGCAAGCCAATCCAACAGCGCCTCCAGCGAATTTTCTTTTATGCGTGAAGTGTCAGCATAATCGGTTGTGAGCGCGTGCCAGTCGGCAACGAAAAAGAAACATTCGTATTGGTCCTGCATGCGAACCCAGTTGTCCAAAGCTCCGACGAAATGGCCGAGGTGAAGCTTGCCCGTTGAGCGCATCCCGCTGACGACTCGTTTCCGTTGATGAGTGGGAGGTGGCATCAGATTCTCGACAGGATGGAATTGAAGACCCCAAGCACTGGGTAAATGAGTTTACCGAGCATGCCCGGAGCTAAGTAAATAAGAGCCATGAGCGCGAAAATCCCGACTGCGTCATAAACTCGCAGCGCCCCGCTTGGCAAGAAATGACGGAGTACATGGCTTCCATCCAACGGAGCCACTGGAATCAAATTAAAAACACCCAAAACAACATTGATCACCATCAATTCGTAGAGCAGCAAACAAATTGGCAGGAGCACAGAGTTCGTTTCGGTATCAAGCACTCCCTGCGGAATACCAAAAACAATTTGTTCTCCCAATGGTGAGGCGAACTTAATGAGAGCCAGCACCAAGAGGGCAATTAAAGCCAGCGCAAAATTACTGACAGGCCCGGCGACCGACGTGAGGATGTCGTCCGATACTTGGTTTTTGAAATTACGTGGGTCCACGGGAGTCGGTTTTGCCCATCCCAGCACGGGGAAGCCTGCGAACAGAGCAATTGCAGGAAGAAGAATGGTTCCCACCGGGTCAATGTGCTTAATAGGATTTAACGTGACTCGACCCAACATCCGCGCCGTAGGATCGCCGAGCCGGTTCGCCATCCACGCGTGGGCAGATTCGTGAACGCTGATCGCAAGTAAGAACACAATCAGCTGAAATACGATGTCAACATGTTGCAGGGTCATGCCTGGTTGGTTTCGATACTAACACGCTGGTGGCGGCTTCCGTTGCGCCCCCTAGCATCGCAACCTACGCTTCAGGACACTATTTCTTTTCGAATTCCTTGCGTATTTCCGCGGGAGCAATCGATTTTACTTTGATTGGCTTGGCGGGAATTCCGGCGACGACAGTAAATGGCTCGACACTCTTGGAGGCGACGCCCATGGAACCGACCATCCCGTGTTCTCCAATGTTAATTCCGCTCAGAACGGTAGCGTGATACGTCACACGCGCCTTGGGGCCAATTTCGGTTCGGTGATTATCAACGATCATGCCATCCACCAGATCGTGCGAGTGCGTATAAACATTCGCGTAGTCTGAGATGGAGCTTCCGGAATGAATGATTAGATCGCCGCGGTCGTCCAAAAGCACGAACTTGTGAATCGTACAATTATCTTCAACGACGAGGTTATAACCGAACGAAACCTCAACGCCGTGAAATATCTTTACGTTATTGCCGCAATGTTTGAAGACGTGTCGCGCCAACATCGCGCGCATGCGGAATCCGAGCCAGTGATTCAGTCCCACCGGCGAGCGGTCATACATCATCCAAAACCAAATTAGAGGCTTGCGCTCGGCGTATTTCGCAGCGTCCACATCGCCGTAATATTCAGGTTCCAGCGTGACATTCCGGGGATCGAAGCAGTGAATCAGAGCCTGGCTTCCGGGAGCATCGCCAGGTCCCGCGTGAGCGTTTCCGAGATAAATCTGGTGAAGGGCATCCCGGACGACGTCACTGCGGTGATCGGGATCCGCATTGCTGAATTCGCGGTCTAACGTTGCTATCCACTCCAAAAAATTCTTTTCAGCCTCGGGACTCGGAGTGAGTGGACGATATTCGTATCGCGGCATATAGGACTTGCCTCTTCAATTAAGAGGATAAAACATAACATAGTCTCACTTTTGAATGACGTTGAGCTTTTGCGCACCCACAACCGCGGTATCAATCTTTTCCGGGAGTGGGAAGTGAGAGTCGAGTCCGACCTCCGGATATTTCGGCTGAAGAAATTTTTCGACGAATAGCTCAAGCACGAATCGCGGAATTTCGACTCCATCCAACGTCACGGATTGTACTTCGACAAAGCCCTGTCCGCCCGTTCCTTTTGCGTTAGCGACGACAACGACATCGTGAATACCCGAGAAAAGAGACAACAATGGATTGCCCGAACGATGTCCGGCCTCGACCTGATCGAAATCCACGCGGCAGGATGCCGTCACTATCCCTGGCTGCTCCTGAAAGGTGACGGATTGGACTCCGGCTGGCAACTTCACTTTGCCAGCGGCAAAATAGGCGTTGATTTCCTGATCGCTGAATTCGGTGGGCGCACGATCGGGATTCGCCAGTCCCGCGTTTGTCTCGATGTGCCCAAGCTTGGCTTCGACACGGGCTGCGGCGGTACTCTGAGAGAAACCCGCTACTCCATCTGGCGCGCCCATAAAAAGTGCGAATGCTGCAAAAAGAAGAAGTGCTGAGACCAACCTCATGGTTTTAAGGCCGCTTCCGTCTCGGGAGCGTGGGTGACTGAAATAACTGGGGTGCTTACGGTTCCGGTTATGTTGAATCCGCGGCTTCCATTGCGCATGAGCTTCAAGTTGAGCTCCCGGCCCAAAGAAGCCGTCCCCGTTACCTGGTAAATGCCGCTATTGGTTTCGAGTTTCGCTTGTCCGAAGTCCAACTCCTTGTGGCGAAGAACCAAATCGCCTTCAAAATAACGGATTTGCAGCGGGCCACTGAAGCTCGCCGAAACCATGTGCGGCATAAATCCGTCGCGAGCCTGAATTTGCAAAATTCCGGTGGCCGACGAAAAAAGTTCATCCGCATTCCAGCCTGAAGTCGTTGCGTGATAAGTTGCCGCAGCAGTACCCGAAATCCAATTGTCGTGCGTCGCGGTTGCGAGCTGCGCTAAAGCGACATTCTCGAAAACGCCATGCCCGCTGTATACCGCTGGCCGCACGCTGAAATCCAGCGTCCATTCCCCATTGTGAGTTCCGCCAAGGACTGTTCCGCGCAAGTTCGTCAGTTCCAGCCTTCCCCGGTCGAAATTGAAGTCCGTTGAAACGTGCGAGCCAGCGAGTTTGTGCAGCAGAATACGATCGGCCGAGAGTTGTCCAGTTGCTCGCAGCGCAAGAAGGTAGGAATTCTTCTGCGAAGTGAAAAACTTGTACCACGGACGTTTCGCATATTGCGGATCCAGCAGTCTCTCTAATTTGTCTGTCCCGATCTCATCGGCATGCAGGTCCATCTGGATGGGACATGTTCCCGTGAGACCGCAGGGCCGAGGCAGGATCAACGATCCGTGCCATGTTGTGCCTGCTGCCAGGGCGCTCAAACCCTGCACGTTCACATTATCCGTATCTAAAAATATTTTGGCGGCAGTGATTTCAATTGGCGCATTCAATCCGCGGACCTTTGCCAGAACCGAGTGCAACTCGGCATTTCCTGTGACTCGGGGCGCTTTGAATCCGGTCCAGGTGTCAGCAATTTGTAATCCCAACTTCACTTTGCCTTCAGCGTCAGGTTGAGGCGCGGGAATTCCAATCGTGCGTGACACTCTCAGAAGTTGCTGAATCTGCGCGTCGCCGTCAATCATCGCGCTGTAGCCGGAGCGCGAGAACCATCCTGACACGGTGACCGGTAGAGGCTCGCCGAGATCAATCGTGAAAGGACTGATGTTCACCCGCGTTTCTACAGCAATAGCAGCCAGGGAACTTGGAGCGTCCCCATGAGTACCACGACGATTCTTTTTCCCGCCGTCTACGCTGGGAGGACTCGAAGAAATAGAAAAATGGATTTTTGGCAGCGACAGTTGCGAAGTCGCGATTTGTGAGGCCAGCCGAAATTCGGAAGCCTCTCCGCTCCCTTCCCATGTAGTCGTTGGGGTATCACCGACCTTTTCATGCTGAATTTTTATCACGCCATCGAGTGTTCCAACGGCAAGCAGGTCAGGGGGAATGTCCTTTTTCGAATGGCGCGCGAGGGCAATCACAGACTGCAACGGCAGATCCTGAGCAAAGACGGAAAACCGATATGCCGGCGTCGTAGAGAAAGATAGGTTGCCATGCAGAGTAATCGCACCGTCTCCTACGGGAGACTGGCAGATGATGTTGGATAATGTTTGCGATGTAGAGCTGTAATTTCCACCGCATTGCGCCCGCAATCTCATCGCATTCCCCGCGAGAATGTCGTAACGCCTGAAATCCTCCACCGATGCTTGAGTGATTACCGCTAAATTCTCGGGCGTGCCGCTTAATTCAACGGACGCCGCCATATCGCCGCGCCACCCCTTGTCGGTGCCGTAAATCAGCTTAGATGCTTGCCCCAACTGTGCCCGGTCCCATTGCATGTTGAAACGTAGCGGCGTTTGGTGAAGCGACTGCGCTCTTTGCCACGAACCGTTGATCTTAAGAACGCCGGTATCGGAGAAATTCGAGTCTGTTCGGATGGGTTTTGCGTCAAGCCTCACCCCCCAGGAATTTTCTGAGTCCTGAAAAAGAGCAAAATCGGCATCTGTGAGTGCGAACTGCTTCTTCTCCAGTCCAAACTTGAGGTTGATACGTCCGCCTCTTGCCTCGATATAAGGAAATCCGGGGCGAGCTTCGTTCGCTGCTTTTCCAGTCGGGGCTACAGAAGTTCGCGCAGCCCGGTCCAGGAGATATTCCAAATTCCAATGACCGCCATCGTTCCGCACGAGATTCAGGCTCGGCTCGCTCAGGCTGAGGGTCGAGATTTCCAAATGTCCGCGGAGTAGCGAGCTGATACGGAGATAAGCTGTAACTTCGCCGGAACTGATCAAAGGCTCTGCACTGAAAGCAGGATCGTCATACACAACAAAATTTTCCAGATCAAACCCGGGCTGTGGGAGAAAACGCAAACTGGCTGACGAAATTTCAACTCGCCGGCCGAGCGACATCGAGATGGAACGGCCTATCCGGGTGCGAAGCCGTCCGACGGTGGGGCGTATAACAAATAAGACGAGCAGCAGAACGCCAAGCAAAGCTACCAGTCCACGCCTGGTGCGCAGCCAACTCACCGCACCAACCTCAAAGTCCTGCGCCATCGAGTCTGGTCAAAGAAATGAATGACCACATGGGCCAGAAATCCAAGCCGCTGAACGACTTCTTTCTGCTCCCACTGGTCGGGCGGGGTCTCAAACGACCAATAGATGAACATGGGCCGTCCTACAACATTTTCCTTCGGAACGAAGCCCCAGTAGCGACTATCTAGGCTCACGTCCCGGTTGTCGCCCATACCGAAATAGCTGTTTTCGGGAACTACAATGTCACCCCCCTGAATATGTTGCGGAAGCGTCAAAGCCCAATCGGGATTCACGCCATTGAAATCAGAGGGCGGAACTGCGGGAAAATTGTCACGATAAGGATTGTAAGGGTCATTGGGATTATGAATGACGTAGGGTTCATCTAGCTTTTCGCCATTGCGGTAGACGACTCCGTCCCGCAAGTGAATGTGGTCACCGGGAATTCCCATCACGCGCTTCACAACGTAAAGTCCAGGCTCAACCGGCGAGAGAAAGACGAAAATGTCCCCACGCTTAATTTGCCGATAGGGCAAAATTGGCCCAATCCATGACGTTCTTGGAGAAAATCCGATGCGGTTCACAAAAACGTGGTCACCGATCAGGAGCGTGTTCTCCATCGAACTAGATGGAATCTCAAAAGCCTGCACGATAAAAGTAATAATGAACAGACCGGTGACCAGGACGGCAGCCAGTGAGGCGAGGAATTCTACCGTTGTCTCGCGCGGCTTCTCTTCTATGGTTTCCTTTTTTGCCACTTAAATCTTCTCCTTTACGGATATCTTTCGCTCAAGCCCACGGCGCGCATTTGACGCAGCGTGCATTTGACGCGGTGTGCATTTGAATAGATAAAACCCATCACCGCACTATTCGCAACGTACGACGCCATCGCGTCTGGTCAAAGAAATGAATCACCACGTGCACAAAAAATTCCAGCCGCTGGCCCATCGCTTTCTGTTCCCATTGGCCGCGTGGAGTTTCAAATGACCACCAAATCAATATGGGCCGGCCGATGACGTTATCTTTCGGAATGAAGCCCCAATACCTGCTATCCAAACTGTCATCTCGATTATCGCCCATTCCGAAGTATTTGTTTGCTGGTACGACAATATCCTTGCCCTGAATATACTGTGGAAGAGTTAAGGCCCAATCCGGATTGACGCCATTGAAATCCGAAGGGAACACTTCGGGGAAGTTATCACGGTAAGGGTCGTGCCCGGCATTTGGATCATGAATCACGTAGGGCTCATCCAACTTCTCGCCATTACGGTAGACAACGCCATTTCGCAGATGAATACGGTCTCCGGGAATTCCGATCACGCGCTTCACAACGTCCATTCCCGGCTCGGCTGGATGAAGAAATACAAAAACATCGCCGCGTTTGATCTCGCGATAAGGCAGCAGCGGCCCGATCCACGCCGTTTTCGGTGAAAACTGGACTCGATCTGCGAATAGGTGATCGCCAATCAACAGTGTATTTTCCATTGAACCGGTGGGAATTTCAAAAGGCTGAACGATAAACGTAATGATAAACAGACTCGTTACCAGCACGGCTGCCAATGACGCGAGAAATTCCACCGTTGTCTCGCGCCGCTTTTCTTTAGCTGGCTTTTTCATGACTCGAATTTCCTGCCAAGGCCGCTGTAGTACTGATTAATGGACTATGCGAAATGTCCGATCCCAACGAGTAATCTGGAACAGGTGCGTGAGCGCATACGCGAAGTGAAAAAGCTTCGCCTCCGAAGTGCTCTCTCCGTGAATATCGGGATCCTCGGTTCGCACCGACCAGTAGATAATCAAGGGACGTCCCACAATATTCTCCCTCGGAACAAAACCCCAGTACCGGCTGTCAAGGCTTTCGTCGCGATTGTCCCCGAGCACAAAATAGTCATCTTCTGGGACAATTAATTGGAGGTCCTCAACCAGCTTTTTCATCTGCTCCCACCACATGCCCTCAAGCCCGGGTACGACGATGTTCACCCTGGGAAAATCATCTCGAAAAGGGTCATGCGCCGTCGCGCTGTAGCGCACATAGGGTTCGCGTAGCGGGATGCCATTCACATACAACGCACGGTTCACCAGCCGTAGTCGGTCTCCAGGAATGCCGACTACCCTTTTCACGAAGTGCTCGCCAGGGTGGACCGGATAGTGGAATACGATGATGTCTCCCCGCCGCACCGGCTTATACGGCATCACGTGTTCCCAAAAACCATCTCCGCCAAAGCGCAGCTTGTCCACTAACAAGTAATCGCCGGTGAGAAGCGTGTTCTCCATTGATTCGGAGGGAATCTGAAACGCTTGTACAACAAACGTAATCACGAAAATCGCGATCACAAAAACCGTTAACAGGAACTGCGCCACTCCTGGCCAATCGCTGTATCTTGCGGGGTGTTGTGCTTCGGCCACGCGAATCATGGTGCGCCGCGTTCCGGGCTGGATGGCCCATCCTTTTTTTCGGTAGTTTCCGCCAGGTGTTCCAGCAGGAGCCGGGCGGACTCCTGCTCCGCGCTCTTTTTTGTGGAACCCTCGGCTCGGCCCACGAATTCGGGGCTGCGCCTGTTATTTGCATCCGTGACATATGCTTCGATGGTGAAAGTTTTATTATGTTGTGGACCGTGCTCCTTGACGAGTACGTACACGGGTTGCGGCAGGCCGATGGCCTGAAGTTTCTCTTGCAGCGCGGATTTGTAGTCAGTAAGCGGCAGGGAAGTACCATCCGTGGCGATTCGCCCTAATTCCGGATTCATAATTTGGTCTACGATCAGATTCCGGGCAGCACCCATTCCAGCATCAAGATACAAAGCGGCGAGCACCGCTTCTAACGCGTCCACCAGCAAGGCTGTTTTCCTTCGTCCGCCAGATTTCTCTTCGCCCTTGCCAAGTCGCAGATAGTCACCCAGCCCCAGTTTGTGCGAAACCTTCACCAGATGCTTCTCGCTGACCAGGTGGGCTCGAAGTTTTGAAAGCTCTCCTTCTCGCAGATTCGGAAAGCGGCGGCACAACTCTTCCGCGGAAACGAAACCCAGGACTGCGTCGCCAAGAAATTCAAGCTGTTCATTGTCTACTGCATGAGCCTCGCCGCCGTCTTGGGCGTCCTGCTCACGAGCCTGGGACGTATGGGTCAAGGCTTGCTCCAGCAATTCCCGTCGCCCAAAACGATGGCCTAGAGTTGCTTCTAATTCCGAAAGGTCACGAGAGTTGGGTGCAAACCGGGATGGATCGTTCCCTTGCTTCGACACGCTTGTACCTTTGTCGGATGTGAGCACTGTAGATTTCAGAACGCCGTGGCTATTTGGCCGGCGGGGGTGCTGCCGCGCCCGGCGCTGGCGGCACTCCGCCCGTCAGTTCAATCAGGCGATCGCGTTCATGGCGCGCTGCCGCTCCTACTGCCGTGCTCTCCTGTGTAAGACCCACGGCTTGGTTGGCATACTTCAACGCTTCCGGATATTTTTCCTGTTTGTCCAGCGCTAACGCCAAACGGAAGATTGCCACCGGATCCGGTTGAGAAGGATAGGCGTCAATGGATTTTCGCAACGACGCCTCCGAGTCCGGGTACTTCTCCTGGTCATACTGGATAGCACCGATTACCGCGTCGGCAGAAGACCGCAAAAAGCCTTTATAAGAATCAACTTTCTCCTGGGGAGTTCCCACTGGAATACTGATGTCAGTATCTATCGTTTCCAAACAGTGTTGCGCCATCTTAAGCGCGTCGGCCAAGTGCTTGTCTTTGTCGAGATCATTGTCGCCCGTCTGCTCCACCATGACTTCGGATACTCCCAGCAGCGCCTCGGGATCGTCGGGATCAATCGCCAACACTTTGCGACCC
>DASYGR010000034.1:0-12178 GCA_035999525.1 Terriglobales bacterium
CAGCCGAGGAACCTACAATCTTCAATCGGAAGTTGGAAATTTTGAAGATGTGAGGGGAACCGTTGGTATGCGCATGAAGGGATCGCGGCTGATTCTTACAGCGGCGACTCCATTCGTTTTCAGCGGCAGGTCAGTGCGTAAAACGGGGCCCGACCACTACGTTGTTTATGACGGAACCATCACCACTTGCGAATTGCCTCGTCCCAAGTGGCAATTTTATGCCCATAAAGTCGTGGTGGAAGTGGGCGGCAACGCGAGTATTTATCGCAGCACTTTTCGCATTGACGGGATTCCAATTCTTTACCTCCCCTTTGCCACACATCCAATTGAGCGATCGCCGAGACGCTCGGGGTTTCTTGTCCCCAATATTGGCCGGTCCTCGACAAAAGGCAATATTCTGGGCGAATCGGTTTTCTGGGCCATCAACCGCAGCATGGATGCAACACTGGGTGCGGAATATTTTTCTACGCGGGGATGGGCTCCGCAGGGCAATTTTCGAGCTCGCCCCACCGATACGTCATTTTTGGATCTTAATTTCTTCAGTGTGCTTGATCGCGGGCTGAAGGGCGTCAACGAGGGTGGCACCGAAGTTCAGCTCGATGCCGAGGGTGCCTTTGCGCATAACTTCCGCGGCGTGGCTAATATTGATTACCTGAGTTCTTTTGTATTCCGCCTCGCCTTTAATGATGTCTTCACTCAGGCGGTCAACTCAGAAGTGAAGTCAGAAGCCTTCCTTTCCAACACGACGAACGGATACTTCTATAACGCTTCGGTGCAGCGCTATCAGAATTTCGAGAGTACTACGTCCGGAGATCTAATCACCATTCTTCACGCCCCAGGATTGGAGCTTTCGAGCGTGGACCATCAAATCGGCCGATCTCCTTTCTTTTGGTCCTATGACGGCGCTGCGGAGGGCCTTTCGCGGAGCGAGCCTTCATTTCGCACCGCGCCCCTGGTGGGACGCTTTGACGCCGCTCCGAATCTATCGCTTCCTCTGAAATTTCATGGCTGGTCGCTTCGTCCAGATTTCGCCATCCGAAACACGCTTTATACCGAACAGCTTCTACCGGTCGGTGAAGTTGGAACTCCGAAATCCAGTGTCATTGACCGCAAGGCGTTGGAAGGTTCCGTGGAACTGAGGCCGCCGTCCGTAGAACGCATTTTTGATAAGGAAGTCCTGGGCCGAAAGTGGAAGCATGTCATCGAGCCGCGCGTGGTTTACAACTATGTAACCGGAATAAATAATTTTTCCAACATCGTTCGCTTCGACGAACGGGATGTATTAAGCGACACGAACGAGGTTGAGTATTCCGTGGTCAATCGTTTGTACGCAAAGTCGAAGACCAGTCAGCAGGATTGCGAAACCGAAGGGATGCCAACGTTGATGGTCGGAGGGCCTGCGGCCTCGAGCTCTGTTCCCTGGGAGCGCCCGAAAGAGCCCGACAAGCCGGTCTGCCAGCCCGAACAACAGACGCGGGAAGTTGTTACATGGGAGCTTGCACAAAAATATTTTTTTGATCCAACTTTCGGAGACGCGCTGGTACCGGGGCGACCCAACGTTTTGACCACTACTCTCGACCTGACCGGTATTGCCTTCCTTACTGCGCCACGGAATCTTTCGCCGTTAATTTCGCGGCTTCGCATTCAGAACAGTGAGCGCACGGACGTCGAATGGGATTTTGATTACGACTTCAAGCAGCACCGCATCAATACCAGTACCGCGCTGCTCAATTTTCGTTTCGGACAATTTACGGTCGGTGGCGGCGACGCGTTTTTGCAGGCAGCCAGCGGAATACAAGTTTCGCAGGTTAATACGGCTCAGGCCGCAACGGCGCCACCTTCTTCTGAACAATCGTTCAATCAGTTTCGCGTTGTTTTGGGATACGGGCACACGGGGAAACGCGGATTCAGCGGGGCGACCAACATTGGGTATGACGCCAATCTTAACGCTCTGCAATATGGGTCCATACAAACTGCCTACAACTGGGATTGTTGCGGAGTTGACCTCGAATACCGCCGATTTGCGTTAGGATCGGTGCGCAACGAGAATCAGTTTCGTTTCACGTTTGCTTTGGCCAACATAGGCGCGTTTGGAAACCTGCGGAAGCAGGAACGCTTATTCTAGCAGGTAGGCTAACGGCTATTTGCCTCGGACACCCCTGCCTTACTCCGACCTCTCGGACGTTCTTCTCTCCATAATTGCGAATAGCTTCTGCGTTAGACTTCTTCCGATGGCATTTGCCGACCAGCTAGGGTTCACCTTCAGACCTCCCGATAGGCGGGTGTGGACAGTGCGCGATCTCGTGGCCGCCGTCCGAACCCACATTGAGCGCGAATATGGGGATACATGGGTGGAAGGCGAGATTTCAAATTTCCGGGCGCATGATTCCGGACATCTCTACTTTACATTGAAAGATCAGAATTCTCAGCTCAGCGCGGTGATGTTTCGATCACAAGCCAAACTGCTGCGATTCCGTCCCGAAAATGGAATGCAGGTTGTCGTGCGAGGCCGGATTACTATTTATGAAGATCGCGGCCAGTTGCAGATTTCTGCGGAATACCTGGAGCCTAAGGGAGCAGGCGCCCTCCAGATTGCTTTCGAGCAGCTTAAGGCCAAACTGGAAACGGAAGGATTGTTTGATGCTGGGCGCAAAAAGCCGATACCGACATTGCCGCGTCGCATCGGGATTGTGACTTCTCCGCAGGCCGCCGCGTTGCCGGATATCTTAAACATCTTGCAACGTCGTCATCACACTGCAAATATTTTGATTTTTCCTTCGCAAGTGCAGGGGGAATCAGCGCCGTTAGAAGTGACGGCCGGCATCCGGTATTTCAATCAAGCGGGAAATGTGGACGTGATCATAGTAGCCCGGGGAGGCGGTTCAGCCGAGGACCTCGCGGCATTTAATCACGAGGGACTGGCCCGCGCTGTCGCGTCTTCTCAAATTCCGGTCATTTCCGCGGTCGGCCACGAGACTGATTTCACGATCATTGACTTTGTCGCCGATCTGCGCGCTCCAACGCCTTCGGCTGCTGCGGAATTAGTGATTCGATCACGACAAGATATCGAGGATAAATCCCAGGAACTGCATTTGCGGCTTGCGCGCGCCATGAGATACCGGTTGCTCATGGGCAGGCAAGCGCTCACCGAATTGGCTCAACACGGAGCATTTGCGCGGATGATGGACCTCATCAATCAGCGCCAGCAAAAATTAGACGACTTTACATATCGTCTGGAGAAATCTCAACGAAACCTGCTCGAACAAAGCAGACGACGATGGGAAAAGGGAGCGGGTGCCGTGCGCCATTATGATGTTCGGCGCGTGCTCGCGGGAATGCGCAAAGAATTGGACTCGCTCGTGGCAGCTACGATTGCGGCCACACGCAACCAACTGCTTCAGCAGAAAGCGCATTTGGATAGGGTTACGCGGCAGGTTGAAGCCCTTTCGCCGCTGGCGATTCTAGATCGCGGATATGCCCTGGTGTTTGATGCGTCGGGCAAACTGCTAAAAGACGCATCCCAGGTTGAGCCGGACTCAGAGATTTCAGCGAGACTCTCGCGAGGGACGGTTACAGCGACGGTTAAAAAGACGAATCCCGGCGTGTCGTGATCTCAATATTTCCGTTCTCGCACGGGGTTGGAACCGTGGATTACAATTGCGATTAGACCGCCATCTTGGGGAAGGGGCCTTGGGTGACACATTTCTCAGCCGCATGGCCGCATCTGTCACTGATAGCAATCATTGACATCCTATTGGTGGCGCTGGTTATCTACGAGTTCCTGGCCCTGATCCAGGGGACTCGAGCCGCACTCATGCTGGTAGGAGTCGCGGCCGTAGGATTCGCTTTTTATTTCTCCCGCCTTGGCGAACTTACCACCCTGAATTGGCTGATAAGCACGTTGCTGCCCTATGGAGTATTCGCGCTAATCGTAGTCTTCGCTCCCGAGCTGCGGCAGGCGCTGACGCGAATGGGGAGAAGGCTGACCCTTAGCCGTGTCCACACATCTGAGGCCGACGCCTATGACGACATTGTGCTGGCGGCGAACTTGTTTTCTCAAAATCAAACTGGCGCCCTGATTGTGATTGAACGCGAAATCGGCTTGCGAACCTACATTGAAAGCGGGGTTCCGCTGGACGCGCACATTTCCTACGATTTGCTCGCTACAATTTTTAGGCCGAGCGCGCCTCTTCATGACGGCGCTGTGATCGTGCAAAAGGACCGGGTTGCGGCGGCGGCCTGTTTTCTTCCTCTTTCCATGAACCCAATCTTATCCACCCAACTTGGCACTCGGCATCGCGCGGGTATCGGAGTAACGGAAGAGACGGATGCGATTGCAGTGATTGTGTCGGAAGAGACCGGGAGCATCAGCTTGGCGGTCGGAGGAAACATCGAGCGCGATCTATCAGTTGAGGAATTACGCGAGCGCCTTGCCGGATTGCTGCGGCGCTACGTTCCGCAATCAACCTTGCCTACAGTGATCACCGATGGAAGCGAAGGCTTGAGTGAGCCGGAGGACGCAATGTCTCACCGTGCCGGTTTTCGAAAGAGTGATTCGGAACCGAAGGTGGGACGCTAATGGCAGGTTCGCTGCGTAGCCGGCTGACACACAATATCGGGTTGAAAATACTCTCGTTGGGCTTTGCGGTCGTGCTGTGGCTGGCGGTTGCCCGTGACCCGCAGGCGGTGGTTGCAATCGAAGTGCCGCTCGAGTTTGACAATATTCCGCAAAATCTGGAAATCAGCTCGCCGAGTATTCCACGAATTCAGATTCGGTTTCGCGGGCCCGAACATAGCATCCGGCGGCTTCAACCGGTTGACGTGTATGCCGGAATTGAACTTGATGGACAGAATCCCGGCGATCACACATTCGATATTACGTCTCAACAAATCCATCACCCTGGCGGCCTCGAAGTGGTACAAGTAGTTCCCAGCCAGATTCATTTGAGCTTCGATACCCGGATGACGAAACAGGTTGATGTGCGGCCGCGGGTGGTCGGGACTTTTGTGCAGGGGTACGGGATCGGCCGTGTTGTGACTAATCCATTGAGTGTCAGCATTAGCGGCCCCCAAAGACGCGTGGAAGCTGTAGATTCGGCGATCACGGATCCGATTGACGTGAGCGGAGTAATGGACCACATCACCGTCCAGAGACATGCCTATGTATCCGATCCCTTGATTCAGGTAACTTATTCTGAACCCGTACAAGTGACCGTTTACGTCGAGAAGGCGCCCGTCGAGAAAGAACCTGCCCAGAGCGGGAAGAATTGACAATAAGCATGGCCCCCGAAACAAGACAACTGTTTGGTACCGATGGAATTCGTGGCGTCGCCGGCGAGTTTCCGCTCACGCCGGAGTGCACATACCTCATTGGACGCGCCTTGGGTCACGATCTGGAGAAGCGAAGCTCTCTTGCCAGGGTAGTGATTGGGCAAGATACCAGGGAATCAAGCGAATGGATTGCGGACCAAATCGCTCATGGCCTGGCGTCCGCCGGCATCGAAGTGCACAGCGCGGGAGTGATCACTACTCCTGGAATCGCTTATCTGGCACGCTCCAAAGAGTACAGCGCGGGCGTGGTGATTTCCGCGTCTCACAATCCCTGGACTGACAATGGGATAAAAATTTTTTCCGGCGACGGATTCAAATTGCCTGACGTCGAAGAACTCGCCATCGAGCGAGAAATTTTTTCATTGATACACAATCCCAAGGCGCGCTCGGAACCAATCGCATCAGTGACGCCGACATTGCCAGGGGAGTCCGGGCTGCGACGTGCGTACATTGATTGGCTGGCTAAAAGCGTCCATACGGATCTGAGCAGCCTAAAGGTGGTCGTGGATTGCGCGAATGGCGCCGCAACCGCGGAAGCTCCGGAGCTGTTCGCTGCCTGCGGTATACAGGCAACATTCCTTAGCGCCAAACCGGACGGCAGAAATATTAATGACGGCTGTGGCGCGCTTTATCCGCAAAAAGTTGCCGTTGCTGTCGCCGAGAGCAATGGCTCATTTGACCTCGGAATCACTTTCGATGGGGACGCCGACCGAGCGCTTTTTAGCGATGAATGTGGCCGCGTGGTAAACGGCGATGGGATTTTGCTTTTGGCGGCGCGGGATATGAAGTCCCGAAATGTTTTGTCAGGCTCAACCGTGGTAGCTACGACAATGTCGAATATGGGTCTTGAGCTTGCGTTGCGCTCGTCTGGGATCCGCCTTTTACGTGCCAATGTTGGCGATAAATATGTGTTGGATGAGATGCTGAAGACCGGGGCGATTTTAGGCGGCGAGCAGTCAGGCCACATAATTTTTCGCGACGGCGAGGCAACTACGGGAGATGGATTGTTGACGGCACTGCGTGTGATGGAACTCATGGCTCGAGGCGGGAGAAAGCTATCTCAGCTGATCGGCGATTTAAAGACTCTTCCTCAGACAATCCAAAACGTACGCGTGCGAGAAAAGATTGCGTTTGGCGAAATCCCGGAAATTCAACGCGCAATTCATTCCGCTGAAAGGGAACTAGAGGGTAGTGGGCGAGTCGTGGTGCGCTATTCAGGAACGGAACTTCTGGCGCGAGTTATGGTCGAAGCAGAATCGGAAGACAAGATGAAGGCGCTTACGCAGAGAATTGCCGACGCAATTCGAGAATCTTTAGGCGTCGAAGCCAATGCATAACCTCTCAGCGTTGTTTCTCACGAAGCGCAGGCAGGCAGGCATTCGGAGCAGCCGGAAAATAAATAAATGACGAGCCTGCTGAGAAGTGTTGTAAATATCTGGAGTCTGAGTCTTCTGCTGGTGGTGGCTGGAACTTTGCTGTGGTTTATTTATGCGGTTTGTTTGCGGAAGCTTCTTCGTGCTCGAAGGATTTCCGGCGCACGCGCAAGACGATTATTGAGGGAAGCCGCGGAGCGTGCCTGTTAACTCGCGACTGGTACGATCCCGAGCACTAGAATATTTTCACGTGGATGGTCAAATACTTTTTCGGGTCCTGCCGCATGGCTTTAATCAATGACCGCGTTTCGAGAATCATGTCGTTCGAATTATTGAAGACTGAAGGATCGCGCATCAGTTTGCCTACTGTGCCTTCCCCGGCATCCATGCGATCGGTAAGATCTGACAGTTTGGCGATTGCGTCCTTCAGCTTATTTGCGAATTCCTGATCCTTCGCGAGTGTGCCAAGCGCACCCTTGCCCGCTTCTACATCGTCGGTAAGTTTCTTGACGTTGGCAATGCTGTCATTGAGGTTGTTATAGGCGGATGGATCTTTGAGCAGTTTCCCGGCTGTACCCTTCCCGGCGTCCAGATCAACGATGATCGCATTGAGTTTATCCACCGTGTCTGTTGCCTTTCGGTACAGTTGATCGTCGTAGAAGAGTTTGCCTAGAGTTCCATTTCCGGCGCTTAGCTGGTTCACCACACCCTGAAACTGGGTGACCGTGGTGTTGATACGGTTATAGAGGCTGGGGTCGTAAATTACTTTCCCGATTGACCCCTGCCCGCTTTCAACAAACGCAACGATCCTGTCGAGCCGCTTCAACAGAGCGTCCATATTTTGAAGGGTTCCCTGGCTGGCGCGGACCACATCCTGAATATCGGGAGTATCGCGGGTCGCAAGCACGTCTCCATTTTTTGCCAGTGGACCTCGGGCGAGCGCGCTGTTGATGTCAATGTAGGTTTCGCCCAAAACTCCGGCGGTCGCAAGTGCGGTCACGGAATCAATGTGAAGGTTGTTGCGATAAAGACTGCGCACCTTCATGGTCACTTCTACTGGAGTTAGCCGCTTGTCGGCGTCGGCAACGATGTGGATACCCGTGACGCTGCCGATATCAACTCCCTGGAGGCGCACTGGCGCACCTTCCCTCAAACCGCCTGCGTTGTCGAAGTATGACTTGAGAGTGATTTTCTTAGTGAAAAAACCGCCAGTGCCGGTCATGAGAAGGATCAGAATTCCAAGAGTAATGCTGGCGACCAGCACGGTGAGGCCGACCTTCAGTTCAGACCACTTCAGCTGCTTTTGGCTAGGCACGTTCTTCTCCCGAGCAAAGTCAATGCGTGAAATCTTTTAAAGGCCGCGGACACATCAAGAATTGGCTGATCATATCAGACGGTCAACCGGCTTCCCAACGCAATACCGCTGGAGGGTTGGGGTGAGCAGTAAAGCCAAAGAATAAGCCGCTGCTCCGCACGTCAACGTAATGTTCAGTCCGAATTGGATTGCCACCAAAATCGCGGTAACGGAACCTAGCACACTGGCGCCTGCATTCAATGCCCAAGCCCATTCGATGGGCCCCTGGCTTGCATCGCTTTGGTTTGACATCTGAACCGTGTTTCGAAAGCGGGCAAGCGTTCGCAAGCCGGTTGGGAAAGGCGTTCCCATTATGAATCCCAACGGCACCAACAATCCCGCACTCACTAGAAGCTTGGCTACGAATGGTAATCCCACGAGGAAATCTAAAAGCCGGGGAAGGACGGCAACGTAGAAAAGCAATACAACGACAATCATGGACAACGGCAGCCATAATCTCGTCGCGTCGCGCAGCCATCGTTTCGAGAGCAGGCTCCCGGCGCCGCTCGACAGAAGCAGCAGAAAAACTACGACGGTGAGCGCGTAAGTGGGATGACCCAGAAATAAAACGAAGCGCTGTATGAAAGTAATCTCGACGATGATGTATCCCAACCCTATTGCAACGAAGTAGAGCAGAGGCAGTACAGGAGCATGGTTGCGTCCACCGCCAATGGCGAGAGGAGTGATGAGAAATGCGAATACCGCAACCAGTGATATGGCGAGCACCATCAACAAGACCGCGACTCCAAGGTTCACTTTCCAGTCAATTCCTCCACGAAAAGCCTGGGAGTGCATTACTTGACTGGGCTTTAGCGTGAAGAAAAAAAAGGGAGCGTTGTCGGTGACCGGCGCAACGTTATAGGCATATCCCCTCGCGAATGCATAGGCGTCATTCATTGCAATCAATTGGGAAAACTGATTGTCCCCGGGATCTGACGGAAGGTATTGTGCGACCAGAACCTTCTTCTTCGTCAGATATGTCGTTACCGAGGCTTCTTCTTCCCGAGTGAAGGCGCTTTTCTTTGCCAGCACTACAACGGGGATGCCGTCCTCATCTAAATCTCCCTGGGAGACAACGATGAAGTTGTGGGAAGGATTCGTCACCCCCAGCCGGTGCAAGGTTTCCATGGCAACGGAAACTACTCTCAAAGCTTCCCGAGGCTGCTGAAATTCCCAGCGGGTAATGGCAATCATCCCGTCTGGCTTCAGATGGTCGAAGTATTCCTGGAAGGCTTCGACCGTATACAAGTTATTTTCGCTAAGGGCAAACGCGCCAGCCGCCGTCGAAGCCCACGTGTCCACGAGCGTCATCTGGACCACGTCATATTCTTGTTTCGAGTTTCGAATAAACGACCGGCCGTCGGTCACGTGCATGTGAACATCCGGGCGATCGTAGAGGTGATAGGCGTAGTCAGCGTAGCGGTGTCGCATGATCGTGTCGGCAATAATTGGGTTGATTTCGATTCCCGTTACGCTCGGGCTTCCGTTTGCGACCGCGCGCAAAACGTCTACACCCCCGCCGGGACCGATAATGGCGTAACTACCGCGAGGTCGAAGAACGTTCGCAATCGCAGGCGGCGCCGCCATGAGGTTCTTTTCCCAAAGCGAGCCGCGCCATTTCGCGGGATCGGCGTTCATAATGTAAGTATTGGCGTCAGCGTCAATCACAATTGCCTTGGCATCGCCAATGCGATCTACCTCCACTCTGGAAATGGCGTTCCAACGTGCGAACTCGACCTGAGCTTTATCTCGAAATGCTCCCTTCGCGTACACAATATCCATTAGACCGCCGGAATGATTCAGAGCGATGACCAGGACTAATGCCGCACCTAGCCCCGCAGCCCATCTTCGAAGTCGCGGGCCGGGCGCCAGGACAACGGCTGCCACTGCTGCGCTCGCTGCGGAAGAAAGAACCGCGTTCGGCCCGCCAATCCAATTCAATAATGGAACGACACCCAGACATGCCATGGCGCCGCCAGCGAGATCGGCGCTGTAGAGAGGGGAAATATGAGCTGACCGGCGTCCAAAAATGACGGACATTTCGATACCGGTAACGAAAAAGGGTATGGCCGAATAGATGTAAATCGCGGTTAGCCGCAGAAAGTTTTGGCGTGTAAGCTGCACCGACACTGGGATGTGCAAAACAATTTCAAGCGCAATGGGAATGACAATCGCATTCACGATGCAGAGCGCGGCCGCCAACTTCCTTAGCTCAAAGCGTGACAAAGAAGTTTTGCGAATATGAGCGAAGACGCCCCCCGCCCCCAGTCCCAACAACGCAATGGAAATTGCCAGAAACGCGAAGTGATAGAAGAGGATGACCGAAAAAAGCCGCGTCAGCGTCAGTTCCAGCAGGAGAGCGGCGAAACTGCTGAGTGCTACTCCCGCGAGCAACACCTTTTCAGGCACATCATTGAGCGCGCCAGTTAGAGCTCCAACCGTTCTGTCGGTTGTTACAGGCATAGTGTTGCGAAGGGAATGCGACAGTCTAACAGAGGGATTGATTTTGCTTTGACGGAGCTTTCGCTATTCAGTTGAAGAGTCCTGGATTATACTGCCACACAATCTGAAAGTGAATCGCGGCAAAGAAGGGATGTCATGTCATGAAGCCATCAATATTGTCTATTGCTCTGATCTTGTCATTGCCAATGTTCGCACAAGATAAAAAGCCGGCGCCCACACTCAAAAGCATTTTGCTGCAACAATTGAAGTCAACTCACAACAGCGAAGAGTGGTTTGTTCCCGCGAACATTGCGGTAGAGGGCCTCACTCCAGAGCAAGCCAGTTGGACCGATGGCAAAGGCAACCATTCCATCGGGCAGTTGACGAACCATTTAATTTATTGGGACCGCCAGTCATTGGGAAAATTCAAAGGCGAGCCGCAAGAAAAATACAGCGGCAACAACGACGAAACCTTCAATAGCTTTGACAGCAAGCAATGGAACGCCGCCGTGCAGCAACTCGACAGCGTCTTGACCGATTGGGAGAAAGCCATCGAAGCTGCGGACGAAACCAAATTAAAGGACTGGTACTCGACCATTTCGCACATAAGCACGCACAACGCCTATCACATCGGGCAGATTATTTATGTTCGCAAAGAGCAGGGATCCTGGAATCCAGCGAAGGGCGTTAAGTAGGACCTCATATCTCTCGTTTCTGTCAGAGCAACCGGTCGCCGCGGTAAATTAATTGGTCATCAATCAATCGCGCTTCGGGCATGAGCTTGTGAGTGCGAACTGAGCCCGCGCCGTCTATATGCAAGACTTCGTGTCCATGCGCCACGAGCCAGTCTGAAACCAACATGCGATGGCAGCGGAAATAAACTCGTTCGGCACACATGTGTGCTGTGTTGGATTGCCCGGCTAGTTGGATCAAACGCGCGATCGCGTTCTGGAATTCTTCACTGAGCATGTGGTCCGCGTAGTTCCTGAAACTTGGACTTCGCAGAGCGATATTGGGCGAATCTTCCAGAGTTTTCTTACGGCGGCCTCCTAGGTCTTTCATCCACACGTAGCGGATTCCATTTTGCGGTAAGGTCTGTTCGAGAGAATCACGATTGAAATGCGGAAGACGTCGCGACATCGGGATGGAACGGATATCTACCAGCGTTTGAATGGAATGGGCCTGAAGCGCTTCGAGAAATTCGTCGATGGACCGCGTGGAGTGGCCAATGGTGTAAAGGGTTGCCATTTGGGGATTCATGGAGCGCCGGACGTCCGCCCGACAGGACGGGCGAGGATCCCCGTCTCTCCATTGTTACATCAGAGAATGTAGCGCGACAGGTCTTGATCTTTCACGATGTCGGCTAACGTTTTGCGCACATAGTCGGAATCAATCTTGACGTGCTCGCCCTTCTTCTCGGGAGCCTCGAAGCTGATTTCGTCGAGCACCCGCTCCATGATGGTGTGAAGACGTCGCGCACCAATATTTTCGGTGCCTTCGTTTACACGAAAAGCGAAGCGCGCAATTTCTTCGAGAGCATCGGCGGCGAATTCGAGCGCGACGCCTTCTGTTTCAAGTAGAGCAGTGTATTGCTTCACCAACGAGGATTTAGGCTCGGTAAGGATGCGAATGAAGTCGCCCATGGTGAGCGATTGCAACTCGACTCGAATCGGGAACC
>DASYGR010000037.1:0-7622 GCA_035999525.1 Terriglobales bacterium
TTCTCGGTAATGCGGTAGTGAGAGATGGTTTGTCCAACCAAGGTTTTTTCGATCATTTAGATGGCGGCGTCAGTCCGGAAAGAGCACGAATGGGAGATGTTAGGAGGTAAGCGGGTGCAAGTCAACACTACCGCGGGAATCGAGACGACAGGCGATGAAGATAGTAGAATCTCGCCACGTCTGAAAAAGAGGGGACTATGGACACATGCTTCCTCTAAACCAGGTTCTATTACGCTTAGCGGTCGCTGCGGCGCTGGGTGCCGCAATCGGAGTTGAGCGCGACTTGCGCAAGAAGCCTGCCGGGGTTCGCACGAGCCTCTTCGTCGCTTTGGGTGCGGCATTGTTCACTCTTCTATCTGGTGAAATTGCCAGGCGTCTTGGCGACACCGGCAGCACGCGAATTGCTTCCAACATTGTCCAGGGAATCGGATTTCTCGGCGCTGGTGCAATCGTGCGCGGGAGCGGAAGCATCGTGGGCATGACGACGGCCGCAACCATCTGGCTTGAGGCGGCGATCGGCATGGCCACTGGCGCCGGACTCTATTCGGTGGCGGGGTTTACGACCGGCTTGGCGCTTTTCGCTCTCGTCATTTTAGGGTGGTGCGAGCGCGCCTTTGGCCTCAGAACACGCGTGATGAATTTCCGTATCACGACGAATCAGTCGGAGGCCCTTGCGGGAGAAGTCCAGCGGCTGCTGGCGGAATTAAAAATAAGTCCACAACATTTTCGGGTGTCCATGTCAGGAGCGCTCTCGATCGTTGAGTTCGAGGCCGATGTAAGTGACAGTAGGCAAGCACACATCCTTACGCGGTTGCATCGTGAGGGTTTGATCAGCGAGGTGACACCCCAGCACGAGTGAGCCGGCGTTCACTCGGCAGGCTTGTTGCGGACTCGTGAAAACTAGGAATCAAACTTTAATATTGGCTTGGATCCGGCCCGTTCTGATGGCTTTAACAAAGGCGGCGTGGTCGCTTTCTGTTTGATCGGCATACTCAGCCGCAAATGTCCCAATCGCGCTATCGAACGTCCCGTTTTTGCCAAGGTAACCTGCGATGAGTGCTGGGTTCCCCGTCCGGGCATGTGCGCGTGCCAGGGTCTGCCCGCAAAACTCGATGTATTCGATCCAGTCTGCCAGGGGCATAGTCTCCACTTCCATCGTCATCTTCATGTCACGTAGCTGCCGAAAATAATAGTCATGTCCTTCTTCGTCACGCGTCCATCCCAGAAAAATGTCGCTGGCCGCTTGAAGCATCCGCTGCCCAGTAACGACGCGCTCGCCGTGATTGGCGTATCGGCTTTTTCCCGCATACGGCTCAAAAACAGAGGGCAGGGCCTCTTTGAATTGCAAGAGCAGTGGGTCATGCTGACCGGCCATGAGCAAGACAATTGCGCATCGGGTCCCGACGCTGCCAACGCCGACGACTTTTCGCGCAACATCCACAATTTCGTAACGGTCAAGAATCACACGCCGCTCGTCGGGCAGGGTCAGCCGGTAACTATGAAACATTTTTCTCACTCGTTCGCCGAGCTTTAGCATCTGGCGCGGATGATAGACGAGTGGAGGATTGTCAATGATGTGGGGGCGGCCCTTCACTACATCCGTTATTTTAGGAAAAACGTGTTCCGCCGTCTGTAATTTCGCTTTCACCTCAGCCCGCTCCCAGTACTGTTTCGCTCCCATCGTTTTCGCGTCTTGTATGAGAATTGCGGCGTTGAGTTGCGAATACCAGACTTCCAGCGCTCGCATGCGCGCGTATTCGTTCATGTGTTCGCGATAGCTCTTGACCGCCTCTATTACGGCCTCCGAGCAATGCGATTCGCGCATCCCCATCTCGCGCCCTGCCAGCACAATGCTGGTTGCCAGACGCTTGACGTCCCATTCCCATGGCGCGTTGAGAGTTTCATCGAAGTCATTGATATCGAAGACAAGTTGCCGCTCAGGCGAACCGAATCCACCAAAATTGCTGATGTGGCAATCACCGCAGGCCTGAACGCGCAGGCCGGTATTCGGGGTGTCTTGGAGATCCGCCGCCATCACGGCGTCGGCCCCGCGAAAGAATCCGAATGGTGAATGCTGCATCCGGCCGTATCGGATCGGCAAAAGCTCAGCCAATCTCCCGCGATCCGCTTTCTTCAGTAATTCAATTGGGTCAGCACGGTCGGCAGGGCGAACCCACCTGGCGTGGGAAGTCCGCGTCACTTTTTCACGCAGCGCTTTCCCAGCGACTAGTTTTTCTTCGACGGTAGGACCGGGAAGCTTCGATTCCCGATGCGTAGTTTCTTTTAGCGTGCCGCGATTTGTTTTTGCCTTCATAGACTCACGATTCGCTCCGTAGTAGCTCAACCAATTCTTGATGTCGCGATACGCCGAGAATCAGGGAGTCGCAAAAGGATTTACGATGCGAACTCCGTCCACTTCTCGGGACTCCTGAAAATCTTCCGTTAAAAGGATCGTGCATCCGGCCTGTATGGCGGATCGTAGGATAAGGGAATCCCAAAAGGAAAAGCCGTGCAGCCGGTGTAGATCGATGGCCGCGACAATGTCATTGACATCAGGAGTTGCGACGTCAAACTCCGCCAATAACTCTACCTTCCGGCGGGCGACACGTACATCCACCCCCAATTTGCGAGTCACCGTGACGAAATATTCCTGCAACACCTGCATCGAAACTACGCCGGTCCCTGCGCGACGGTGTTCCGCAACCAGCTGGATAGCACGCTTCTGCTTCGCTGGCGCGGATTTGTCGTCCGCATAAATGAGGACAGTGGTGTCGAAAAAGCTACGAGCGCTCATGAATTTCGTCGCGATTAAAACGCCAGCCACGGGAGTTACCCTGGCCGGAGAGGCGATTGAACTCGGCAATACTCTTTTCCGGGTCGTCGCCGCCCGCAAGTTTGTTCAAGTAATCGCGGATTAGCTGATTCAGGCTTGTGCCGAGCGCTTCGGCCTTCTTTCGGGCGCGGGCGACAGTGCGCTCGTCAATGGAGAGGGTGACGTTCATAAGCACAGTATATGTGTGCACTGAAACCGTGTCCAGTTTTTTAATGAGCACTTATCATAAATGCTTTCTATGCATGCTCATTTATGCTATAGTGCTGCTGGAGGTTCTTATGACTGTTGCCGACACGATCAGATTGCATGTGCGGGAGAAATACGTCATTCCCGCCCAACGTCGAAAGGAAAAACAGATTTCCATTCGAGCGGGAGATGTTGTTCGGGATTTGGGCCTCGTGGGCCGGACTCCAGCAGTTTGCAGCGCTCTGACAGGAAAAAAGTTTCGGGAAAGTAACAACCTTCGTCTGCTCAAAGTGAATGGTCCTAAGTCGGGTCAAAGCACCACCGTTGTGTGCACCTACGAGCTCGTCGAAACGAAATCGCCCCCTACGGGCCGGGACGACCCATGGCAGCAACTCCGCGGCGCGCTGAAGAATATTTTTTCTGAACTCGGAGGCGGCGAAGGGTACCTACGCAATGAGCGCGACAACTTTTATTCTTCCCGAGATCATAAGTGAGCCGCATTTACTGGGATACGATGCTATTCATTTATTGGCTGGAGGATAATCCACAATTCGCCAAGAGAGTTGGCGCGATTCGGGCCCGCATGCGGGAGCGTGATGATCAGCTCCTAACCGGAGCCTTCACCTTTGGAGAAGTGCTAGCCGGAGTTTATCGTAGCGGCAACTCGACCGTCGCCGCTGAGACCAAGAGCTTGATGCAAGCCGCAGTTTCCGAAGTCGTCCCTTTTACGATCGAAACCGCAGATCGCTACGCACAAATTCGCGGGTCAATGGGCCTCGCTCCCGCCGATGCCATTCATTTGGCGTCCGCAGCACAAGCCCGCGCCGACCTTTTCCTTACCAACTACAAGCGCCTCGTTGGAAAGTTCGTGTCGGGAATTCAGTTCATTGCGGCGCTGGACACGACGTTGTTCTGATTCGGCAGAAAGACAGCAACGGCGGCGCAACTCTTTCTTGATTCCTGGGTTTTTAGATAGTATTCATGTCCTGATGCGGAGGAGAACGTGAAATCGTCTTCCTTTTTTATAAACACTCGCGTGAGACTGGCCTTGTTTTTGACCGCGGCTCTTACTTGTGTACTAACATTGTCGTTGGCGGCGCAGAATGCCCCTAACGATCCTTACGAGGACGAGGGCAATGGGGTCAGCGCGGGCGGCAATTGGACCGTGTTCCATGCCGAAGACAAGATGACCGGCGCCAAGAAAGTTCGATTCGAGCTGCTATCGAACAACTACCTGAGCGAGGATCGAGACTACAAGCCCCGCATCGAACTCACCTGCACAAATGGCAAATACACCTATGCCGATTTCAATCCCGGCATGCGGCTCGGACCGCCCAACCGCCCAGGTTTCTGGGGACAGCCTCAAATGGAAGTCATGGTCCGCGTTGACGAAGCCCACGGCTATAAAGGCTGGAACTGGGTACGGGACCGTTTTCTCTCCATGGATAAAGGCACAACCCGTGCTCTACTCGGCGCCCATGTTTTTAACGTTGAAATCCGCGGCCGTTACGGATCGGAAATCGCGGAGTTCTCGCCCTCCGGCCTCGATCTCGCACAAGTGAAACATTCCTGTGACCTGACGCCGAAAAAGCCGTAGATGTCGTCGCAGAGACTAAACCTCGCTCAAACAACTAAGAAGCGAAGGTTCGAGAAACTCGGAACGCAAGTTTTGGTGGAGGCGGCGGGAGTCGAACCCGCGTCCGAAAATGTTACTGGTCAAGAGACTACATGCTTATTCCAGTTCATGCTTCCGGCCTTCACCGGAAACGTTTGCGGACCGCGCTCAGAACGGACAAGAAACGCGTGCCGCTAGCCTGAGATCTTAGCTTCTCCTCCCAGACGTAGAAGAGAAGAGCAGCCCTCTGTGTGACGTTCGCTCGCCGCCCAAGGGCGAAGCGGCGGAGAACGGCTGCCTAATTAATTAGGCTGCGTATGCCATTTGTTGATTGGCAATTATCATTTTGCCCACGATTACAGGTGCGAGCACCCTGGCATGCCTCTTGGCCGCAAGCATCTCCGTCGAAGCCGTGACGCCCCCAAATGGTGGGATTGGCCTTAAAAGAACTGCTTCCAGATTAAGTTGTTGAAGCAGGGAAGTCAATGTATTGGATGAGACGCATTGCTTCCCGGTTTCGCCGCTTTCGCTCGAGTACCGGCAGGCGCTTTCCGCTTCAATTTGATCTGATTGTAATCAACGGCCGCCCTGACGAGATTCTTCAAAGCGCGCTCATTAATCTTATCGCCCTCGAAGAGATCGATGGCTCGCCACGCGTTGCCTTTGAGGCCGGCGTTGAAGAGTTTGTCAGGATCTCTCAGGCTGGCGCCGTGCGAAAATGTAAGCTTCACTTTATCTTTGTGGGCGTTGCCGACCGCGATCATTCCATCGCGAGACCACACGGGGCTTCCCATCCACTTCCATTCCTCGACGATCTCCGGGTCGGCCTCGTGTATGACTTTGCGTACTTTCGCGAGCGTCCTCCCGCGCCAGTCGTTCCCAAGTTCCTTGATCATCTCGTCAATTAGTGCAGAGGCAGATTCCATCGGGATGGACTTTTTCATGTGCACCTCCAATTTCTCATTTATTTTAGCTGGTCAACGTAACCCGCATATTCCTCGCAAGTGGAAGTCGGATGACCCATTCTAAATTTCGAATCGGAGTCGGAATCGACGACACGAAAACACTAAAGAGCGCAGAAAGATCCCCACTCAAGCCAAAACTGGGATTGAATGGGCCGCCCGACCTCTTGGGTAATCTTTCGTGACATTTTTCCGAATCTCTCCCGCGTCCGCGTCATCCGTCTAGGTAGCGACAATAGACAAATCACCTAACACGCTCAATCCATAACCGGAATGCTTTTTGCGTTCAGAAGGAGAAAACATCATGCATCCACGTTTGGAAATAGATAAAGTTGCCCCGGACGCTCTCAGGGCTGTGCTGCAAGTTTCTGCTTACATCAACAATCATTCCGGCCTGGAACCCCCTCTACTGAATCTGGTCTACCTTCGGGCTTCCCAAATCAACGGCTGCGCCTGGTGTATCGATATGCACACCAAAGACGCGCGTGCTTTGGGAGAAACCGAGCAACGGTTGTACGAAGTCAGCGCGTGGTGGGACGCTCCGTTCTATAGCGATCGTGAGCGGGCCGCCTTGGCGTGGACAGAGTCAGTGACACGAATCGAAGGCCGCGTCGCAGATGAAGTGTACGAGGAGGCGAAGAAACATTTCAGCGACAAGGAACTTGTGAACCTGACGTTGGCCATTACTCAGATCAATGTCTGGAACCGGTTCAATGTCGCGTTTCGAAACGTTGCCGGATCCTACCAACCGAATGTTCGCGAATTGAAGAAGAGCGCTAGTCAACTTAGATCGCCGGTCTGGGGTCAATCGCCTGGTGCCTCAGGTTCGCGCCGGTTTTGACACTAGCCTGGGTCAGCACATATCGCGCGGCTGCCGGGTTAACACCAAAACCTGGCGGGAACCTGGGGCGCCGAGCGTCTTGCTGTCAGGACGCATGCCACGAGAACGTGAACCAGCTGGGGAAGACTTTGTCCAGCGGTGGAGTGCCTCACTCAAGCCAAAACAAAACTTGAGTGGGCCCACGCGTCGGGTTGCGATTCAAGTAAGTTGGGAACGTTCCGTCCGGTCCCCGGATTTCGGCTACGACTTGACCATGAAATGCTAAGCGGTTACTTGAACTGTGCCACCGCTAGAGACATTGGTGCTTCGCTACCGGCCACGGGGGAATTCAGGTTCGGGGTGAGTGCGCCGGTATTTGGATCAATATCGAAGATGTCGAACGCAGAGGGCGCGCCAGATGCGATAGTGATGTAGAGAAACTTCCCTGATGGGTCGACGATCAGCGTTCCCTCAGCGTGGGGATTTACCGCGAATGGCGAGCCCGCGACAGCACTAAGGGCGCCGATGGTTGAATCAATCGTAAATGCGGCAATCGTATTTCCATTGAAATTGAATGCGTAAAGAAACTTCCCAGAGGGTGAAATCGTGAGTTCGGAGGTTTGAATGAACTGGCCCGGCGGAATTACGAAGGGCGATCCGGGAACGGCGACTAAAGCCCCAGTCGTGGTATTAATGGTGAAAGCCGCGATGCTATTAGCATTTGATAAGGCAACGTAGAGGAATTTACCGGAAGGATCTACCTTGACGCCTTGCGGCTGGCTGTTTCCCTGTGTGGCGAATGGAGACCCCGGCATCGACGTGAGCGCCCCCGTTTGTGAATCAATGGTAAAGCCCCAAATGTTAAATCCCCCGGGAACAAACACGTCGTCGAACGAAGCTGACGCATACAGGAATTTCCCGGCAGGATCAATAGCCAATCTTACTGGGGGTCCTCCGTTTCCGGGCGATGAAAATGGTCCTCCCGGAATACTGGTCAATGCTCCAGTTGCGCTGATAGAGAAGCCAATCACTCCGCTGCTCGGGCCTGATTGATAGGAGGCATACAAAAACGGGCCATTAGGGTCAACGGTTAGGCTAGAAATCCCTTGCGTGGTCGAATTTGGAAACGGCGACCCTGATATGAGAGATAGTGTCCCGGAAGAACCCGTGGAATAAGCGCTGATCCCGGATGTCCCTGTGGTGGCA
>DASYGR010000420.1:0-3516 GCA_035999525.1 Terriglobales bacterium
GCATCATTTTGTTTCTCTTGATTTCCTGCGTCACATTCACGCGCGCGACATTCGCATTGGACGCACCAAAGATTTTCTGCCCGGCCAATTGACCATTACCCTCCTTGCGTTCCCCCTGTGGGTCGCGGGTCTTTATGCTTATTTCTTTTCGCGCATGGGCAAACGCTTTCGCGTGCTCGGTTGGATGTACGTGGTTCCGTTGGTCCTGTTCATCATCGTCAAGGGCCGCAGTTATTATCTGGCTGGGGCTTATCCGATGCTCTACGCGGCGGGGAGCGTTTGGGGAGAGCAATGGCTGGCGTCTTTGCGACGCGGCGCGACTGTCGCGATCCGCGCGCTGGCGTGGACGGCGCTTATGGCCGATATCGCCATCATGGGAGCAGTCGCGCTGCCGATTGCTCGGGTCAACTCAAAGTGGTGGAACGTGGCTGTGAAAGCGAATGGTGATCTGCGCGAGGAAATTGGCTGGCCTGAACTTGTGCAAACGGTGGCGAAGATTCGCGATTCGCTGCCCGCGCAGGAGCGCGCGCACGTCGGCGTCCTCGCCGGAAATTACGGGGAGGCGGGCGCCATCGATCTCTACGGCCCGGGCTACGGCTTGCCGGCCGCGATCAGCGGCATCAATTCGTTCTGGCTGCGCGGGTATGGCGAGCCTCCTCCGGAAACGCTGATTGTTGTGGGGCTGTCTTCCCATTTCGTGCAAAGTAATTTCAGCGCGTGCCAGGTGGTGGGCCACACGTGGAACCAATTCGGCGTCGAAAACGAAGAGACGCTCGACCACCCCGATATTTTTGTGTGCCGGGGTTTGAAGGAGAGCTGGCCGGAGTTCTGGAAGGATTTTCAGTATTACGGGTAGAAGTGTGCTGCGGACATGGAGCACCAAAGGGAGGAGCCATGAATCGCAAATCTGTTGCTCTGATTCTTGCTGTACTAGCGATGCTGGTAAGCGGCTGTGAAAAAAAGATGGTGAGCCCGGCCCAATCTGCACTGAGTTTGCTGAAATTCTCCGCGTCTGCGGCTTCTCCCCAACGTTATATAGCGGAAAGCCAAAAGCTTGAAATCATCACGCCAGAGTCGCAACTCCCGAAATCGTGGGAGTCGGCCGCCGCCTTTTGCGCAACGATACGGTGCGAGGTGATTTCTTCCAGCATCACAATGCAAGCCAGCGATGCGCCGCCTTCCGGCGACATATCCTTGCGGGTGGCCCCAGACGACCTTTCAAAACTGCTGGCTTATGTCGAGAAGCTCGGCAAGGTCGCACAACATACGACGGAACGCGAAGACGAGACCATTTCCGTTGTGAACACCGACGCCAAAATCAAGAATCTTACAAGCTTCAGAGACAACCTCAGAGCAATGCTTGTCCGGCCCTCTGCCAAACTAAGTGACCTCGTGGAAATCCAGAAGCAATTGACGGACACGCAATCGGAATTGGACGGCGAAACAGCGGAGCGGAAAATATTGGCCAATGAAACAGAGAAAATCGCCGTTCAAATCTCTTTCCGCGTCGTACGACCTGGACAGAATCCGAGTGGCATCGCGGAAATCCGGAATGCGTTGCGCGAATCAGGTTCCGTATTGGCCGATAGCATCTCGGATCTCATTACCACCGTTTTCACGATTATCCCCTGGCTGGTCTTGATTGTGCCCATTTGCTGGTTTCTGGCCAAGGCATGGAGGAAGCTAAGACGGCAGCGCAATCAAACCGCTGCTCCGTCACCATCGTCGACGGTAAAGTAACTCGGGAAGTCAAAGGCCCACGAACTGCGCATAAGTGCCGCGGAAAAGCCCCACGCGGGTAGTTGAAGGAAAAGCTCACGCGAGAAGTCAAGCTTCGCCCGCTACTTTCGCATATCGTTATCAGAATCCGCCTTCGGTGGCGCGGTCGAAAAGGACTGTATGATGCGATTTATATCGGACTGAGTAAGTTTTGTGGCAGAACTGGGGATTACCGACACTTTGAGTTGGAATCTATGTTCGTGAGTATCGAATAAAGTTATCTCAACCCACTGCCGTCCTTGAGATAGATCGCTAAATTCAAACCCTCGATAATTCGGTGTCTCAAACGAGAAAATATCAGGCCGTGCGCCATTATGCTCAAACCAAGCCCCCTTCATGTCAAGGAGGTGCAGGCGGCGCGCGAAGACCCGATGCGAAACAAAAGGGGATATCTGCGACGGTGTCATCGAAATAACAACACGAAACTCTTCGTACTGACTATCGCCTCCTTGGAAATAACTGGGATCAATGAATTGTACCTCCTGGCCATCTTTGAACTGAACTTCCGTCAAGTCCGTCAACTGCCATTCTTTAACGAATCCTTTCCAAGGAACCTCGAATCTCCAGCCGTAGTATGAGAGCGTTGTGCCTTCCGCCTTTGACGCAGTAGTGTCGAGCAGAGGCTTCGGAGTGGAATCCCAACCGCGCGGAAAAACTGGCGTATAGGTCAGTCTGGGACGCAGTTCGGAGTAGTATCTAAGGACCTGGGGCCCAAAGTATCCACCGATGATGGCGATAACCACCAACAGCGTAATTGACCCAACTATCCAACCGAAGTGTCTTCGAATCAATGTTATTGCCTCTTCTGCTTTTCCATGTGCGGCGCCTGCCATGGCTCCAGTTTGGTGGAAGGCCTTGGGCTAATCCGGAAGCCATTGACGCCGCTGAAAAGCCCCACGCTCACAAACCGAGCATGGGGCACCCGAAAAACCAAACACTAAAGCGTTCTCAATCCTGGAGCGGAGGCCGAGTTTCGACTTCGGAGAAGAAAAGCAGTGGCGGCGCACCCGCAGCTCAGGTAAACCGACGCCAGGATGAGCCAAGATCGCCGTCGTCTTCGGACTCGGTGTCCGTTGTTGGGGTGAGCGCATCAAGAGCCGCGGGTAGGTCTTGCTCGCGCACAAGAATTTGAAACCCCGCGCCGGACCACGCGACGTGTTCGCGCATTCCTCCTACCGAGTCGGCCCGTATCGTCGCCTGAATGCCGGCATTTTCGAGCGCACCTTTGGCCAACTCCGCCTCAATGCGGTGACCGAACGCTTTGACGACAACGAGATTAGGGTGCTGCATGGCGGTATTATATGCCCGGATCGGAAGCAGAGGGCCAACTCCCGACTAAGCGTATAAGTTCAGGGCTGAGTTTCGTACACACGGAGCTCTGCGGGGTGATTTCCAAGACCCCAAATGCCGAGGTATAGCCGCTTCGACTGGGGCACGAGAAGAGAAGTTCGTGCGCCGGACAGCACCCCAGAGGGGAAAGTGGCAAAAGGGGTGCTCCAAGAGCCACCCCTTTGGTTCCCCCCGGGCTACGGGTGACCAGCCCGATTCTGGCCGAAGATTAGAAGTTAATCCGGCCTACGATCTCGAGAATGCGACCCCCGAAATCATCGGATCCGGTATCCTGATAGGCGTTTGTGATCCGGCCGAACGAATTGGACTGAATGCTCGAGGAACGAGAGTTCGTCGAAGCACTCCCGCCATAAAAGAAATTGGCGTTGTTAAAAGCGTTCAGCATGT
>DASYGR010000087.1:0-5078 GCA_035999525.1 Terriglobales bacterium
AAGCCAGTCTTTTTTGGGCAACAAAATTGCTCATTCGTGACCCCGCGAGGGGTAGGACCATTCAAGCCCATCGGTAGTTCGAATCCCCGCTGCTCCGCCAGTAAGTCTCTGAAATTGAATGAGAAAATCTGCCATACCGAATTGTACCGTCACTTCCGCGGGTTAGCGACCGCAGTTGCGGGAGTTGGCCACTGAGAGAGCAAATTTCTGGCGATTCCCGCGGCCACCGGCGGCGTTTTCTCAGAATGCGACTTTGCCAGTGGCTTTCTCTGCGAACGATGGCGTCAACAAAATGCGACACGGTGGCATTCAGTGGAGTCATATGACTTTCGTCCGCAACGCGAAGGGGCGGCTGGACCTCAGTTGGCGGCCTCTTTCGTTAGAATCGACGCCATCCCGGCTTAACCGGCGCATCTTCTTTCGGTGGCGACGCTTCCGGGTTTGGCAGCGATAGAGAAAACTGCACCACTTGTCATCCATAGTGGCGAGCAACCCGCAGAAGCCTTGGTCTCATCCTGACGCTGCCCTAGGTGATTTTAGGGGCTGGTTTCGTCGAGATTATCTCCGAACGAAGTTCCCGTCCTACGTTCTGTCACGTGAGACGGCAGTGGGCATCGCAGCTGTCTTCTAGGTTCCGAAGATTGAGAAAAAGAAATAGGACAGCGACTTGTGGACTACTTCGCAAATGCGAATGGCACAAAAAGAACGGTCCCAGCTCGGGGGAGGCTGAGACCGTCCGCCTTGAGGCTTTGATGCCGGGGGCGGCCCGGCACGACCGTAAAACCCGTCAATACCAGATCAGTTCCAGTGGCCTTTTTGAATCGGCCGCCATTTGAACCTTGGTACGGCTTGTGCCGACAGATACCTACCGGGGGATTGCAATGTCCGGATTCTAGAGCAGCGCCACCAGGCATTATTCGGCTTGGTGGCGCTTCCGCGTTAGTGGCCTACTTTGGAACCGCGAGTGGCCTGTTTCGACCCCTAGTGGCCTAATTTGAAAATAGCAGTGGCCTAATTTGATTTTTGTTCACTTTGGAACTGACGGGCGGCCGCCGGCATTCTAAGTTCCAAGCTCGCAAACCCAACGGTTAGGACCCGTAGCAACGAGGTGGTGTCATGCAGCGTCGCCGTTTCAAGAACATGCTGACTTTTCCAGAACGTCTCGATCAGGAAGCCAAACGACTCCGAATAGAGGCTGAAAAATTGCCACATGGCTCCGAACGGGACCAGCTTTTACGCAAGGCCCGACAAGCCGAAACCGCTTTTCACGTTAACAACTGGCTTTCATCGCCGGGCTTGCAGCCCCCCACATGAATGGCTAGTTTGAAATGATAGCGGGCTGTTTTAAGGTACGGCTGTGATGGAAAACATCGAACTGCTTGCCCAAATTCAGGAACGCATCATCGAATGCCGTCGCACGGCCTCTGAGACGCCAGACTCCAAGCTAGCGCTGTTTCTTTACCGCTTGGCCGACGAGGTAGAAGCGGAAACGCGCGAAGCGGATTTGATCCGAGGGTAAGGCCGCCTCAGTTGGCGGCCTCTTTCGTTAAAGCGCGGCCGAGAGGTTAGCCATTTCGCGCTTGTAGCGGTCAACGGACGGATTGACCTCAAGCCGCTGGCCCTCGACGATATACTTTTTCCCGCTCACCAATTTGGCAAGCGGTATTCTTTGATTGCCGCTGATGCGACCACTCGAATGAAAGTCGTCGAGCAAGTAAAAGCATTTGCTAGTGTCTGACTCCGAAAACACATGCGCATAGCCTTCAGCGATATTGAGCGCCTGTTCGATGAAAAAACGGGTCGAGCTATCCGGGTTATTCGGTTTTTGTCGATTCCATCCGCAATGCGTCATCACAATCGCATGGACCTTTGGCGTATGGGTGATACCGGCTTGGGCATTGAATTTCTGAAAGTCCATGTTGGGATCGACAAGCATTTTCAGCGTCAAACGCAGAGCTTCGAGCGAATGTTGATCGACGCGAACAGGGATTATGAGAGCATCGGCAGCGACCCAAGCCAAATGTGTACCGCTGCCAAAGAATGGACTGGTATCTATAAGAATTTTGTCTGGCTTTGCCAGTTGTGCGGAGCGTTCAATAATTCGTTTGAGTGAATTTAGGATTCGGGCACTGGCGTCCGTCTTGAGAGTACCGCCGGTAATTTGCGCGTACTGAGCCAGTTGGCTGTAAAGGAATGATGGGAAAACGAACAATTCCGTCGAACCCGGCAACATGAATGTTGCCTTGTTGCCGAGAAATGATAGGCACGACCCCTTCACGTTGACCGTAGTTCCCGACGGCTTCAAGATCGTGGCCGCCCGGTATGGACCCAACTTCCAATGCACGACGTGCAACGTTGCGGTAGCGCCATAGGCCGCTTCAGTTGACGTCCTCATTCATCCGTCCTTTGCCATCGCATTTCGTGCACCGCGCAGGAAATATTCTGCGGCCCGGCTGCACCGGCTGACTCACCGCTTGGAATCCGGTGCCGTTGCATGCCGGATAGTTGTGCTCGATTATTTTCGCGGTCGGATTTTTCATTCAGCTCTCATGGCGAACATCCAGGCGCACGTCGCATAGCGCGGCCCCGTGGCGCTCTAGAATTTGGCAGGTGGATCTCCACGTCCAGCATCGACGGCGCTGGTGATCCTGCGGCGGTTTTGGCGACAGTTTGACAGCGCCGATCGCCGTGACAATATTAGGTGGCGGATATACCCCGTGCCGGTAGGATTGGGCCTCGGAGCAATCCGGGGGCCCGTTTTTTTGGAGGGGATCAAGATCAATATCCAGCAAACTGCTGGAAAATGGAATCCGCGCGGCGCATAAAGCTGCATGTCCGAATCAGGCCATCGACCCTGTGTGTGCGGAGCGATTTATCGCCGGACTGAATCAATGGCAAAAGGCCGCGAAATTAACAGCTTCCAATGCGACATTTGCGGCGTAACCCTCGAAAGTTGGAACACGGCTTGGATCCCGTCATACCGCTTGATCGCCGGGCCGGTCGGGAATGCCGAAGATGAGCAGCCGGTGTGAGGGCGTAAGGCAGCATCCGGCGCGATCCGGCGCTAAGATCGTAATTTTCTCAACAAAACCTCAAGCGCGTTAATCCGGCCGCGCAGTTTTCGCCGCGCCTCGTCGCGGGTCTCTCCTTCGTCAAGCCACAACCGGGACAGACGAACAACAACATAGCAAATTTTTCGCGATTCCCGCGGCCACCGGAGGTGTTTTCTCAGAATGCGACTTTGCCAGTGGGCTTTCTCTGCAAATGATGGTGCGAAGTCGGGTCAGGAGATTGCCGAGGATCTCGGGAAGCCGGGGTATCGAGACAAGACAAGATGGGCATCGCCGATCGGGGCACTGACCTAATGGCGTGATAGCTTGGCTTCCCGAACTACATCCAAAGGCCTCCACGGCTTAGGCATGAAGATCGTTCCCTCGGGTAAAGTTGGGGGATCTTTCCCAGAGGTGACAATTACCTTCAAACCGGGAAAACGCTGTCTTGCCTTCGTTGCTAACTCAGCACCCGTCATTGTTCCAGCGAGATTCACGTCAGTGAACATCATGCAAAGATACCCACCAACTTTATCCAGGACCAATTCTGCAGCTTCGGCGCTGTCGCATTGGATAACCTCGATATCCGTCTCTTCCAAGAGCATCGAAACCATGGCGCGCTGGGCTTGATCATCCTCGACCACTAACGCAACCGCTTTCAATTCCTCTCCCATGATGAACCTCGTTTTTGAGTTTATTGGGAACGGCTAATTAAATCGATCCTGCCGCGCGCCTTGCGAGTCAGAAATTATCGGCGGACGGCACAATCGAAGGAGATTGTTCCTCTAATTCGCGCAATCGATCTAACCGCCGTTTAAGCTGAGCTGGCAGCGGCGATTGGTCTTTCAATAATTCGATCCCCAACCTCTCGCCAATCTCGGCGCATATCGCCCAACTATGAAGCGGGTCGATTCGGGTTCGCTTTTGCATATTGCGACCCTGTCAAAACTGTCAGGTCAAAACTAAGACCTAGCCAGGTAATTAGTTCACGCCCCAGTTGCCTAAATTTGCGCGGAGAGGTCGGGAACACGCACGGCGCAAATGTAATTGACACGCAGTTCCTCATGCGGAGCATAAGGTCCGCGCGCTTACAATCCTCAAGAGGATCCAGAACGAGAGCGAATCAGATGAAGGACTTTTCGAACGTCAGCTTTCCGCCGGAGACGGTCGATCTGATGGAAGAGGCGATGGAAGCAGCGGTGGCGACACTGCCTGACCCGGTGAATTCTGCGCATGTGCAATCCATAGCAGAGACCATACTCCGCACTGCTAGGGATGGTGAAAGAGACCCGGATACGTTGAAACGAATGGCACTATTGGAACTTCAAATCACTCCCCGTTGACTAAGTTCCGCTCCGGGATCGAACCAGCATTCTTCATAAATCCGGCATATCCGTCGGCTGCTTATCGTCTGCGTGCATGCTTTCAGGCCGGCCTGCCTTCCCCGATCGTTCAATCGCCCGCTCAAGTGCAGTAGCGAAGTCCTTACCGCCGATCATGGCCGTCACAGATAGCTTCGGACGACAGTAGGGCGCAGCCTCGATTGCAGCGCGAAGCCGGGCGTCCGCTCTCATTACCGCCGCCGTGCCTGCGCAGGGTGTACCAAACAAAACACCGGCTCTGCAGCACAAGGTCTCGAAGAAACATCATCCGGGCGGCCCCGGCTACGCGCCGCGGCGTGAGGTGCAAGCCAAAAGCTCGAAGAAGGGCTATCCTGGAGCTTTCGGTTACGCGCCTGATGAACCCATGGACAGAGATATCGGAGCGTCCAGACAAGCAGGCGGAGGCGGAGGCGGAGGTATGTGAGCCATCGCGCTGCGCGATCATTCCGCAACCAATGACCGCTCCGACGCGGCCGATGCACGATAGCGAATTGCGGAATTTTCTGTAGCTATAACCGAGGACCTATGGGCCCCGGCTTGAACCTGCTTGCAGAAGGGACATATTCCGAGAATGGAGACAATCGCCCAATGCGATTGCGGTGCTGAGTACAAGCGCACTGAAACAAAGTTCTTGGTACAGATCGGA
>DASYGR010000094.1:0-4282 GCA_035999525.1 Terriglobales bacterium
CTTGGCGAAGGGCGGATCCATCACTCCGCACACCAAGTTCAAGGCCGAAGTCTACATTCTGACCAAAGAAGAAGGTGGACGTCACACGCCATTCTTCAAAGGCTACCGTCCGCAATTCTATTTAAGAACAACCGACGTAACCGGCGTAGCAGAGTTGCCAGCCGGAACAGAGATGGTGATGCCCGGAGACAACGTGAGCCTGGTAATCGAGCTGATTACGCCGGTGGCGATGGAAAAAGGCTTGCGGTTCGCTATCCGCGAGGGCGGGCATACCGTAGGCGCAGGAACGATTTCAGAAATCGTGCAGTAGCTGGAGCGGCAGGATGCCGACGAGCGCAGACTGGGATGCGGTCAAGTTAGTTCTCCTAGTCGTGGCCATGATTATTGTTGGTTTCTGGGAATCGGGATTTTTAGGCAAACTGTGGCGTACTTGGAAAGGGAAGCGAGACTGACGGTCCGATAGGACTGCAGCTCAAGACAAAAGCGGCTAGCACCTCGCCGCAAGTTCTTTCCTCCGGACAGCCGGAAGGGGATCGAGAGAGAAAAAGTGACAGGAAACGAAAGAATTCGCATCCGGCTTAAAGCCTACGACTATCGCATCCTGGATCAATCCACGGGCGAGATCGTTGACACTGCCAAACGCACAGGCGCGCAAATCGCCGGCCCGATTCCATTGCCGACGATGAAAAATAAATACTGCGTCCTGCGCTCACCGCACGTTGACAAGAAGTCGCGGGAGCAATTCGAGATCAGAACTCACAAACGTTTGCTGGACATACTGGACCCAACCCCGCAAACAGTAGATGCCCTGATGAAGCTAGATCTACCAGCAGGAGTAGATGTAGAAATAAAGGCTTTTGGCAAAGAGCCGCACAAATAATGGAGAGACGGGCGTCCCCGCCCGTCAAGCCGAGCAAAGCTCGGCAGGTAACGAGAGAAATTATGGCAAGAGTAACCGGAATCCTGGGCAAAAAAGTCGGCATGACGCAACTGTTCGACGATCGCGGAGACGTTCATCCCGCCACCGTCCTGCAAGCCGGTCCCTGCGTGGTCACGCAGCACAAAACGCAGACCCGCGATGGATACGTTGCCGCGCAAATCGGCCTCGTCGAATTCGTAAAGGAATCGCGCCTCACCAAACCGATGAAAGGCCATCTCGGAAAGCACAATCTCCCGCCGGTAAAGTTCATGCGCGAAGTTCCCATTGAAGTCGATCCCAAAGAGGATCCCGCTGAAGCGAATGGCCTGAAGGCCGGCGACCGAGTTCTTGTCGACATTTTCGATGGAGAAAAATTTGTAGATGTCGTCGGTGTAAGCAAAGGCCGCGGCTTTTCAGGAGTAGTTCGCCGCCATCATTTTCGAGGCGGACCGAAGTCGCACGGCTCGATGTTCCAGATCACAGGCTCCATCGGTTCCTCCGCATTCCCGTCCCGCGTATTCAAAGGCATGCGAATGTCAGGGCACATGGGCGTCGATCGCGTCACCGTTCAGAACCTTCGCCTCTTGGGTGTGGATAAAGAAGATAACTTGCTCGTAGTCGAAGGCGCTGTTCCAGGCCCCAATGGCGGATACCTCATCATTACGAAAGCGAAGAAGCCGCCAAGAGAGCGCAGAGGATTTGCAGGTTCGGCCACGGTCGATCCGTTGAAGGCAGCCAAGCGCGCAGCGAAAAAAGGTTAAGTTTGGCATGTGTGGCGCGGGCGCCCTCGCCCGCGAAGGTTTGAAGCGAGAGTTAAGTAACAACGACAAGCATATGGCAACCATCGACATTCACGATTTAACCGGAGCCAAGGTCGGCACACTCGATCTCGCCGACGAAATCTTCGGCGCGGTCAACGAAGATCTGCTCTGGGAAGCGGTGAAGCACTACCGCGCCGGACAGCGCGCCGGCACGCACGCGACCAAGAATAAGAAACTGGTCTCCGGCGCCGGCAAGAAACTCTGGAAACAAAAGGGCACTGGGCGCGCCCGCGTAGGCTCGATCCGTTCACCACTGTGGCGGCACGGCGGCACGGTTCACGGCCCGCAACCGCACTCCCACGCTTACACGTTTCCGAGAAAGAAACTTATGGGCGCACTGCGCTCGGCCCTGGCATCGAAACTTGCCGACGGCAAGCTTATCGTCGTGAACACATTCAAGATGGACGAGCCTAAGTCGAAAGCTTTCCGCGAGGCGCTAAATGCATTAAAAGTGGACAGCACAGCGCTGATCGTGGAAGTCCAGCAGCACGAGAATCGCAATCTCGAATTGAGCTCGCGCAATCTCGCGGGAGTAGAACTGATCGCGGGAAACGAAGTGCATCCGTATCACCTGCTTCGTTACGACAGAGCAATTTTTTCGCAGCCGGCCATCGAGAAGTTGCAGCTCTCGTTGAAGAACACACTGTCCAAGCGGCAGAAAGAAGCTGCCGAAGGCGAGGGCGAAAAACAGAAAGCGAAGAAAGCCACACGCTCTCCGCGCAAGCGGGTCAAGCATGAAAAAGCAGCGGAGGTTGCATAATGAAATCCGCATACCAAATTCTTCGGCGTCCGGTGATCACCGAAAAAGGGCTCGCAATTAAGGAAAACCAGAACACTCTGGTTTTCCAGGTGGCGCCAAAGGCAACCAAGACCGAGATCAAAGAAGCAGTACAGGGAATTTTCAAAGTAAAAGTCCACTCGGTACGCACCGCGAACTTCCCCGGCAAAGAACGCCGCCGAGGAAAATTCGCAGGGTACCGCCCGGACTGGAAGAAGGCATACGTCCGATTACGCGCCGGCGAAAAAATGCCGGAGTACGCGCAGAATTTGTAACACCGCTATCAGCTATCAGCCGTCAGCTTTCAGCAAGACGACGGCGCAATGGGATCAAGCTGAGAGCTGACAGCTAAGAGCTGAGAGCTTTTTATGGCAATTAAAACTTACAGACCGACAACACAAACGCTGCGTTACCGGACGACCATCGTCAACGATGACATCACGTCCACCACGCCGCACAAAGCGCTGCTCGAGCCTAAGCGCCGCACCGGAGGCCGCCGCAACAGCGGCGACACTACTATGTGGCATCACGGTGGAGGCCATAAGCGCCAGCTCCGCATCATTGATTTCAAGCGCGACAAGATCGGAATTCCCGCGACGGTCGCGACCATCGAATACGATCCGAACCGCTCGGCCCGCATCGCGCTGCTGAATTACGCCGACGGCGACAAGCGATACATCCTTCAGCCTGAGGGCCTGAAAGTCGGACAGAAAATCGTTAGTGGGCCCGAAGCCGACATATTAGTCGGCAACGCGCTGCCGTTGAAAAATATTCCGCCCGGCACAACGATTCATAACGTCGAATTGAAGCCCGGGAAAGGCGCGCAAATGGTACGCTCCGCAGGCGGATCGGCACAACTCGTCGCCAAAGAAGGCGAATACGCTTTGGTGAAACTGCCCTCCGGTGAGACGCGCAAAGTCGCGCAAGACTGCATGGCGACCATCGGACAAGTCGGCAATCTCGATCACGAAAACGTCACCATCGGCAAAGCCGGACGCAATCGCTGGTTGGGATGGCGTCCCGTCAATCGCGGAGTCTCGATGAATCCGGTTGACCACCCACACGGTGGCGGAGAAGGAAAGACTTCCGGCGGACGACATCCGGTAACGCCCTGGGGGCAGCCGACGCGCGGTTACAAGACACGCAACAACAAGCGCACGGATGCATTCATCGTAAGCCGGAGAGCCAAGAAATAAGTCGTTGGTCGTTTGTCGTAAGCAAAGCGGATTCCTCACCGCTAAAGCGGTTCGGAATGACAAAGTGGTTTAGCTAGAAGCTGACAGCTAGAGGCTAAGAGCGAATTTATGGCACGTTCAACAAAAAAAGGTCCGTTCATTGACGCTCACCTGCAAACGCGGGTCGAAGGCATGAACGCGCGCAACGAAAAGAAAGTGCTGCGCACATGGTCGCGGCGCTCGACAATCATCCCGGAAATGGTGGGCCACACCATCGCGGTGCACAACGGAAAGAAATTTATTCCGGTATACATCACCGAGAATCTGGTGGGCCACAAACTCGGCGAATTCAGCTTCACTCGTCAGTTTAAGGGACACTCAATGCGCGCTGCGACGGAAACGGCTGCAAGGCCTGCCGGAATTCCGGGCGGGCCCGGCGCGCCGGCTCCAGCCGCAGCACCGGCAGCACCGAAGACATAAAAGAGGCCCTTGGCTCTAAGCCTTTAGCTCTTAGCTAAAGGCCAAAAGCTAAAGGCCAAAAGCTGAGATTAATTATGGAATTCAGAGCACAAGCCCGATACATGCGCGT
>DASYGR010000126.1:0-17271 GCA_035999525.1 Terriglobales bacterium
TCCAACGCGCAATATCTTTTACAATAGAGGTTCCTGAATTGGTCATGATTCCGCAAAATAGGCATCGGACAACTTTTTCGAGCCAGGCGCAGTCTCACGATGACATGGGCAAATTAATTCCCCACCGGCGCCACGCCCAGGTGTTAGTCGTTGACGATAATCCTGAACTCACGGCGGTGATGGTTCATCTTCTCTCGGACGCAGGATACGACGTGATCACCGCGGCCGATGCCGCCGGTGCATTGAAGCAAATCAGACAACGCGTTCCCGATCTAATTCTTTCGGATGTGATCATGCCGGGTTTATCCGGATACGAATTTTGCCGTCAACTGAAAGAAGATCCATCCACGCGATTGATTCCCTTCGTGTTGATGACGGGGCTTGGCGATCGTGACGATAAGCTGCGTGCGATCGAAGCGGGCGCCGACGACCTTCTAAGTAAGCCGGTATATTCCGAAGAACTTTTTGCGCGGGTCAAGTCGCTTCTCAAACTCAAGGAATTCACCGACGAACTGGAGACTGCCGAGTCTGTTATTTGCACACTCGCCCTGAGCGTAGAAAGTCGCGATACATACACCGAAGGCCACTGCGAGCGCCTGGCGCAGAACGCAGCCGACTTAGGAAGACATCTAGGTCTCGATCAAGATTCAATCGTGGCTCTGCGCCGGGGTGGATACTTGCACGATCTGGGAAAGATCGCTGTTCCGGACGAAATTTTAAAAAAAGGCAGTGATCTTACTTCTCAAGAATGGGAAATCATGAAGCAGCACCCGGTGACGGGCGAGAAAATTTGCCGGCCCTTGAAATCATTGCGACTCGTGCTTCCCATCATCCGTAATCATCATGAACATTCTGATGGGAGCGGGTATCCCGACGGCCTACGCAAAGGGGAAATCCCTCTACTTCCGCGAGTTCTGCAAGTGGTGGACGTCTATGACGCCTTGCGCACTGCACGTCCTTACAAGCCAGCCCGAACTCATGAGCAAGCCGCCGAAACCATGCGAAGCGAAGCTCGCGCAGGTTTGTGGGACGAAGAAATCGTGATGGAATTCTTCACCATGCTCAAGAAGCAGCAGCGCGTGGCCTAGTCATTTCTGTGTCTCCAATCTCCGTGGTTCGGAGATAGACTATTGTTCTCGACTTCGCTTATGGCCGATCCATCGCAGTCTGCACCAAATCCCCCAACTGCCGCGACGTAAATTGATTTCCTTCGAGGTTGGCAAAAAGCATTCCCTCGCGATCAATGATGACGGTGTGGAAAGGGTGGACGAGCAACCCTTCTTCGCTCCAGAATTCCATTCCAAACATTCGGGACACTCGCTGCACTTCGGGCAACGGTCCGGTCAAAAAATGCCACGTCTGAGGATCGGCATTCCAGATTTTTGCATAGTTCGCAATCGCGTCATTTTGATCATGATCGGGATCAATAATAATGGTGAGCAGAACCAGATCACGGCCCATGCGTCCTGAAAAACGCTTCTTCAGTTGACCCAGGTTGTTGGTCAGCCGATAGCAATACGCAGGATTCGGGCAGCGCACGTAGGCAAAACTTAAGGCCACAACCCGGCCTTTGAGTTGAGAAAAGCTTATCGGGTTTCGGTTTTGATCAGTAAGCGTGAAATCCGGAACTGGTTGTTGCACATTCAGAGCCTTCGGTGCGGCGGGATTCGCAATACTGTTCAAAATCGCGAGCCGCCGCGCCTCAGTCGGTTCCAGTTCGAGGTTCTGATACGGCCGCACTCGGATGTTTTCCGCATAGGATGAATTTCCGTTGTTCACCACTGTGAAATCAATGGTCGAACCTGGCTTTACTCCATTGAGCACCTTCGCGTTACGAACGTCAAAGGGCATCACCATCGCATCCGTGTAACCGGGAACCTGTTGGCACGAGACCGTCATGGAGCGATGGGAGCGACTTACCGTCAGCACAATTCCCGAGATTGCATGCTTCTCCGCCGCCCTGCCCGGAAGAACCATCAGAAGCATCGCAATCATCGTCAATAAAAATAAATTTGTTCCGCGATTCATAAATTCCGGCGATTTCCCGCTGAGCAAGATTCGACGCATCCACGCTCTCTACAACAATTTTAATTCGTAACATGATCACGGTGTGATTGGTTTTTACGACGTGATTGTCTTAGATCACGTGTCCGCAAATGGACAATCAAGTTCGATTGCGAACACAAACAGCGCTTCCTCTCTCCACTACTAAGCCTCTATTTGCTGCTTTGGCAGGAAGTTAGCTGATCCCGATCAATGGAGAGCCAGTTGCGATCAAGATAGCAATGGATATTGCGCGTCCCGACATCAAGCGTCAAAAACGACGGAATCAAATTATCGTGGCGACAGTTTCAGTTGTGGTTCTTGGCGCGCTCACGGTTGGCGTCTCAAGGCTGAAGCCGGCGGCTCCCGAAGTTGAGCGAGGCACGGTATGGACGGACACGGTGAAGCGTGGTCCGATGCTGCGGCAAGTCCGGGGAATTGGCTCATTGATACCCAGCCAGGAATTCACCCGTCAAATACCAGCAGAGACCGAAGCAACCGTCGTCCGAATTCATATGTTGCCTGGATCGCAGGTAAAAGCCGACAGCATTCTGCTCGAGATGAGCAATCCCCAAACTGAGCAGGCAGCTCTCGACGCCAGGCTTCAACTGAAAGCCGCGGAAGCGGAGTATCAGAGCGAGCGGGTAAAGCTGCAAAGCGATTTGATGACCCAGAAAGCCGGCGCGGCGACCGTTACCGCGGATTACAGTCAGGCAAAACTGCAATCGGAAACCGATAAAGCACTCTATGACCTAGGCGTCATTTCCGGACTCGCCTACAAAGCCTCGAAAGGGAAATCGGACGAACTTACCACCAGAAATAACATTGAGGATGAACGGCTGGATATCAACCAAAAAGCGATTGAGTCGCAAATGGCCGAGCAGCAGGCCAAAGTGGATCAGATGCGCGCGCTTGCGGAACTGAAGCAAAAGCAATTAGACGCTCTGAAGGTTCGTGCCGGGATTGACGGCGTTTTGGTGGATCTCCCGCTACAAGTGGGACAGCACGTTCTTCCGGGAACCATGCTGGCGAAGGTTGTTCAACCGAATCATCTGATTGCTGAGTTGAAGATCGCCGAAACTCAGGCGCGAGATGTACAAATTGGCCAACCTTCCACGATTGATACGCATAACGGGACTGTCGAGGGCACCGTGATGAGGGTTGATCCGGCGGTGCAAAACGGAACCGTCACGGTAGATGTGCAGCTCACAGGCGCACTTCCCCAGGGCGCGCGTCCGGACTTGAGTGTGGACGGAACGATTGATTTGGAGCGACTCGAAAATGTTCTCTATGTTGGCCGACCCGCATTTGGACAGGAGAACAGCACGATTAGCTTGTTCAAACTTGACCCAGACGGCAAGGGCGCGGTTCGCGTTCCCGTAAAAGTAGGGCGTGCATCCGTGAATTCGATTCAAGTGATTGAAGGACTCCATGAAGGCGACACAGTGATTCTGTCGGATATGTCGCGACAGGACAATATTGACCGCATACGGCTCGATTGAAAGAAATCAAACTGAGGCAAAATCCATGACTGAAGCAGGACAAGCGCTGATCCAGATTGAAGACATGAAGAAGATCTTTTACACCGACGAGATCGAAACGCACGCGCTTTCTGGCGTTCATCTCTCCATTAAGAAAGGAGAGTATGTGGCCATGTCAGGCCCATCGGGATGCGGCAAGTCAACGCTACTTTCGATCATCGGCTTGCTCGATACTCCGACCGAGGGATCGTACCTCTTGAACGGGAAGCCAGTCGCAAATCTTGAATTCGCGGAGCGGTCACGCATCCGCAATCAGGAGATCGGATTCATTTTCCAGAGCTTTAACCTGATCGGCGATCTCACGGTTTACGAAAATGTCGAACTCCCTTTGACCTACCGGCAAAAGATGCCTTCGGTTGACAAAAAAAAACGCGTGATGGAAGCGCTAGAGCGCGTAGGCATGGCCCACCGCGTGCGGCACTATCCATCGCAACTCTCTGGAGGTCAGCAGCAACGTGTAGCTGTGGCCCGCGCGCTCGGCGGGAAACCTTCGATTCTTCTCGCAGACGAACCCACTGGAAATCTCGATTCGCGCAATGGCGAGGCCGTCATGGAGTTGCTGCAGAACCTGCATCGTGAAGGCGCGACCATCTGCATGGTGACGCACGATCCGCGATTCGCAAAACATGCGGAAAGAGAAGTCCATTTGTTCGATGGAAAAGTTGTGGCCGAAGAAGAGCTGAAAAAACTCATGGCGGATGTGCATGCATGAACGGCCTGATACAAGACGTTCGCTTCGCGCTGCGACAACTTAGGTTGAGTCCCGGGTTTGCCCTGGTTGCGATTGCGTCGCTCGCGCTTGGTATCGGCGCCAACACCGCAATTTTCCAATTGTTGGATGCCGTCCGGCTAAGAAGCCTACCAATATTGCACCCCGAAGAGCTCGCTGAAATCAAAATTGTCGGTGGCACCCACGGATTTGGTGTTACCAGCTCTGAGTACGCCCAACTCACGCGGCCGATCTGGCAGGAACTACACGAACACCACGAACCATTTGCCGGCGTTTTTGCGTGGAGCGTACAGCAGCAGCATGTTGGGAAAGGAAGCGACTCGCGAACTGTAAGAGGACTTGCGGTTAGCGGCGACTTTTTCCCAGTGCTTGGGGTTGAGCCATGGCGGGGAAGACTGCTCGCTCCGACGGATGAACAAGACGGATCATGCACGATTTCCCGGGTGGTTGTGAGTTATCCCTATTGGCAGAGCCAGATGGGTGGGCGAACCCTCACGGGAAACGAGACGCTGATGGTCGAGGGACACCCCGCGGATGTGATTGGTGTGACAGCGCCGGCATTCTTTGGATTGGCCGTCGGCGAGGGGTTCGATATCGCGTTTCCATTTTGCCATCCGAAAGAAATTCAGCGGCAGGTATTCGACATTTCTGTCATGGGACGCCTGCGGCCCGGATGGACGCTCGAACGTGCTTCCGCGCAGCTGGGCGCGAGCAGCCCGGGAATTTTCGAGGCGACTGCGCCCAGCGGGTACAGCGCAAAAGCAATACAGCAATTTAAAGAATACCGGCTGGCTGCGTACTCGGCTTCCGAAGGTGTCAGTTGGCTGCGAGTCATCTACGACTCTTCTTTGAAGTTGTTACTCGCAATTACGGGGCTGGTTCTCCTAATCGCGTGCGCCAACCTGGCAAACCTGATGCTGGCACGCGCCACGGCTCGCGAGCGCGAAATCGCAGTCCGTCTGGCGCTGGGTGCGTCGCGGGGGCGGCTGCTGCGGCAATCGCTGGCGGAAAGCGCATTAATTGCAGGCGTTGGAACGGTTCTCGGGATTGCGCTCGCGCAATTGTTGAGCCGAGTCCTGGTTTGGTCGTTTTCTGCGAAGAGTAACCCTGCTGTTTTGGACGTGGGCACTGACTGGCGCGTGCTTCTTTTCGCGGCCGCAGCAGCGATTTTGACCTGTCTTGTTTTTGGCGTCGCTCCGGCGCTTCGTTCCACCCGCTCGGAACCCGTCGCGGCAATGAAAGCCGGAGGCCGCGGACTGACCGGGAGCCGTGAACGCTTCTCCGCGCAGCGCCTGATGGTGGTTGTCCAGATTTCCGTTTCGCTGGCCTTGCTGGTGGGAGCGCTCTTATTTGTGCGCAGCTTTCGCAGTCTGACGACGTTCGATCCAGGAATGCGCGAGCACGGAATTACGCTCGCATTTCTGGAATTTGAAGACTCTCATATACCTCCTTCTCGCTATGAAGAATTTAAACGCGAATTATTGGATCAGGTCCGCTCGGTCCCGGGAGTGCTCGATGCCGCAATCACAACCAATGTGCCGCTGCTTGGAGGCAGTTGGACACATAACATTCACACCGCCGCAGCGGAAGGCGCGTCCAAGTTTTCGTGGGTGAGTCCCGGCTACTTCAAGACCATGGGAATTTCGCTTCAGGCAGGCCGCGGCTTCAACGATAACGACACAACAACCTCTTCGCGAGTCGCGATAGTCAATCAGGCCTTCATCCGGCAATTTCTTGGTGGAGCGAACCCAATCGGACAAACTCTTCGCACCAGTCCGGAGCCAGACTATCCCTCTACCGTTTACGAGATCGTCGGCGTCATGCCGGATACCAAATATAACGACCTTCGTGGGGAGACCCCTCCCATGGCCTTCGCTCCGGCATCGCAGTTCCCCGCGCAAGGGCCGGGAGTAGCGTTGCTGATCTATTCCAACTCTTCGCCGGAGATCGCGGTAAAACACAAGATCGCCGAAGCGCACCCGGAAATCGTGACGCAGTTCAGCGACTTTCAACAAGATATCCGTGACGGTCTTATGAGGGAGCGTTTGCTGGCGATGCTGTCCGGATTCTTCGGGCTGCTGGCCGGGTTGTTAGCCATGGTAGGGCTCTATGGCGTGATCTCCTACATGGTGGCACGGCGCAGAAACGAAATAGGAATTCGTGTCGCTCTTGGCTCCCCTCGCGCGCAAGTGGTTGCCATGGTGATGCGGGAAGCGGGACAGTTGCTCTTAATCGGAGTTGTGATTGGCATCGCCATCTCGCTCATTGCGGGGCGCAGCGCCGGTTCACTGCTGTTTGAACTGAAACCCTACGATCCGCTCACACTGTCGGTTTCGATTGCTCTGCTTAGTATCATCTCCGCGTTGGCAAGTTTCCTGCCCGCGCGGCGCGCAGCGAAGGTTGATCCGATGGTGGCGCTGCGGTACGAGTGAGGACTAATTTATGACCGCGCTGATTCAAGATCTGCGTTACGCGATGCGGCAGTTGCGCAAGAGCCGGGCCTTCACAGTCATTGCCGTGCTTACGCTTGCCCTCGGCATCGGCGCCAACGTCGCGGTCTTTAGCGTCGTTGACACGATGCTGCTGCGGCCGCTGCCGTTCGCCAATCCCGAGCAACTGGCGTGGTTGTCGGGCAACAACGGAGCGGGTGGTCTTTCCGACACCACTTACCGAGTGGACGCCTATGAGGAGTTCCGGCAACACAACCGGTCATTTCAGAATGTAACTGCATATGTGCCGTTCCTTGCCTACTCCCATTACAAGTTAACGGGCCAAGGCGAGCCCAAACCTGTTTCGGGCTTATGGGTCGCCGGAGATTTTTTCCATACGCTGGGTATCCAGCCTGCGCTGGGACGGCTTTTCACTCCCGAAGAGAGCGTTAAAGGAGAGCGATCGGCGGTCTTGCTAAGCTACGCCTTCTGGCAGACGCAGTTCAATTCCGACCGGGCGATCGTTGGGCGAACCATAACGCTTAACAATAGCCAGTCAGTCACCGTCGTTGGCGTGCTTCCGTCCACATTTGACTTCGGCGCTGTCTTCGCGCCGGGAGCGAAATTGGACTTCTTCCGCGCGCTCCACATGGAAGACATAAAAGATTACGGACATATGCTGTCTTTGGTTGGCCGCCTCAAGCCGGGAGTGACGCCGGCCCAGGCACAGGCCGAAAGCAATGTGCTCTTCCCGCAGCTCAGACCGAACGGAAATTTGGGGTGGGCGACGGATGTGAACACGACCATCACCGGTCTGAAAGACCACATCGCTGGCAAACTTCGCCGCTCACTAATCGCGCTCTGGTTTGCTGTGGGTCTCGTTCTCCTCATCGTCTGCGTCAATCTTTCGAATTTACTCTTGGCACGCGGCGCCACGCGGAGTAAAGAGTTTGCCATGCGCAGTGCTCTGGGGGCAGGACGGGGCCGACTGATTCGCCAACTGCTAACGGAGAGTCTGGTTCTTTCGGGCGTGGGGGCGGCGCTTGGGCTTGGGATTGCATTCGCAACCGTGTCGTACCTCGCACATCAGGGATCCATAACATTGCCACTGCTCAGCGAAGCGCGTGTCGACGGCGCTGCCGTTCTGTGGACCCTCGCAATCGCGGTCTTGACTGCCCTTCTCTTTGGTGTTGTGCCGTCATTCAGAATTGCCGGCACAACGTTACAAGAAGCGCTGAAGGACGGCGGGCATGGTATGAGCGATGGCAGAAACCGTCATCGAATGCGGTCCATCCTCGTGATCTTAGAGATAGCCCTGGCGTGTGTCCTCCTGGTCGGCGCGGGGCTGCTGCTGCGGAGTTTCTTGCGGGTGCTCGACGTGGATATCGGGTTTCAGCCAAGCCACGCGGCTGCCATCAAGATGGATTTTGACGATGGAGGCAATGCGGCGCGGCGGAGCGCAATTCTGCAAGAGGTCCTAGCCCGGGTAACTGCAATTCCTGGCATTGAAGCCGCCGGTATCTCCGACAAACTTCCATTGGACCTCAATCGCAGCTGGGAATTGATAGCCAAGGGTGCGATCCCTGCCGCCGATAAGGACGCGTTCGTGTACATCGTGACGCCGGGATACATTCAGGCGATGGGGATGCACCTGCGTGCGGGCCGCGATTTTAGTTGGCAGGATTCCGCGGATCGCGAGCACGTGATCATCATCAACGAAGCCGCCGCAAGACGCGAATGGCCGGGCCAGGATCCGATTGGTCGCATCGCTGAAGGAATTGGGAGCGGCGACACTCGCGTCATCGGGGTTATTGCCGATGTGCGCGAAAGCAGCGTGGAGAGTGCTTCGAGTCCCCAGGTCCTGGCCCCTATTACGCAGCAACTTCCCGAGGGAGCAGAATTGGTTGTACGAACCACCCTACCTCCGAATGTGCTCGCGGCGAGTGTTTTAAGCACCCTACGCTCGATAAATCCGGGACAAACAGCCTATGAGTTCCGGCCCATTCAGCAGATTGTTGACCATGCCGTCTCGCCTCGCCGCTTTTTTGTGCAGCTGGTAGGGGTTTTCGCCGGCTTGGGGCTACTTCTGGCGTCACTGGGGATTTACGGGGTGATCTCATATTCGGTGACACAGAGAACTCACGAAATTGGCATACGCATGGCCTTAGGCGCTACCAGCAGTCGAGTGCAGATGAGCGTGATAGCAGGAACGCTAAAGCTAGCGCTGCTTGGAATCGGCGCGGGTACTATAGCGTCGTTTGTCGCCGCCAGAGCCATTGCCACGCTGTTGTTCGGGATTGAGCGCACCGACCCTTGGACATTCACAGGCATGATTTTGCTATTGGGTGGGGTCGCACTGATGGCAGCCTACATCCCAGCGCGGCGTGCGGCGAAAGTCGATCCGATGGTGGCGCTGCGGTACGAGTGAGGAATTAATTTATGACGGCATTCCTTCAAGACTTCCGCTACGGGCTGCGGCAGTTACGCAAGAATCCGGGCTTTGCCCTCACCGCGATTTTGATACTGGCTCTCGGGATGTGTGCCAGCGTGGCCATCTTCGGTTTCGTTGACGCCGCGCTGATCAAGCCACTGCCTTACTCGAATCCTAACCGGCTGGTTGATGTCACCGAAAGTGCAGGGACGCTGTTTTCTCGTGCCAACCTTTCGTATCCCGACTATCTCGACTGGAAGAAACTTAACCAAGTCTTCAGCTCGATGGATGTTTACACCGGCGACGGCTACCTGATGAGTACTCCGGCAGGGACCGAACCGGTGCCTGCGGAGCGCGTAAGTGATGGGTTTTTTCGCATGCTGGGCGTCACGCCTATTCTTGGCCGGGACTTTTATTCCGGCGAGGATTTACCCGCAGCGCCCCAGACGATCTTATTGACCTTCCCGTCGTGGCAGAAGCGGTTTGGCGGAAGACAGAATGTGATCGGCGAGACCGTTACGCTTAGTGGCGTTCCGCACACCATTGTTGGGGTGCTGCCGCGGGACTTTCAATTTGCTCCTGGCGGCAATGCCGAGTTTTGGGCAACACTTCACGCTTCTGACTCTTGTTCCCTCCGGCGAAGCTGCCACAACCTCCAAGGAATAGGACGGCTTAAAGACGGCATCTCGGTCCAAGCCGCACTAGCCAACATGAAGGCGATTGCGCGCCAACTGGAGATTCAGTATCCGGGAGACAATCGCGGTCAAGGGGCGAGTGTGGCGCCTCTTTCCGAAGTCATCGTTGCGGATATCCGTCCCATTCTACTGGTGCTGCTGGCCGGAGCCGGACTGCTGTTGCTGATTGCTTGCGTGAATGTATCGAGCTTGCTGCTGGTTCGTTCCGAGAGCCGCAAGCGCGAAATTGCGGTGCGAGGCGCGTTGGGTGCTTCGCGCACGCGACTGGTTGGTCAGTTCATCACCGAAGGAATGGTGCTGGTTTTTGCCGCGAGCATGCTTGGCCTGGGCGCCGGGCATATGGCGATGCAGGTTCTTACGCGACTCATTTCAAAAGACATGATGGACGGCATGCCGTATCTGCGCGGGATCGGCTTGAACCTCCATGTGCTTGCGTTTGCAGTCGCCATCTCGCTGTTCGCGGCGGTCTTATTTTCGGCCACGCCCATCGTGCGCTTGCCTCTCACGAAGTTGCGGGAAGGCCTTACCGAAGGGGGTCGTGGCTCAGCCGGAACCATGTGGCGGCGTCTCGGGGCAAACATGGTCGTGCTGGAACTGGCCATTGCCGTTGTGCTGCTGGTGGGTGCAGGATTGCTGGGCAAAAGCTTCTATCGCCTGCTCCAGGTGGATCTCGGTTTTCAGCCTGACCATCTGGCTACCCTTCAGATCGCGTTATCGCAGACTACCTACGGAAAAGATGAGCAGCAGGTGGCGGTTGGGCGGCAGATCGTTGGCAGTATCGGGAGCCTGCCCGGCGTCAAGTCTGTGGGTATCACCAGCGTGCTGCCGGTGAATTTCAACGGCAACACCGACTGGATTCGGTTCGTGGGCCGCCCGTACAACGGAGAGCACAATGAAGTGAACCAGCGCGACGTGAGCACCGCCTATTTCACCACGCTCCAGGCAAAACTGTTGCACGGACGTTACTTCGGGGATGCCGAGGATGCGTCGAAGCCGCGCGTAGCCGTCATTAACCAGGCGCTGGCAAAAAAATATTTCCCCGGAGAAGATCCTGTCGGCAAGACGTTTGGCGACGACGACCTCTCGCCGAAGTCGATCAAGGAGATCATCGGAGTCGTAGATGATGTGAAGGAAGGCTCGCTCGACTCAGAGATATGGCCAGCCGTCTACTATCCGTTTAATCAAAGTACGGACACTTACTTTTCTCTCGTCGTGCGCACGTCGCAGGCCGCACAGGCAATGCTCCCCACGCTGGTCACCGACGTTCATCAAGTTGATCCCGGCATCGGCACGATGGACGAACAAACAATGACCGGCAGAATTAACGATTCGCCGACCGCTTATCTGCACCGTTCCTCAGCGTGGCTTGTCGGAGGCTTTGCCTTCCTCGCCTTGCTGCTCGGTGTAATCGGACTCTACGGAGTCATCGCGTATTCGGTCAGCCAGCGAACCCGCGAGATCGGAGTGCGCATGGCACTCGGCGCACAGCGCAGTTCCGTGTATCAGCTCATCTTGAAGGAAGCGGCGTGGCTAACGGTCGCTGGAATTGCCGGAGGCCTTGTCTGCGCAATCGGCGTCGCAACCCTGATGCGAGGATTGCTCTTCGGAGTCCAATCATGGGACGCCGCGACGCTAGCGGTAGTTTCCTTATTGTTAGGCGTTTCTGCTTTGCTGGCCAGCTACATCCCCGCGCGCCGCGCGGCGAAGGTTGATCCTATGGTCGCTCTGCGTTACGAGTGAGGGAAAAATGATCAACGGACTAGTCCAAGATCTTCGCTACGCGCTGCGGCAACTGCGGAATAAACCTGGATTCGCGCTCACTACAGTGCTCACGCTGGCGCTCGGCATCGGCGCAAATGTCGCCATCTTCAGCGCGATCAACGGCTTTATTCTTCGTCCACTGCCGGTGCCCCACCCAGATCAACTTGTGGTCCTCGTTGGCCAGCAGCAAGGTGCGCCTCTTGGAGTCTACTTCCTTTCTTTCTCCGAATTTGTTGATCTGAGAAAACAAGCAAACACCTTCTCCAGCCTGTTTGCGTATGAAAACACTCTTGGAGGCATGAGCGCCGACAATAAAGCCGATCACTTCGTGGGCAGCTACGTTAGCGGAAATTACTTCTCCGGATTGGGGGTAAAGCCCGCGATGGGCCGTCTCTTCCTCCCCGGCGAGGGTGAGCACTCAGGATCAGAAGCGGAAATCGTTCTCGGCTATTCCTATTGGCAAAAGAGATTCGGCGGCAGTTCTGACGTGATCGGCAAGCAGGTGCTGGTTGATGGCAAGCCGGCCACCATCATTGGTGTAACGCCAAGAGAGTTTCATGGTTCAGCCTTCGCCCTCGACATAAATGCTTATCTCCCGATGAGCATGTCGGGAATGCAGGACCCGAGTATGTGGACTAGCCGCGACGATCGCCAGTGGGTCGTGATGGGTCGGCTGAATCCGGGCGTCTCTATTTCGCAGGCACGAAGCGCTGTGAGCCTGATCGCCGGGCGGCTGGCCACTGCGTATCCTGCTAGCGAAAAGGGAATAACGATACAAGTCATTTCCGAGCGGCTTTCGCACCCAGTGCCGCTGCCGAATAACCTGGCCGCAGTGATCGCTGCTCTATTTTTAGCGCTCGCGGTAGTTGTTCTGGTTCTCGCATGTGTGAATGTGGCAAACATTCTGTTGGTTCGGGGCACGGCTCGCGAAGGCGAAATGGCAATTCGCACTGCGATGGGCGCCAGCCGCGCGCGTCTCATAGCGCAAGTCTTCATGGAAAGCATTTTCCTGGCTGTACTGGGAGGGGTGGCTGGAGTTGGATTAGGCGCATTGGCGACACACAGCATTGCCGATATCCGTGTCGCATCATTCATACCTCTCAGCCTCGACTTTGGCCTTGACTGGCGGGTCCTTTCTTACGCGTTTGCCGCCGCGCTCTTCACTGGTCTGGCGGTCGGGATATGGCCGGCGCTTCGGGTTGCGCGCTCGAATGTGAATCGGGCATTGCGCGAAGGTGGACGAAGCGGATCGCCCGGCGCGGCGCGGCATCGCGTACGCGGCATTCTGGTCACGGCGCAAATGAGCGGATCGCTAGTTCTGCTCATCGTCGCTGGCCTGTTTCTGCGCAGTCTCGAAGCCGTTCAGCACATGTATTTAGGCTTTGAACCGGATCACTTGCTCAACGTAATCCTCGACCCGCACGAAATCGGGTATGACCAGGCCCGAACGACGGCTTTCTACAAGGAGCTGAAAGATCGCGTTCGCGCTCTTCCGGGGGTCCAATCGGTCAGCCTGGCCTATAGCGTGCCCATGGGAAATTACTCCTGGGCGGATCCCGTGGAAGTCGAAGGACATCCCTCCGCCCCGGGCCAGCAGCCGCCGATCGTCATGGACAACTTCGTCGATCCGGATTATTTCTCGACGATGAAGATCCCGTTACTGCGGGGTCGCGGCTTTACCAATTTTGATAACGAAACCTCGCCTCATGTGGCCGTTATTAATCAAACCATGGCGCAGCAGTTATGGCCGAACGGCGACGCGATCGGAAAGCGCTTCCAGACCAGGGGATCAACGTGGCAAGTCGTCGGAGTCGCAGAAAAAGGGAAATACGCGCTCGTCGGTGAAGACGACCGTCCGTTTTTCTATCTTCCTCTTGAACAAAGCTTCTTCTCCATGCGAACGCTTCAGATTCGCACCGTGATTGTTCCCCAGGCGTTGATCGCGCCGGTGCAACAGGTAATCAAGAGACTCGATCCGAGCTTGCCGCTCTATTCCCTTGTCACTATGAACGATTCGCTTTCCGGCGCAAACGGATTCATGATCTTCCGGGTTGGCGCTCTGCTCGCTTCCGCAATCGGCGGATTGGGTCTGATTATGGCGGCGATCGGAGTGTACGGGGTTGCAGCATTCGCAGTGAGCCTGCGCACGCGAGAAATCGGGATTCGCATGGCACTGGGAGCCACACGCAGGCAGGTGCTGAAACTTGCTCTGCGTCAGGGATTGTGGGCCGTACTCGCGGGAGCAGGAGCTGGCCTCTTACTTGCGGTCATGATCAGCCGCGGGATCGCCAACCTGCTCGTCGGAGTGAGCGCGACGGATTCCCTGACATACCTCGGCGCAACCTTATTTCTGATTGCGGTCGCACTGTTCGCGTGTTTCATCCCAGCGCGCCGTGCGGCAAAGGTAGATCCGATGGTGGCTCTGCGATACGAGTGAAGAGGTGAACAGAAATGACGACGCTGCTTCAGAATTTTCGCTTTGCATTGCGTCTCTTGCGCAAGAGTCCCGGCTTCACAGCTGTGGCCGTAATCACATTGGCTTTGGGAGTCGGCGCAAACACGGCCATCTTCAGTGTCGTCTACGCCACCTTGCTGGAGCCAATGCCGTATCCGAATCCGGACCAACTTGTGATGGTTTGGTCCAGAGTGCAGGGTGGAAACAATGGGGTCGCGGCTGGCGACTTCCTTGACTGGAAAAAGCAGAACTCAACGTTTCAGGATATGGGCGCCTGGACGGGAAAAACTTTTAACCTTGCTACGGGAGAACGACCAGAACAAATCAGCGGTCAATTAGTCACCCCGGGTTTCTACAGCATGATGGGAGTGAAATTTAGTTTAGGGGGTGAGTTTTCCCCTGAGGATGGCCAGCCAGGCAACGATCAGGAAGTGATCCTTTCGAACCGCTTGTGGAAACGGCTGGGTTCCAACCTCAATATTATCGGGCAGCAACTTCGCATGGATGGTAAGCCTTATACCGTAGTCGGTATCATGGCCCCCGGCCCGACTGACCGGTTGCAAACAGAGTTGGTAGCGCCTCTGGCCTTCGAACCGGAGCAAATCAACCACGATTTTCATTGGATTCTGGTCATGGGCCGGTTGAAACCGGGAGTGACTTTGGCGGCGGCTCAAGCGGACATGGATGTCATCACCGGCCGCATTGCCAAAGACTACCCACAATCGAATAAAGGATGGGGAGCGAGTGTCGAGCCTCTGCATAATGATTTCTTTCCGAAAGACACACAGCACACACTTTGGGTACTACTAGGAGCTGTCGGCTTTATCCTGCTCATCGCCTGCGCCAACGTAGCGAATTTACTTCTGGCGAAAGCGACCACCCGATTGAAAGAGGTTGCTGTACGGTCTTCCCTGGGAGCAACACGCGCAAGAGTGTTCACGCAGTTTCTGACGGAAAGCATAGCGCTGGCATTGATTGGCGGAGTGGCGGGCATTGGCTTGAGTGAAGTGATGTTGAAGACGCTCCTTGCCTTGATGCCGCCATTCACGTTGCCGTCGGAAGCCGACGTGAGACTGTGCTGGCCGGTATTACTCTTCACCTTCTTCTCCACCATGTTGGCGGGCGTGCTGTTTGGTTGTGTTCCGGCCTGGCGAGCGTCTGGCGTAAATCTAAACGAAACGTTGAAAGAAGGTGGACGCAGTGGAACCGGCAGCGGCCGCCACCAACTGCGGCGCGGACTGGTGATCTCGGAATTTGGTTTGGCGTTAACTTTACTTGCCGGAGCTGGACTTGCGATCCACAGCTTTTGGAACCTGACGCGAGTGGATTTGGGAATCCGCACTGACCACATTCTTACCTTCGGTCTGCCAGTTCCACGACAGCACTTTACGAACCAACAACAGATAGTCACGTTCTATCGCCAACTGCTGGATAGGTTGCGAGCAATTCCCGGCGTTTCTCAAGCGGAAGTAGGAACTGGGACGCCTTTGCAGGGCACTGGGTTCGGCATGCCCTTTGATGTTGTCGGCCAACCCAAACTTGAGGCCGGCTCCAGACATGGAGCAGGTTTTCAAATGGTGACACCTGATTACTTTAAGACCTTTGGCATTCAAATGGTGAAAGGCCGCAGTTTCACCGAACAGGATATTGATGGCAGTCCGCGAGTGGCCATGGTGAATGAGAACTTCGTCCGGCGTTACCTGCCGGGAGTAGATCCTATCGGGCAGCAATTGATGATCGAACAATTGATCCCCGGTGTAACCAAGTTAGGACCGTCTGTGCCATGGCAAATTGTCGGAGTGTTTCACACCGTTCGAACGGGAGGCCTTCGCGGCGATAACTTCGCGGAAATTGATGTCCCGTTTTATCAAAGTCCCTGGCCAGGGGTGAACGCGGCAATCCGCACTTTGAGCGATCCCGGAACCATGAGCAAAAGTGTGGCTGCTGTTGTCGCATCAATGGATCCCGACCTTGCACTGGCTAGCACGAGAACTATGGACCAGATCGTGGATGAAAACCTCCTGGGAGATCGCTTTGTCACCGTGCTCTACATGACTTTTGCTGTGGTTGCGCTGTTACTGGCGGCAGTAGGCATTTACGGAGTGATGGCTTTCTCCGTGGCCCAGCGTACGCATGAGATCGGCCTGCGCATGGCCCTGGGAGCGGATCGACGCCAGGTACTTGGATTGGTTCTAAAAGAAGGCGTTGCGCTTGCCCTCATCGGTCTCGGCTTGGGCTTAGTGGGCGCGTTTTTCGTAGGCCGCGCCATACGGAGCACGCTATACGGTGTCGGCACAATTGATTTCACGGCGTTTTCCGTCGTTTCAATTCTTTTGTTGATTTCGGCTTTGTTCGCCTGTTATCTCCCTGCGCGCCGTGCAACAAAGGTGGATCCCATGGTGGCTCTGCGTTACGAGTGAAGGAATAACAAATAAATGAACGGAATATTTCAAGACATTCGCTATGCGTTGCGGCAGTTGAAAAAGAATGCTGGCTTTACGACGGTCGCTGTTATTACGCTGGCGCTCGGCATAGGGGCGAACACCGCTATCTTCACTGTGGTAAATGCGCTTCTGCTCAAGATGCTGCCCGTGGCCGATCCCCAGCAACTGGTCGTGGTTGGAGATCCAACACGGACCAACGGAAATTCCAACGGGACACCACGCACCGATATTTTTTCTCACCCTCTGTACAAAGTATTCCGTGATGAGAACTCTGTTTTTAGCGGATTGTGCGCGGCGGCAAGCGGACGTGTTGAAGTCGATGCGGGGCAGGGCGGCCCTTCCGATCTAAGGGTCAGGGGCCGCATGGTCAGCGGGAATTACTTCAACGTGCTTGGGGTCAAACCTGCTGCCGGACGTTTGCTTGGCGATTCCGACGACACAGCCGAAAATGCCAATCCAGTCGTTGTGCTGAGCTATGAGTACTGGCAGCGCAAGTTTGCACTTTCTCCATCAATCATCGGGAAAGGCATCCGTCTGAATGGGTATCCATTTGTGGTGCTCGGCGTGGCGCCCGCCGGCTTCGACGGCGACGTTGTCGGGCAGCTAATGGCAGTCTTTGTTCCTTTGAGCATGCAGCCAGAGATCCTGCGCGGACGCCACTATCGCAACGCAAGAAATAATTCCTGGCTGTCGCTGATCGGGCGCCTGAAGCCGGGAATCACTCCCAGCCAAGCGGAAGCCA